>CAZPVJ010000014.1:0-4554 GCA_964590005.1 uncultured Alteromonadaceae bacterium | reverse complement strand
ATTGCTGCTGGCTGAGTTGCAGGTATTCGCCCACCACCGGGAAGGAGAACAGGGCAACCGCATTGAGTAGGAACACCAGGGTCAGGGCGACGCCGGTCTACTCCGGGCGAGCCCCGATAACCGGCGACAGGCTGGCGATGGTTGTCCCGCCGCAGATCGCGGTGCCTGAGGCGATCAACTGGCTCGACTTCTTCGCATTACCCAAGACGTGGCCCAGTCCCAGCCCCAGGACAATGGTAAACAGCACATACACGGTGACCAGCAGGCTGTAGTCGGCGCTTATCTGCACCAACTGGCCGGCGTTGAGTTTGAACCCGAGCAGGATAATAGCCGCCTGTAATGCGTACTGGCCGATATTCTTGGCCTGGGGAATAACCGATTTATCGAAACCCAGGGACAACACGGCTCCCAGGAGCAGGGCGACTGCCGGATTGCCATACCACAGCAGCGCCGGCAGGGCCGCCATGGCGAGCAGGGTCTGCGGCGAGGTCAACTGCCGTTGGAGAGTGAGCTGGGACATGATTGCATTGTCGCGTAGCAACTCGGCCAGCACCCGTCCCAACACGGCAATCTAGTGGTCATGGGGCGCTCGGGGTGTGGTCGGCCTGCCGGCAAACTGTCAGCCGGTATTCGCCTCGGCACGCATTTTCTGCACTCCGCGGACGATGAAATGGATGAAAGCAATCCACAGGCAGACGTAGGCGAGTGTAAACCCCCAGGGGGCGACGAAGTAGCCAATGGCGATCCCAACAATAGGTAACATGGCGAGCCAGTGACCGGGCACCCAGGCGTCGTGGCGCCAGGAGATCACGACGGAGCTGACAGCCGACAGGATCATCAGCCCGGAAAATACGGTCAAGGCCCATTCGTAGCGATACATGAGCCCGCCGGCAACTAATGCCGCGATACCGGCGACTGAGTGAATCAGCGCACCGATATCTAGTTTGGACTCCCCACCCTGAGTGTTATTGGATGTTGTCATTTTTATGATCCATGTTTAGTTGTCCGTTGCACCCAGCGGTACTTTTTTGCTGGATGGAATACACTGGATATAGCTTGAACCAACGCAGGCGTTTGGTCAAAGCGATCGCGCGGGTGGCTCACTGGGATCTTTACGGGACTGTTGGGCGTTGGGCGCCAGGTAGACATAGGGTATTAGCGAGAGGTTCGCATGGAAGACAAATACGGCACGGTACTGATCACTGGCGCCTCGTCGGGGATAGGAGAGGCCCTGGCCGGAATATTTGCGGAGGAGGGCTACGACCTTATCCTGGTGGCGCGCAGTGCCGATAAACTCGAGGCCCTGGCTGACCAGCTGGCAGCGGAGCATGGCACCATGATTGCGGTGCGGCCAGCGGATCTTTCACAGCAGGGTAGTTCTCAGGCCCTGGCCCACAGCCTGGAGCGCGAGGGCCAGCCCGTGGATGTGCTGGTCAACAATGCAGGTGTCCTGGAGCACGGTGCTTTTGTCGAAATGGACCCCGAGTACCATCAGCGCATGATTCAGCTGAACATCGCGGGCCTGACAGACCTGCTCGCCTATTTTTTGCCCGCGATGCTGGAGCGCGGCGCGGGACGCGTTTTGAACGTGGCCTCCATTGCCGCCTTTCAGCCATTTCCCAGCCTTGCCACCTACGCAGCGACCAAGGCCTATGTACTGTCGCTGTCCGAGGCGCTTTCAGAAGAACTGCGGGGCAGTGGTGTAACGGTCACTACACTGTGTCCGGGGGTCACCGCCACCAACATGATGGCTTCCGCGGGAGCGGTCGCTGAGTCGCTGCCATCCATGCTGGTGGGCGACGTGGAGGAGGTGGCCCGTGAAGCCTACCGTGCCTGCATGAAAGGTAAAACGATTGTGGTACCGGGCAGTCTTAACCTGGCAGGAACACTGGCGGCGCGCAGTACACCCAAGTGGTTGGTTCGGCGCCTGACCGGATTGATGGGGCGGTCCACGCTCTCTTGAGTTTTGCGCCGCTACAGTATTTTTGTTCCGGCCTCCCGTCCGCGCTCAAGCAATCGTAAACCCTCGCTGCCAGTTTCGACGCGGGTAATCGAGCAGTGATCTGGACGAAATACGGTAACTTCCTCACGCCCCTCGAGCTCGCCCACGACCGCGTTGATCGCGATAAAGTGGGTGAACACGACGGACTCGTCCGGTAATGTCGCCATCCGGTCCAGCAATGCATCCCGCCATTCAAGGATCGGTGGTGGCGCATCGGCCCATATGCCAGACATCAAATCCCGAAGCCAGCCCTGACGGTTGCCAACCTCCCCAGGCGTAGGAATTTCGATAACGTTTGGCTCAATGGCCGGTGCCAGCTGACTTAACTCCGCAAACGGCTGAGCTGTTTCCTGACAACGTAACATGGGACTGCTGAATACGTGGTGAATAGCGAGCTGGGCCAGTGATTGGGCTGCGGTGGTTGCTTGTTGCAGCCCCAGCGACGACAGGCCGGGATCAGGGTGCTCACCCCAGGTGGCGGCGGCCTCACCGTGTCGAACCAGGTAAATCATAGTGCGGACAGTTCCCTCATGCGCGAGGCGCAACTATAGGTCGCGTGGGCCGTCTCCGCAATGTCGCATCGGTTTACTCAAGCGCGAGTAACAGGCTCTTCAGGGCGTGATGAACTTCCCGGTTCACATTGAGCATCGTTGATAGTTCGATACCACTGACCAGGTCCATTGACGCCATCTGGTTGACCGCGTCGTTGGACTGTTGGTAGTGCCTTTCATTGTCTTCAAGTAAGCGCATGACGATCTCCCGTTCAGTGGGGGTCAACTGATCGCGCGCCGGCAGTTGCAGATACTGGCCATAGAACGCTGTCATGAAATTGCGATGCAGGTGGTACAAGTCGACAACGTTTTCCTGTTCGCTGTGACGCATCGAGACCAGGTTTTCGCGCACGTCGTTCAAGGTTTTGCTGCTGTAGACGAGGGCCCTTGCATCCCTGATCTGACTTTGCAGCAGCGCCACCTGGCTGGCATTCAGCGCTTGTTCCTGCAGATCGAAAGAGTAGGCGAGCAGGTCAGACTCCTGTTGCTTTATTCGCCGGTAGCGCTCCCCGGGCGTGATACGCACGTCGAAGCAAGCCTCCAGCAACTGTTTATGCGCCGCGGGTAGGGTGAGCTGTTCTGCGCTGAGGTGAAAAGCATGAAGGTTCAGCACTGCGGCGTGATTGCGGATGTTTGCCAGCACCCGGCCGGTGACCAGGAGGGCCGCATCAGGCACTGTCACCGGCTGCCCGACCAGCGGTCTTTCAGCTGCCTCTGGTGAGATGAATCGATTCCCGATCCAGTTGGAGAAAGGCGTCAGTATTGGCAGGAAAGCCAGCAGACCCAGAAGATTGAACAAACTGTGGAAGGCAACCAGGCTGTAAAGCGGGTCTTGCAGGGAGAACAGCTCAATCATGGCCGGCAGAAGGGGTAGCAACAGGAAGAATGCGCCCAAGTCTACGATGGCATTAAACAGGAAGTGCGCCAGGGCGAGTTGACGCTTGATAAAGTGACCCCCGATGCTACCCAGAGCAGTGGTACTGGTGGTGCCGAGGTCTGCGCCGATGACCAGGGCAGCCGCAGATTCAAGATTCAGCAAGCCAGCATGCAGTCCAGCCAGGGTGATCATCATGGTTGCCGAACTGGACTGGATCAACGCGGCAATGGCGGCGCCCGCCAGAAAGTACAGCCAGGGGCCGTAAGCGCGCAGAGCACCCAGGTCCCACTGCGATGGCAGGTCGCCCACGGCGTCTTTCATGATGTCCAGGCCAAAAACTATCAGGCCCAGACCGAATAACAGTACGCCAAATCCCCTGAGGCGGGCCCGGCTCTGTGAAACCAACTGCAGTATCGCACCACTTGCCATCAGCGGTAGTGCGAACGCCTGCAGAGACAGTTTGAAACCGATTGTGGCAACCATCCAACCGGTGAACGTGGTCCCGAGATTAGCGCCGAGGATCATGCCCACCGCGTTGGTCAGTGGAAGCACCGCTGCGCTGGCGAAAGCCAGCACCATCAGGCTGACCAGGGAGCTACTTTGCAGTATGGCGGTCACCGAAGCACCGACGGCGATACTGCCAAGGGATGACTTGGTGGAGTTAGATAACCAGCGCTTGAACGTGTTGTAACCCAGGGAGCGGACGCCATTTTCCAGCTGGCTCATCCCCAGCAGGAATAGCGCGAGTCCCATCACCAGCAGCGCCGGTATGGAGAGATGTCCTAGCGTGGCCTGCATCCTGTCATTCTACGCTGCATTGACTGCAAGCGCAGGGTTGACTGACAGCCTAATGGCGGCCGGGATGATGATGCCAGATACATGACCTGGTGGTGGCCATCCCCTACGGCCACCCCAGGCGGTTTCAGGCCTGCTTGCCGAATCCCTCGCGCAACTCGCGGGCTGCCTGGACCATGGCCTCAAGCTTGCCGGAACACGGCACGTTAACACAAGATGTTAACGCGCACTTTCCCAAACCGATATAGCGGTGTTGTCAGCCGTAAAGTTCTGGATGGGCATAAATCTGCTAGTCTCTCTGAGGTGACAGTACCCCCGGCGCACTATAG
>CAZPVJ010000013.1:0-85973 GCA_964590005.1 uncultured Alteromonadaceae bacterium | reverse complement strand
ACCTATCTCCCTGAAATGACGATTCTGGGAGAGTATTCCGCCATCGGTAACATCGATCCAAGTTCAAGAATTCCGGCACTCGATTAGAGCGTAGTCTGCAAGCATGTCCGTTTCTGGATCGAAAAAGTAGACCCAAAGTCTGGAAGATGGTGGCAGTTTTAAACTTGAAAGCACTGCGAAGCACTGCGAAGCACTGAATAAAGCAGGTGCGGCTCGTCGTGGGGGTACTTTTGGGTGTATCAGAGGCCAGAAGTAGTTAAAAATACTAAATTTTACTTGGAGTTACGCCGATGTTTCAGTTGGCGCCGCCTAGACAGGACCACCCAGGTGGGGCCGCCCAGGTGGGGCCGCCCAGGTGGGGCCGCCCAAGAAGCATCGACACGGGTAGGGCTGGCAGAGGTATGACAGCCCTGGCGACGTGTCAGTTCATGATGTCCTTGTAGAGGCTATGCTTGGGCTCGCTGAAAACCTTGCGCACCATCGGCTCAAACAGGCTCAATGACAGCTCCGGGGCTGAGGCATCAAATGCGGGGTTGTCGTAGTTCTCGACGAATCGAGCCGTCCTCTCGAAGTGCTCGCTGTCCCTGAATTGGTCCCGCATGTTGCGGTCCATCCCCACGTAGTGAAAGAAATTGTAACCCTGGAAGATACCGTGATGCTTCACCATCCAGTGATTGGCCTCACTGATGAAGGGCTGCAAAATGGCCGCAGCTACGTCGGGGTGATTGGTACTACCCAGGGTGTCGCCAATATCGTGGAGTAAAGCACAGACCACGTATTCGTCGTCTTCACCGGCTTCGGCAGCGAGGTTGGCAGTCTGTAGGCAGTGCTGCAAGCGGTCGATCGGAAAACCGCCGTAATCACCGCGCAGCAATTCCATGTGGCTCAGGATGCGATCAGGTAGCTTGGAAATGAAGACAAGCTGCTCATGCATAATGATCTGCCAGTCTTCGGCAGTACTTTCAGACATCTTCGAAAATTCGGCTTTTTGCACGGTCACTCTCCCCTTGGCGCGGGCTCAATCCTGGTGGGGTGTAAGTCTAGCGCAATTCCATCGCAAGTGGTGTGTAGCCCACTTCTTTGCAAGCTTTGAATACGTAAGTTACGTTCAGTAGGCAAGTTTGCGCACGAGGATTGCGTCCAGGTAGCGCGCCACGGAGCGCCACCAACCGGCCACGCGCCCCTCGCCGGAGCGTAAGGTTTCCAGGTCTTCTCTGTTGAGGTAATTGCCCGCGATCACCAGTCCCCCGATGTCCGACAGCGTTGAAGGTGTCTCAATCGGGTTCAATTCGGTGAGTACGAAATCCGCGATCTTGCCAACATCAACTGAGCCGTAATCCCGGTCTACGCCAAGCACCTCTGCCGGGGTGAGGGTCGCACTTCTCAGCACCGAGGCGGGCGTCATACCCGCGTTCAACATCAAGCGCATCTCCTGCCAAACCGAGGGACCCGTTTGTACGAAGTTGGTACCGGCATCCGTACCCAGCACCAGCCTGACCTGCTTCTCATCCAATTGCTTGACGATGGTTTGCAGGAAAATGAGTTCCCTGGCGTTGTATTCTCCCCGTTCCACAGATGCAGCCAGCCATCGGTCAATATCAATCTTGCGTCGAAAGAATTCACCAAATGCTGTCATGTGTCCGGTTGGCAGTGTAGACAGGTAGCTGCTCTTTTCTACTGAGAGGCGGGTCAGGTTCTCAAAAGTCGCCAGTGTGGGGCAGACCACGGCACCGATGGCTGCCAGGTCATTGATCACTGCAGCCAGCTTCTGCTCGTCAAAGTCGTGCTCGAGTGGTCCCTGAAATATCTCCTCGACATGTTCCAGCGTTTGCATGTTGCTCGCCAGCAGGTAGTTTTCCCTGACCACAGGGTAGGGGACATGACCCACGATTGGCCGGGTCTGCGTAGCCTCTTTGTCCGCAATTACCTTGAAGGCTTCGACACTGAGGCCTGAATAGATCTTGATAGAATCCCAGCGCTCCGTGGCCAGTTGATCGCGTACCGTCTTCGCGCGCTGCGCATCTTCAACAATAATATCGATGAAGGAGGAGTACTGTTCTCCGTGCAGAATGGGAGAGCTGGAGTAGAGTCGACTGCCCAGCCACTCTCCAGCTACAAGCTCTTCTTTCCACCGTATGTGGAAAGGCATGCCGTCCATATTTCTGACGGCCGTAACACCGTGTGCGAGGGCCAGGCGTAGTTGCTCTCTGTCGTCTATATGGACGTGCATATCAGTCAGTCCCGGCGCCATATACCGGCTCTGCATATCCAGCACCTTCATGCCCGCAGCATGCGGCGGACCGGCAGGTTCGATGGCAGTGATGCGGCCATTTTCGATAATGACCTTGCGGCTTTTTTCGATACCCTCTCTCGAAATCGGCACGAGATTTACATTGTCCAGTACCACAGTAGCTGGCGTGGGCGCGGGTGGTAATGAGTGACCGTCAAACAACCTGCTGGTTGCGACCAGCGCGATCGCAAGGACCAGGGGTACGGCGAACAGGAGAGTGATTAAAGATAGAATCTTACGCATGAATTCGCCGCAGTTGCGGTCCGCATGAAAGGGGCACCAGTGTACTACCCTTGCACATCTGGCTGCCCTGAATTACCGGTTGCTGCTGTCGGGCCTCGGCATTCAAGGTCTGTCGGGGTTTTCCAGGCAATCCTGGTAAGCCTTGTTCATCATGGTGTGAGGACTGTCCTCGCCGCGTTTTCGGGCATCGCGCAGCATGGCGGCGAAGCCGGTATAGCCCGTCTCAGCCTGGTCAAATTGAGCGGCAACGGCCTGGCGACACTGTGCCTCTCGCGGAGTTTCAGGTGAGCTGCTCAGGGCGATGTACACCGCGCCGGCAAAAAAGGTGATGATGAGGACAGCCGCCGTGACAAATAGCGCTTTCATATCAGTCGTCTTCCCAGGTCACAGTAAAAATATCGCAAACTGCGAGTGGTTACCACGTCGGTTGACTGTAACAGCGGCGACATCAGATAAAATCTTTCTCGCCTTACCACCTTTTCGGTATAGCCGATGGCGTGATTATGGTCATATCATGGTGGTATCAGGGATGTTGGACATTGGGAAAACGCCATGAGCCGAAAGGTCACTTTTGCCGCTACCCAGTTGGCGATCGGTTGGGATATTGAGGCAAACCTTGCCAAGTGTGAAGCTGCCATCCGCGAGGCTGCCGGCAACGGCGCCCAGGTGATTCTGCTGCAGGAACTGTTCGAAGCGCCTTACTTCTGCAAGACCCAGCAATACAAGTACCTGGACCTGGCCAAGCCGCTCGCCGGTAATCCTCTAATCGAGCGCTTCGCCGCACTGGCAGGTGAGCTGGAGGTTGTCTTGCCACTCAGTTATTACGAGCGAGACAACAATACGTTTTTCAATTCACTGGTAATGGTCGACGCCGACGGCCGGATCCTGGACAACTATCGCAAGAGCCATATTCCAGATGGCCCCGGATACTGCGAAAAATTCTACTTCACGCCGGGTGATACTGGCTTTCGTGTCTGGCAGACCCGCTTTGGCTGTTTCGGTGCTGGTATTTGCTGGGACCAGTGGTTTCCCGAGCTTGCGCGCAGTTGTGCCCTCATGGGCGCAGAGGCGATGTTTTATCCCACGGCGATCGGCAGCGAACCGCAGGATGCCACTCTGGATTCCAGTGGCCACTGGCAGCGGGTAATGCAGGGTCACGCGGCGGCCAATATTCTGCCGGTCATTGCGTCGAACCGTGTCGGCGTGGAGGAAGACGATGGCATTATCACGACCTTCTACGGCTCCTCCTTCATAGCTGACCATACAGGTGCCAAGATAGCCGAGGCTGATCGCGAGGAGGAAACCGTCCTCTACGCTGAGATAGATCTCGATGAGACCGAGAATTATCGCCGGTCCTGGGGACTGTTTCGCGATCGCCGGCCGGAACTTTACGGCTCTATAGGCAAGTTGTGATCAGTACAGGGCTGCCTCCATACCTATGACTGCAACACGTTCCAGCACGCCCCGGGAGGACGGTTTTCGGATGCCCGGGGAACACGAGGCGCAGGAAGCGGTATTGATGCTCTGGCCCGAGCGTCCCGACAACTGGCGCAATGATGCCCGCGAGGCACAACGGCAATTTGTCGACGTGGCCACCGCCATCGCGCAAGTGACTCCGGTTACCCTGTTTGCCAGTCCGGAGCAGGTGGTCGCTGCCCGGGAACAATTACCCAACGAAGTGACAGTGGTTGAACTCGCGAGCGACGACAGTTGGATGCGCGATGTGGGGCCTACCTACGTCATCAATGACCTGGGTGAGCGTCGCGGCGTGGACTGGCGCTTCAACGCCTGGGGCGGTGAACTGGATGGGCTCTACTCCCCCTGGGACAAGGATGCAGCTGTCGCGCGATCGGTACTCGAGATGCGCGGTGAGGATCGCTATGCGCCGGCATTGATTCTCGAGGGTGGGTCGATTCATGTCGATGGTGAGGGGACGCTCTACACGACGGAGGAGTGCCTGCTTCATCCGAGCCGTAATCCCGGGCTTTCCAAGGAGCAGATCGAGAAACTACTTGCGGATCAACTGGCGATCGACAAATTTATCTGGCTGAAGCGCGGCTTGTATAACGATGAGACCAACGGGCATATCGATAATCTGCTTCACGTGGTGTCACCGGGTGAAGTCGTGCTGAGCTGGTGTGATGACCCTGCTGATCCTATGTACGAGATTTGTCGCGAAGCCGAGGCAGAATTGCAGGCGGCGCGAGATGCCGGCGGGCGCGAAATCGTCATCCACAGGTTGCCAATTCCCGGCCCGTTGTACATGACTGAAGAAGAGTTTGCCGGCCTGCGCTCCTCGGGCCATGCCAATCGGCGGGCAGGGGAAAGGTTGGGTGGCTCCTACGCCAATTTCCTGATCACTAACCGGCGAGTCATCTGTCCCCAGCTGGACCCGGCGCGAGACCCGCAAGCGCTGGAGATATTGCGGGGGGTCTTCCCCAACCATGAGGTAGTGGGCGTGCCCAGTCGGGAGGTTCTGCTGGGCGGCGGCAATATCCACTGTATTACCCAGCACGTTCCGGCCGGCTAGCGTTTCCCCGATACTATCGGTCGCATCAATTGCGAATTGTTGGAACCGGTATCCCGGGGTATCGGGCGGTGGGGTGGCCGCGCGATGGGGTGCTCGGGCTTAGGCCTGAAACCCGGGCGGTAGGGTGGCCGATGATTGTAGTAACGGCGATTGTTGTAGCCGGTATAAATGGGATAGTAACTGTCGTAATAGTCATCCATGTTGCTCTGGTTGCTATCACCAGCAGTGTTTCTCGCCTGGATCTCGCGCATTTCGGCGCGGTGTTTTTCCCGCTCTCGCCGGTCTTCAGCCATTCGATCGGTGGTTTCCCGCATCGCTTCCAGATTGGCCTGTTGCGTCGGGTCAGAGCTGGGTGGCGGCGCGTTGATCTGCAATGTCTCCGCCTCGGTGTCACCGGCAGGTGGTGTATCTGAAAAACTGACAGCCCCGCTTTCATCCACGGTTTTGTAGACGGTCTGGGCGCTGGCCAGCGGGATGCCCGTCACACCGATTATCAGCAAACTGTAGCGAAAAAGTGTCTTCATCATATGCAGTATAGAACAGGCCATGGGTAACGCGACTGGGGGCTGCACCAGCTATGCCTTGCCAGTTAGACCTCGTTTGCCTGATTTTGTTTCCAGAATCTTCTGCGTTATGGTGCTCGCTCCATTTTATCCGCGAGACCGGTAGCCGGTGTGCAGCTTACTAATGAGGGCGAGGAAATGAAGGTAGAAAATAAATTGCATCCGAACGATGAGCAGCTCCAGGGATTCTCTGAGCCCTCGGCGGAGGGACCCATTAGCATGGTTAACCTGCTCAAGTTTCGCGACAGGGCCGAGTACGCAGATGGTCGCGAGACCGAGTTGTCCGGGGCAGAAGCTTTTGGCCTCTACGGTGTTGAAGTGGCCAAGATCGTCAATAGTCTGGGTGGCGCGATGCTTTTCTCAGCCCAGGTTTCTCGCTTGATGCTGGGCGAGGTCGAGGAACTATGGGACCAGGTGGCGATTGCCCAATATCCCTCACGCCAGGCCATGCTGGACATGATTATGTCGGAAGAGTACCAGGCGATCGCCGTACACCGCGAAGCGGGACTGGCAGGACAGCTCAACATCGAGACTGTCAACGCGATGGGTCAGTGGATGAAGGCCAACTGAGGATCTTTAGCCGGGCACGTTGTACTCGTGCCCCCACAGGTCGCCCACCGTGCTCACCGTTGGCTGATAATCCTCCCAGTCAATCAGGAGCCCGTCGTAGCCATACTCGACCGCGATACCGCCTGGCGCCATGACATAAAAGCTGCACATATTGTCATTGACGTGACGTCCCAGCGTAGCGAAAAGCGGCAAGCCTGCCGTCTTGACCCGTTCCATCGCTCGCCCGACCTCGTCCAGACTTTCCACCTCCACCATGATGTGGACAACGCCCGCGGGGTGAGGGTGATTGTAGAGGGCTAGCGAGTGCTGACGTGGATTGTCGGCATGCATGAAATACACTCGGGTATCCGGTGCGCCCTCGGGCATTGGTGGATACAGGTCGTCACTGGGGCCCAGACCGATAAGGTCCTGGTAAAAGGTAATGGTCTCTTCGGTCGCCGGCGCCGGCAGGACGGCGTGGCCGAAGCCCATATCGCCGGTAATCTCGTCGCCCGTAATGAACTGACGTATGCCAACCGGCGATATTAGCGGGGCGTAATCCAGCATGCGTCCGTAATATAGCTCCAACAGGTTGCCAGAGGGATCTGTTACCGATGCAAAGCCACTCACGCGGCGTCTGGCCGCCTGCTCGGCAGTCCCAGCGGTCAGTTCGTGGCCAGCAGCAGCCAAACCCTGGCAGGTAACCTCCCAGGTGGCCTGGTCCCGAAATTCAAGGCCACAGGCCAACAGGCGATCTGCCTCACCCGGCTCCAGCATGAACCGAAATGGGTGGTCGTCCATCCGCAGGAACGAGGCGCCCTCGGCATCGTCCAGACCAGCATCCATCAGGCCCAGGATGTTGGTCCCAAAGTCCATCCATGCAGCGGTATCCGTGGCTTCAATTCTCAGGTAACCAATACTGGCAACGCCCATCGTGTGCTCCTTTTTACGGGTAAAGCCCGGCGGCAGTCCGCCGAAAGAGTGCAGCGCGCATTATGAATTATTTTTGCGCACGGGAAAGCATGCGTGGGTATTCACCGTATGCTGGTATAAGTAAGGCGACCTGGCTACCACCAGGGGTTTGTGAGTGAGCGCAAAAGTCATAAGCACATGATCCTTCTCGTCATTGAGAACGATCAGAGGCTACCGGATACTCGATATCCCCTGTTTGCATCCTAGGAGCGCCATCATTGTGACGCAGCCTGAAGTTCTCAGCCAGGCGTTTGAGCTTGGCTTCACCTACACCCGATCCACAGGCCCGGTGGTAGGCCGGTTCCTCACCGGATTACGCAACCGACAAATCCTTGGCAATCGCGCCAGCGATGGACGCGTTATTGTTCCGCCCATGGAGTATGACCCCGATACCGCAGAGGCACTCAGTGACTTTGTTGAAGTGGGCCAGGAAGGCGACATAGCCAGTTGGTGCTGGGTAAAGCACCCGCGTGCGGCCCATCCCCTGGACCAGCCTTTTGCCTGGGCGATGATACGCCTGGAAGGCGCCGATGTGCCCATGGTGCATTGCGTCAAGGCACCATCGGAAGACGCGGTGGTAACCGGCGCGAGGGTGCGAGCGGTCTGGGCAGATGAGCCTCGCGGTTTCATCGACGATATCCAGTACTTCGAACTGGTGTAGGAGCAGACTATGAGCGACCAGAACGAAATGATCACCGATATCGAAGCCCCGATTTACCTGCAGTACAACTTTACGGCAGGACTGGCGCCGTCCCGGTTCCTGTCCCGACTCAAGGAGGGCGTATTAACAGGGCAGCGCTGCCCCAGCTGCGCCAATGTGTATATCCCGCCACGGGGGTCCTGTCCGGCCTGTGGTGTTCCCACCGAAGAGGAGGTGGAGCTCTCCGACAAGGCGACGGTCCAGTCCTTCACTATTGTGGCCATCCCTATCCCCAACAACCCCATCGAGCCGCCCTATGTCGTGGCCAACCTCGTGGCAGATGGGGCGAATATCTCCTTCATCCACCTGATGAGCGAGTGCGTCAACGAGGACGTGCATATTGGCCAGCGGGTGCAGGCGGTTTGGAAACCCAGCGAAGAGTGGGATTACGCCATGGATAACATCCGCTACTTCAAACCCCTTGATGAACCCGATGTTCCGGTTGCCAGAATAGGGCAGGTCCCGGTCGAGGGCATACCGGCTTCGGGCTTACCGGCTTCGGGCATACCGGCGAGTTGGGAGGAGTGAGCTGATGAAAGAGATAGCTGTTGTAGCCTACAGCCAGTCCGATTGCGTACCACACGCCGGTGTCGCCAACGAAGTCGAGCTGATCATGCCGCAGTTACGTGCGGTCTACGACCAGGTGGGAATCAATAACGCGCAGGATGTAGATTTTGTTTGCTCCGGTAGCTGCGACTACCTGCAGGGCGCGGCATTCGCATTCGTGGCGGGCGTTGATGCGCTCGGTGCCGTCCCGCCCATCAAGGAATCCCACGTAGAGATGGATGCCGCCTGGGCGATTTACGAATCGATCTTGAAGATTCGTATGGGCCAGGCAGAATCTGCGCTGATTTACGGTTTCAGCAAATCGTCCCCCGGGGAGCTGCCGATAGTCCTCTCGCAGCAACTGGATCCTTACTACCTCGCACCACTGTGGGTGGATTACGTGTCGCTGAACGCGATGCAGGCCCGATTGATGCTGGATCAGGGGCTGATCAGTGAGCGTGACATGGCGGAGGTAGTAGCGCGCTCTCGCAATAATGCGTTGAGCAATCCGCACGCGCAGCTCAAAGGCAACATGAGTGCCGATGACGTACTCGCGGAGGAGACTTACCTGTCACCGCTGCGCAAATCGGATTGCAGTCCGATATCTGATGGTGCCTCGGCCATGATTATCTGCACGCCAGAGAAAGCCAGGGAGTGGGGTGTCCCCTATGCCCTGATTACCGGCATGGATCATCGTATGGAAACGCACAACCTGGGCATGCGTGACCTCACCGATTCGGTATCAACAAGACAGGCAGCAGAGGCGGCAGGCGTCGCTGATGGTGCGGTTGATGTTGCCGAGTTATACGCGCCCTTCAGTCACCAGGAAATTATTCTGGCGCGGGCACTTGGCCTGCAAGAGACCACGGTGATCAACCCCAGTGGCGGCGTGCTCGCCGGTAACCTGATGATGGCCTCGGGCCTCTCACGCATTGGCGAGGTCTTTAATCGCATTGTGGCGGGTGACGCATCGCGAGGTGTTGCTCACACCACCAGTGGTCCCTGCCTGCAACACAACCTGGTAACAGTTCTGGAGGCCGTGTAATGGCAGAGTTGGCGGCAGTAGTTGGCATAGGGCAAACGAGTTACCAGACCAAGCGAGGCGACGTTTCCATCGCCGGCTTGCTGCGAGAAGCGGCGCAGAATGCGCTGGACGACGCGGGCCTGGGATTCGACGACATCGACGCAGTGATTATTGGCAAGGCGCCCGATATGTTCGAGGGCGTGGTAATGCCTGAAATCTATCTCGCCGATGCACTGGGCTGTAATGGCAAGCCGATGATGCGTGTCCATACCGCGGGATCGGTGGGTGGCTCGACAGCGCTGGTGGCCGCTTCCCATGTGCAAAGCGGTATGTTCAAACGCATTCTGACGGTGACCTTCGAGAAGCAATCTGAGTCCAATGCAATGTGGGCGCTGTCGACCCCCCAGCCGTTCTCGGTGCACCTCAATGCCGGTGCCGGCGGATACTTTGCGCCGATCATTCGCGAGTATATTCGCCGGTCCAAGGCACCGGCTGATGTCGGCATCAAAGTGGCGGTCAAAGATCGACTTCACGGTGCACGTAATCCTCTGGCCCATTTGCAAAAGCCCGATATCACCATGGAAGAAGTCAGGGATTCCTTTATGCTTTGGGACCCACTGCGTTTTCTCGAGGCCTGCCCGTCTTCCGATGGCGCCTGTGCGATGGTAATCGCGAACGAAACCCTGGCCGAGCAATCGCCCAAGCCGCCCGCGTGGATTCGGGGCGGTGCCATGCGCTCGGAGCCGACCATGTATGCGGGCAGGGAAGAGGTAAACCCCCAGGCAGGACGGGATTGCGCGGCGGATGTCTATCGGCAAGCGGGTATCACCAACCCACGCCGAGATCTCGATTGTGCCGAGATTTATGTTCCCTTCAGCTGGTACGAGCCAATGTGGCTGGAAAATCTCGGTTTTGCCGAGGAGGGTGAGGGTTGGAAGCTCACGATGGAGGGTGCGACCTCGCTGGATGAGGGCGGTGATATTCCCTGGAATTGCTCCGGTGGTGTGCTGTCCTCCAACCCGATTGGCGCGTCAGGAATGATTCGTTTCGCCGAGGCTGCCAGGCAGGTGCGTGGCGACGCTGGAGATCACCAGGTGGAAGGAGCCAGGTTGGCCATGGGGCATGCCTATGGCGGGGGCGCGCAATTCTTTTCGATGTGGGTTGTCGGTGCGGATAAACCCTGATTCAAGATTCTACTGAGGAAGTGACAATGGCAAAGCATTTCAATATTGCCGACATGTTTGAAATGGTGGCGGATAAGGTGCCATCACGTGATGCATTGGTCTGTGGCGATCAACGCGCCAGCTTCGCTGCGTTAGAGCAGCGCGCCAATCGTCTGGCGCATTACCTGGCGGGGAAGGGGGTGAAGGCCGGAGATCACGTGGGCCTGTACCTGTACAACTGCAACGAGTATCTAGAGGGCATGATGGCCTGCTTCAAGATTCGCGCGGTGCCTATCAATGTGAATTACCGCTACGTCGAGGAGGAGCTGCTTTATATTTTTGACAACGCGGATATGGTTGCCTGTATTCACAACCGGGAATTCATCCCGCACATCGCCGAAATTCGCGACTCGGCACCGGACCTGCACACCTACATTTATGTCGAGGACGGCAGTGACAGTGATCCTGCGGCCATCGACGGCGCTGAGTACGAATCAACGATGCGGGGTCAATCCTCGGAGAGAGATTTTGGTGAACGCTCAGATGACGATCTCTTCGTGCTCTACACAGGCGGTACTACGGGCATGCCCAAGGGTGTGATGTGGCCACATAAGAATGTGTTCTTCGCGGCCATGGGTGGCGGCGGCTGGTTCCACCCTGATGGTGCCATCACCGAGCCCGAGCAGATCGCCGACCGCGTTGGGGATTTCCCGATCGTGGGCATGGCCCTGGCACCGCTGATGCACGGCGCCTGTTGGTGGTATGCCTGCATTCAACTCCTGGCGGGGAACACCCTGGTCCTTAACCCATCACGCTCGCTGGTGGGCGAGGAAGTCTGGGATATCGTTGCCCGAGAAAAGGTCAATGCAGTGACAATCGTCGGTGACGCCATGGCGGTTCCCCTGCTTGATTCCCTTGATGCCAACCCCGACCGATGGGACCTGAGTTCGGTGTTCAGTGTTGGCTCCGGTGGGGCGGTGTTTTCGGAGAGCAAGCAGGAAGCCTTTCGGCACCATTTCCCCAATGTATTCATCACCAATTCCTTCGGGTCTTCCGAGAGCGGCAATATGGGCATGGACGGTGGCGGCAAAAAGGGGCAGGGACTGGGTAATGTTGTCAAAAGTGAATTCATGTCGGTCATAAGCGATGTAGAAGGCGAGGCTCATCGACACGTTCTACCCGGTGAAATGGGGATTTTCGCGCGCAGTGGTTTTATTCCGGTGGGTTACTACAACGACCCGGTCAAGACAGCAAAAACCATTGTCGAGGTTGACGGCCAGTCATGGCTGTTACTCGGGGATGAGGCTCGCCTCGAGGAAGATGAAAGTATCACGGTGTACGGCCGCGGCTCTAACTGCATCAACAGCGGCGGCGAGAAGGTGTTTCCGGAGGAGGTTGAACAGGCTCTGAAGTCCCACCCCGGGGTATTTGACTGCCTGGTGGTGGCAACACCGGATGAGCGCTTCGGCAGTCGTGTTACCGCTGTGGTAGCGCCCCGTGGTGACGCCCGGCTCAGCCTTGATTCGATCCAGGAAGAGGCGCGAAAGCACATCGCGGGCTATAAGCTGCCGCGCGAATTGCATGTAGTGCAGGAAGTGCCGCGCGCCCCCAGTGGTAAACCTGCCTACCCGAAGGCCCTGGAAATCGCCCTTGCCGGCGAGCACCGGGTCAACTAGTCGAAAGGAGTTTACGATGGCCGAACTGGCGATCAGCACGGAAAATTGCATCATCGAGCAGGATGGCCATGTCCTCACCGTCACCCTGAATCGACCGGAGGCAAAGAATGCCTTCAGCCCGGAGATGCTGTTGGGCATGTACAAGGCCTGGCGGCTCCTGGACGAGGACGACTCCCTTTACTGCGCGATACTCACCGCCAATGGCGATACGTTTTGTGCGGGTATGGATCTGAAGGTCGGCGCCGAGGGCGAGCACCGCTCCACTGAAGAATTCATGGCGTTGATGGCTGAGGTCCCCAATATTCATTGGCAGGCCCTGCTGCGCGACAACCGACCCAATAAGCCGCTTATTCTGGCGGTAGAAGGGTATGCCCTGGCGGGCGGCACCGAGATATTGCAAGGCACGGATATCCGTGTCGGTGCTGAAAATGCCATATTCGGCGTCACCGAAGTGGCTCGAGGTCTCTACCCCATGTCCGGTTCAACGGTCCGCCTGAGGCGCCAGATTCCCTATTGCCTGGCGGCTGAGATGTTGTTGTGTGGCGACCATATTACGGCCCAGCAAGCGCTGGAATTCGGCCTGATTAACCGTGTCGTCCCCGCGGGCACGACACTCGAAGTCGCGCGTGAATTCGCGGCCAAGATCTGCGCCAATGGTCCCCTGGCGGTCAAGGCGGTAACCCGCTCCCTGCGTGAGCACCAGGAATGCCTGTCGGAGGAGGATGCGATGGTCGCCTCCGATGAGTTGGCGGGCCCCGTTTTCGGATCTGCCGATGCCCGCGAGGGCATGAAGGCTTTCAAGGAAAAGCGCGCGGCTAACTTCACCGGCAGTTGACTGGTGCCGTATCGGTGCAGGCCTCATAATACCGCTTCCCCATCAATGGATAACAAATAATGACCGACTCTGCCGCCGTGTTTAATGACATTGTCATGCAACGACGTTCCCTGCGAGCCTTCCTGCCCACGCCCGTATCCCAGGATGTGCTGGACGAGGTTTTTGGCACGGCGTTGCGCGCGCCCAGTAACTGTAATTCCCAACCCTGGCTGGTACACGTGGTTTCCGGGGCAAAGCTGGATGCTCTGAGAGAATCACTGCCACAGCGATTCATGGCCGGCGAACTCAGCCTGGACTTTCCTTACGATGGCAAATACGAGGGCGTTTACCAGGAGCGTCAGTACGCCTCTGCACAGGCGCTGTACGATGCGCTGGGAATCGCGCGGGAGCAGAAGGACCTCCGCCAGCAGGCCTTTATGCGCAATTTCACATTCTTTGATGCGCCACACCTGGCACTGCTGTTCCTGCCTGAGCCTTTTGGGTTGAGGGAAGCGGCGGACCTGGGGCTGTTTGCCCAGACTATTATGCTGGGGCTCACCGCCCATGGGCTGGGTAGTTGCCCGCAGACGGCGCTGAGTTTCCACGCCGATTATCTGCGCGAACAGCTGTCCATCGATGCCAGTAACAAGCTGGTGTTCGGCATCTCCTTTGGCCACCCCGATCCCGATGCCGCTGCCAATGCCTGTGCGACGGACCGTGCCAGCCTGGCCGATATCGTCACTTTTCACGAGTAAACGGATAGAGACCGATGGCCGCTAAAATAACCAGCCGTAACGACGACGGTGTGCTGGTCGTAACCTTTAATCGACCGGAAAAGAAGAACGCCATTGATAACGAGATGTGGGCGTCCATTCGGGACCTGTTTACCGAAGCAGCGACTGATGACTCGGTAGTATGCATTTTGTTGCACGGTGCTGGTGATAACTTCTGTGCGGGCGTGGACCTGGCCAGTTTCGGTGGCGATGGAGAGGAAGAACACCCTTTTGAGGCCGCGGCCCGGGCGGTAGCCGACTTCGACAAACCCATCGTTGCCGCCGCCCATGGCGTAGCGGTAGGTGGTGGGGCAACCGTGTTGTTCCATTGTGATGTGGTATACGCAGGGGAGAGCTTGCGTCTGCGTCTGCCGTTCGCCAGCCTTGCGCTGGCGCCAGAGTGGGCCAGCAGCTATATGCTACAGGCCAATATCGGTGCCCAACGCGCCGCGGAGCTGTTCTACACCGCCGAGTGGGTTGACGCCGACAAGGCCCATACAGTCGGCATCGTCGCCGACGTTCTCCCAGATGCCAACCTGTATGAACACGCCATGAACAAGGCCAGGGAGATCGCCCAGTGGCCGGTCAGTTCCTTGCGGGAGATAAAGCGCTGCCTGCGTATGCACCATACCGCAGCCATCGATGCTGCGTTCAAGGCGGAGCAAGCTGCAATGGCGAGACAGGCCATGTCGGAAGACAATATCGAGGCCGTGACGGCCTTCATGGAGAAGCGCCCGCCCAACTTCAAGCGCGGCTGAGCGTCGCTTCCGCGCTCAGGGCTGTACGAAGTCAGTGACTTCCAGGCTGAAACCCGACAGTGCATTGAATCTAACGGGCGCCGACAGCAGTTTCATTTTACCAACACCCAATCGCCGCAGAATTTGCGACCCGGTACCTATCCAGCGGTAATTGGGCGAGGCATCGCCAGGACCGCTGCCGGTAAGCTGGGGTGTTTTGGGGAATTGCTGTACTTCCGCCAGGCTCTCTTCCACCGAGGGGTTACGTCCTATCAATACCACGACACCGCAACCGGCCTCGGCGATATGCGCCATGGCCCGCCGGTAGGACCAGCCCGGTGAAGCGCTGGCGATCTGGGTGCCGAGCACATCGCGAAGTGTATTGACACCCTGCACTCTCACCAGGGTATCCAGGTCTTCCTGCACATCCCCTTTTACCAGCGCGAAATGCAGGGTGTGATCTATCTGGTCAAGGAAGGTATGTAGCTTAAAATCACCCCATTCCGTGGTGACGGTTTTGCTGTCTTTCAACTCTACTGACTGCTCGTGCAATGCCCGGTACTCGATCAGGTCAGCGATGGTGCCCATTTTCAGGCCGTGTTTGTCGGCGAATGTTTCCAGCTGTGGCCGGCGCGCCATGGTGCCGTCTTCATTCATGATTTCAACGATCAATGCCGCGGGTGCAAAGCCGGCCATACGGGCCAGGTCAACACCTGCTTCGGTATGTCCCGCCCTGCGCAGCACGCCGCCCGGTTTGGCAACCAGGGGAAAAATGTGTCCAGGTTGAATGATGTCTGCACCGCTGGCATCGGGCTTGATTGCCTCTAGAACTGTATGCGCCCGCTGGGTAGAACTGATCCCGGGCCCCTTGCGGTCGGCCGCGTCGATTGAAACTGTGAAGTTGGTTTCATGCTGGGAGCGGTTGTCTCTCACCATCAGGGGCAATTGCAACTGCCGTGCCCGATCCTCGGTAATGGGCATGCAAATCAACCCGCAGGCCTCGGCTGCAAAAAAAGTGATCACCTCTGGAGTGACGGCTTCTGCGGCGATAATCAGGTCGCCCTCATTTTCGCGGTCCTCGTCATCCATGAGGATGACCATTTTCCCGTCGCGAATATCGTCGAGCAGGTCTGGAACTGTACTGAGGGACATGGGGCTTGCCTTCGTAAGTGGCTAGAGCATTTCAATGGCGACGGCGGTGGCCTCGCCTCCGCCGATACACAGCGCGGCAACGCCGCGGCGCTTGCCCTGCTGCTGCAGTGCATACATCAGGCTGACGATGATCCGGGAACCGGTGGAGCCGATGGGGTGGCCCTGCGCGCAGGCACCTCCGTGGACGTTTACTTTGGCGTGGTCCAGACCGAGATCCTCTATCGCCATCATGGTCACCATCGCGAACGCCTCGTTGATCTCGAACAGGTCGACATCATCCGTTGTCCAGCCGGTCTTGGCATACAATTTTTGCACGGCACCAACGGGCGCGATGGTGAATTCTTCCGGCGCCTGGCTGTGCCGGGCGTGACCGACAATTCTCGCCATGGGGGTGAGACCGCGCCGCTCTGCCTCGCTGCCGCTCATCAGCAGCAGGGCGCTGGCTCCGTCGGAAATAGAGCTTGAATTCGCGGCTGTGATGGTACCCTCCTTGGCGAAGGCGGGTCGCAGGTTGGGGATTTTGTCGACTGCGGCTTTGTGGGGTTGCTCGTCGTCCTTGACGACGGTATCACCTTTGCGGGAGCTGACGGTCACCGGGGCAATTTCTGCGTCCAGGGCACCATCGTCAATGGCGCGTTTGGCCCGGCTCAGCGATTCGATGGCGAACGCATCCATTTGCTCGCGGGTGATTCCCCGCGAATCCGCGGTTTCCTGGGCGAAAGTACCCATCGCCCGCCCGGTGTAAGCATCCTCGAGGCCGTCCAGGAACATGTGGTCATGCAGTGTGCCGTTGCCGGTGCGAACACCGCCGCGTGCGCCTACGACCATGTGCGGCGCATTGCTCATGCTCTCCAGGCCTCCGGTGAGCACGACCTTATTGGTGCCCGCTACGATACTGTCGTAACCGAAAATGGTCGCCTGCATACCGCTGCCGCAAGCCTTGTTAACAGTCACCGCGCCGGTGGATTTAGGGATGCCCGCGCCGATGGCAGCCTGCCTCGCAGGGCATTGCTTTAAGCCTGCGGGCAATACACAACCCATGAAGACCTCGTCGATATCCGCTCCGTCCACGCCGCTGCGCTCCACGGCTGCGCTAATGGCTGTAACGGCCAATTCGGTTGCTGGTACGGAAGACAGGTTGCCCAGCAATCCGCCCATGGGAGTGCGTGCGCCGTTGACGATGACTACGGATTCATTGCTCATTGTGTTGGTCCATTAAATGCGGTTGATGGGTCACGTGGTACGGCCAGGCTAATCGCCAGCGGGGCCTGAAAAAGGGCGCTAATTTAGCCATAGACAGGTCTTATTCACAAGTCGGCCGACTTGTCATCAGGGGCAAACAGCTTGCCTCTTACGGCCTCCCTGTAAGCCAATGGTGTGACACCGGCATGGCGCCGGAAAAGTTGTCCAAAATAACTGACATCCTGTAAACCGGTCTTCCAGGCGATCTCGGACACCGGCAGGTTGCTGTGGCGCAACAGGTCCCTGGCCAGTGACATGCGCAGTGTTCCCAGGTACTGGCCAGGACTCATTCCGGTCGCCAGGCGAAACCGACGATTGAGGGTACGTGTGCTCAGCTCCAGGTGTTCTGCCAGGGTCTGCATGGTGATCGGCGAGGCCAGGTGTTCCTGCAGCCACTCCTGGGCCTCCAGCACGATCTCGTCATGGTGGGAGGTCAGCGGCTCGTCCTGGTAGGCCGCCTCGGCGAATGACCGTCGAATCTCCGGGGAAAACTGGTTCTCGACGGCCCTGGCAATTCGGCTGCCAAACCATTCCTCCACCAGGTGAATCATGAGGTCAGCGATGGAGTTAACACTGCCCACGCAGTAGAAGTTATCGCTCTGGGTGATTAGATGCCGGGTTTTCAGTTGCACCCGGGGGTAGCGTCGGGCAAAGCGATCAAAGTAGTGCCAGTGAGTGGTAGCCGGTTTCCCGTCCAGCAGTCCGGTCTCCGCCAACAGGTAACTGGCAGTTCCCACGGTACAAATACGGGTGCCTGCCTCGGCCGCTGCCGATATTGCCGGCAACCAGTCAGTAGCGGCCCCCAGCGTTGGCAGCGGGCTTCGCCAGATCGCCGGGAGTAGCAAAAGGTCCAGGGGTGGGAGCTGCTCAATCGTTGCATCCGGTTTGAGGGTGATCCCTGAGCCGAGCTGCAATTGCTTGCGCTCCGGCGCGGCGAGGATGAACCGGACCTGGGGTTTACCGCGGGAGCGCAGGCTCGCCATCTGGCTCGCGGCCTGCAGAATCTCCATGGGCAGGGTGATACTGGTTGCCAGGGCGTCTGGGTAGAGCAGGGCGGCGGCGGTAAACATGAGGACACCATTCAGTTGTATGTCCAAAATACCATAATTTATGACGTAAATAACATATCCATAGGATCGGTTAATACTTAGACTGGTGTTACGCACACGACAATTTGGGGTGGGGCAGGATGGCGAGACAGCGCTTACCGGTCATTGTAGGGCTGGGTGGCATCAACGGTGCCGGCAGGGCGTCCGGGCAGCACGCGTTCAATCGCCTCGTCCACGATGCGCTGGCGACGGAGCAACGCAACAGGACCCTGGCCGCGCTGGCCAGCCTGATGCAGCTGGAATCCGCCGAGGGACAGGAGCAATACATTCTCGACCACACGCTGATCCGGCGGGTGGAGCAACAGCACTTCGACGTAGATTCGGTGGCCTGGAACCGGCGGTTTCCTACCCAGAGCAACGGCCATCCGGTCAACTTTGACGTCAAGCGGCAGAACCTGCCGGAAGTTATTCCGCCGGACTGGGTGGTTACGCCCACTTCGGTCACCCACGTCAATGTGCAAATCGTCGGTCAGCAGGATTTCCTCTTGCCCACCCACCGGGAATTTGAAGTCAAGGCCGCGGGGCAGCTACCCACCGGCTTTGAACCCGGCACTTTGTACCCATCTCGCAATCATCCTCGCGGCCTGCAGATGACAGTTTATGCGGCATCGGATGCGCTGGGCGGGCTGGGTATCGATTGGGAGACGATCAGTCAACATATTGGTGCCGACCAGGTCAGCGTCTATGCCGGCAGTGCAATGGGACAGTTGGATGGTGCCGGTGCCGGAGGCATGCTGAAGGCCCGTTACAACGGCCAGCGAGTGACCTCCAAGTTTTGCCCGCTGGGCCTGGCGGAGATGCCGGCGGACTTCATCAATGCCTACGTGCTGGGTACCATGGGAGCGACTGGCGCCAGCCTCGGCGCCTGCGCCTCCTACCTGTACAACCTGCGCCACGGGATCGAAGATATTCGCAGCGGGCGTGCCCGGGTGGCTTTCGTTGGCTCCGCCGAAGCGCCGATTAACCCCGAGATTATGGAGGGTTATGCAGCGATGGGTGCGTTGGCTACCGATAAGGGCCTGCGCCAGATCGACGGTCTGTCTGAGGACCAAACGCCGGACCACCGGCGGGCGTGTCGGCCCTTCGCAGAAAATTGCGGATTCACCATCGCGGAATCGGCGCAAATGACCGTGTTGTTTGACGATGAATTGGCGATGCAACTGGGCGCGACGATCTACGGTGCGGCCACCGATGTCTTTGTTAATGCGGACGGCTTCAAGAAGTCTATTTCGGGGCCAGGCGTGGGCAACTACATCACCATGGCCAAGGCTGTGGCCGCCGCCCGGGCAGTGGTGGGTGAGAAGCGGCTGCGAAGCGGTGGGCTGGTGCAGGCACACGGGACCGGTACCCCCCAGAACCGGGTTACCGAGTCGGAAATTCTTAGTCAGACTGCACGTGCCTTCGGTATCGACAACTGGCCGGTCGCCGCTCTCAAATGCTACCTGGGTCATTCCCTGGGCTCTGCCTCGGGGGATCAGGTCAACGCCACGCTGGGGGCCTGGGCCAAAGGAATCATCCCGGGTATCGCCACCATCGACGACCTGGCAGCAGACGTGCGACAGGACAATCTTGCGTTTAGCTCAAAACACCGCGAGATAGATCCTGCGGAACAGGCCTACGCCATCGTCAATTCCAAGGGCTTTGGTGGCAACAATGCCTCGGCGACGCTGTTGAGTCCCGAGGTCAGCCGCCGTATGCTTCAGGCTCGTTACAGCTCGCGGGAGTGGCAGGCCTGGGAGCGGGCCAACGAAACCGTCCAGGAACGGCAACTCGCCTACGACGATGAGATGATCGCCGGCACCCGCGAACCTGTTTATCGCTTTGACCACGGTGTGCTGGATGACGGTGACGTGCAAGTCGATGAACAGGAACTCGTTGTGGGCGGGGAGCGAATATCACTTGCTCTCGAGTCGCCTTACGAGGACATGAAACTGCGCTGATCAACGCACTATTCGGTCAGCTACTGCAACCGAAGGAGTGTTAGGCGCGATGGGAAAAAAACAAGTGGCTGTGTTGCTGGGATTGTTGGTCCTGGTAACCGCTTTCTTCCTGCTGGATCTCGGCCAGTATTTCAACCTGGAATACTTTAAATCTAACCAGGCCCGCTTTGACGCTTTCTACCAGGAAAACCCCTGGCTGACGATCATGGCGTTTTTTGCCATCTACGTAGCAGTGACCGGACTGTCACTACCCGGGGCGGCGATCATGACCCTGGCGGCCGGTGCTTTGTTTGGCTTATGGGTTGGCACCTTGCTGGTATCGTTTGCCAGCAGTCTCGGTGCAACACTGGCTTTCCTGTTCTCGCGCTACGTACTGCGTGATGCAGTTCAGAATCGTTTCGCTCACCATCTTAGCGCCATAAACAAGGGTGTGGAGCGAGAGGGCGCGCTGTACCTGTTCACCCTCCGCCTGGTGCCGGTGTTCCCTTTTTTCGTTATTAACCTGGTGATGGGTCTGGTACCCATCCGGACTGTCACCTTTTACTGGGTGAGCCAGCTTGGGATGCTGGCCGGCACGGTGGTATACGTGAACGCCGGCACGCAGCTGGGCCAGCTGGAATCGCTGTCTGGCATCCTGTCACCGGGCATCATCCTGTCATTCGTACTGTTGGGGGTGTTTCCCCTGTTGGCCAAGGCGGTGGTCGGCAAAATCGCCGCGCGCAGGGTCTATGCAGGTTTTGAGCGCCCCAGGCACTTTGATACCAACATGGTGGTGATTGGTGCCGGCTCCGCAGGATTGGTCAGTTCATTGATCGCTGCGGCGGTGAAAGCTCGGGTCACACTGATTGAGAAACACCGGATGGGTGGTGATTGCCTGAATACTGGCTGCGTGCCATCCAAGTCCCTGATCCGCTCTGCCCGATTCCTGGCAGAGAGTCGACGTTGCCAGGAGCTCGGTATAGCCAGTGCCGAGGTGCAATTTGAATTTTCCGATGTCATGGAGCGCGTTCAACGTGTGATCAAGACTATCGAGCCGCATGACTCCGTGGAGCGTTTCACGGATCTCGGCGTTGACTGCGTCTCCGGGGCCGCCAGGATAAACAGCCCCTACGAAGTTGAGGTCGGCGGTCGCACAATAAGTACACGCAATATCGTTGTTGCTACGGGTGCCCGGCCGGCGATTCCCCCGGTGCCGAATATCGAGTCCATGCAGCCTTATACCTCAGACACGATCTGGGAACTCCGGGAAAACCCGGGCCGCTTGATGGTATTGGGTGGCGGGCCGGTCGGCTGCGAACTGGCCCAGAGTTTTTGCCGGCTCGGTGTGCAGGTTATCCAGGTTTTGCGAGGCCCGCGACTGATGCGCAAGGAAGATCCGGAGGTTTCCGAGTTGGTACAGGAGCGCTTCCGTGCCGAAGGCGTCGATCTTCGACTGGATCACGCCATGCTCGAGTTTGTAGAGGATCAGCAGGGACGCAAACTCATTTGCGAGCACAACGGGGAGCAGGTAGAGATTCGCTTCGATGCGCTACTGGTGGCCACGGGCCGCCAGGCCAATGTCACAGGCTTCGGCCTGGAGGAACTCGGCGTGCCGCTCAATCCGGACGGTACCATCGAGGTTAACGAATACCTGCAGACCCGCTACCCGAATATCTACGCCTGTGGCGACGTCGCCGGTCCCTACCAGTTTACCCACACTGCCTCGCACCAGGCCTGGTACGCATCGGTGAATGCCTTGTTTGGTAGTTTCCGCCGCTTCAAGGTTGATTACTCGGTAATACCGGCGGCGACATTTACTGAACCCGAAGTGGCGCGTGTGGGCCTCAACGAGCAGGAGGCAAACGCCCAGGGTATTGCCTACGAGGCGACTACCTACGGCCTTGATGATCTCGATCGCGCGATAGCCGACGAGGAGGCTCACGGGTTCGTCAAGGTGCTGACGGTGCCGGGCAAGGACCGTATCCTTGGCGCGACTATTGTCGGCGAGCACGCCGGAGAACTCATAGCGGAGTTCATTACTGCGATGCGGCACGACCTGGGTCTCAACAAGATCCTCGGCACCATTCATATTTATCCAACCTTGATGGAGGCAAACAAGTTTGTCGCCGGAAACTGGAAACGCGCAAACGCACCCCAGGGTTTGCTGGCCTGGGTAGAAAAATTCCATAACTGGCAGCGTGGCAAAGGCTTCAAGGGCGCATGACAATCGCCGACACACCCATCATCGTAGGGGTTGGCCAGTTCACCGAACATCTGGATCAACTCGACTATAGCGCTATGCCGCCGCAGAACCTGGCGGCCCGCGCGGCCGAGGCTGCACTGGCTGATACCGGCATTGTTGACCTCGCTGACAAGGTTGACTGCCTGACGGCGGTGCCGCTGGCGGTGGATTCAGTCGCTGAGGTGATTAAACCACTGGTGGCACCGTTTGGCGGTCCCGACCTGTTTCCCCGTGCGGTGACTCACGCGATGGGCATAGACCCCAGGCAGACGATTTATTCCGCTGCCTGTGGTAACGAACCACAGCGGTTGGTCGCGGAGACGGGCGATGCGATTGCCCGGGGAGAGCACAAACTGGTCGTACTGTGCGGTGCCGAGGCAGCAGCCAGTCAGCGCCGGGCCCAGCGCAGTGGCCAGACGCTCGACTGGACTGAACACAGTCAAGGCGCCTGTGAGGTCCGGGATCCGGGTTTTACAGCGTTGCAAACCCAGCATATGGCAGACAACTCCCTGCGCCGACCGATTGAGATTTACCCGTTGTTTGAACATGCACGCCGGGCCCGCCTGGCACTCAGTCGGGAGGACTACAACGCGGCCATGGGAGAGCTCTTTGCCCGCTACAACAAGGTCGCGGTTGACAACGAATACGCAATGTCACGAACTGCATTGTCCGCCGATGATATTGCGACCCTGGGCCCCCGTAACCGATTGATTGCTGACCCGTACCTGCGGCATATGGTGGCCCGCGATGGTGTCAATCAGGGAGCGGCGGTCGTGCTGACCTCGGTGGCCTGCGCCAGGGAACTGGGTATAGCTGAAAGTCAGTGGGTTTTCCTGCACGGGCAGGCTGACCTCAAGGAAAAGGGCATAGACCAACGACCGGACCTGGGCGCGTCGCCTGCCATGGTTAACGCCTACAAGGCGGCCTTGTCGCGCGCCGGGATCAGTGTCGATGAGGTCAGTTACTTTGATCTTTACAGTTGTTTCCCGATAGCGGTTTTCAGTGCCATGGATGGACTGGGCCTGACCGTCGATGACCCACGACCTTTTACCGTGACGGGCGGTTTGCCGTTTTTTGGCGGTCCCGGTAATAACTATTCCATGCACGCCATCGCCTCCATGGTGGAACGGCTGCGCGCCGACCCGGGTAGCTATGGGGTAGTGGGTGCCAATGGTGGCTTCCTGTCCAAGCATTCTGTGGGCGTGTACTCAACGCGCCCCGTTGCCCATTGGGAGTCGTTTGACAGCAGTGACCTGCAGCGCGAAACCGATGCGGTGCCGCCAGCGCCATTTACCGAGCGACCTGTAGGCGCCGCCGTGGTGGAATCCTACACGGTATTACCCGCGGGGGAGGGCATGCACGGCATAATCGTGGGCAGGCTGGACGCCACTAACGAGCGCTTCCTGGCAGTCGCGGACAGTGAGCATGCGCCGACAGCGAGATTGCTGGCATCCGCTGATTTGCTGGGGCTTCGTGGCGAGGTGGAGACCTTGGAGGCAGGCAACCGCTTCCGGTTCGCCGCTAATTGAACTGGCCGAAGCTGCCCGCTGACGCAACGGGCAGCTTCACAGTACCGGTCAAACCCGTTCGATGATGATCGCCGGGGCCATGCCGCCTGCGGCGCACATGGTTACCAGGCCAAATTGCTTGTCCTGGCGCTCGAGCTCGTCGAGCACGGTGCCAATCAGGATCGAGCCCGTAGCGCCGATAGGGTGCCCCAGTGCCATAGCCCCGCCGTTGACATTGACCTTGTCCCTGTCCAGATCGAGATCACGAATAAACTTTTCCGCCACTACCGAGAAAGCCTCGTTGATCTCGAAGAGGTCGATATCGCTCAGCTGCAGGCCGGCCTTGGCCAGGACTTTCCTGGCGGCGGGCACGGGAGCATTCAGCATCAACGTGGGCGAATCGCCCATATTCGCCATGGCTACAATCCTGGCGCGCGGTTTCAGGCCATTGGCCTGGGCGTAATCGGGTGAGGCAAGCAGTACCGCCGCGGCGCCGTCTACTACGCCCGACGAGTTACCCGCGTGATGGACGTGGTTGATCTTCAGGTCCGGATACTTTTGCAATACCAGGCCGCGAAAAGTGGTGCCGGCCTCGTCCAGCGGGTAGTCTGCAAGCGCTTCAAAAGAAGGCTTTAGCTCGCTCAGGCTTGCCAGTGTTGTGTTGGGTCGTGGGAATTCCTCATGATCCAGGGCCAGGGTGCCATCGGGCTTGTGAACGGGTACCAGGCTGCGATCGAAGTGACCATTATTGATGGCGTTTGCCGCTCGTTGCTGAGACACCACTGCCAGGCTGTCCACAGCCTCTCGGTCTATACCTTCGAGCGTGGCGATGGCATCGGCACAAACACCCTGGTGTGGCTGCGGATGAATCTCGCGCAACCGCAGGTTATCGCTGTCGATAAACGGTGACTGGCCGCCGCCCTGGCCGTAGGTCGACATCATCTCGCAGCCGCCGCCGATCACCAGGTCTTCCATACCGGACATGATGGTCGCTGCCGCCAGGTTGACGCTGGTAATGCCCGAGCCGCAGAAGCGATCCAGTGTTACACCGGAAGACAGGGTGTCATAGCCGGCGTCCAGTGCTGCCATGCGGGCGAGGTCACCACCCTGCTGGCCACGCTGTGAGCTGGTGCCGAATATGATGTCGTCGACCTCGGCGGTATTGAGGCTGTTGCGTTCGGCGATTGCCTTGAGAACGGTGGCGCCCAGGTGTTGCGGGTGTTCTTCCGCCAGTGCGCCCTTGCCACGTTTGCCAATGCCACGAGGGGTGCGGCAGGCGTCGATAATCCATGCTTCTGACATAGTGGTAGCTCCTATTTGCCTTTCCAGTTAGGCGCGCGTTTCTCGGCGAATGCGGTGGCGCCTTCGATGGCGTCCTCACTGACGAAGACCGGATTGAGGATCTTGTTCTGCTTTTCCATCATCTCGTCCGTGGTCCAGTCCTGGGCCGCCGCGACAACCTGCATGCTGGCGGCGATAGCCAGCGGTCCATTGGCGGCAATCCTGGCAGCCAGCGCCTTGGCAGCCTCCAGTGCGCCACCCGATGCGACCACCTCATTGATGAGGCCCAGTTCGTAGGCACGCTGGGCACTGATGAAATCACCGGTCAGTGCCAGTTCCATGGCGATCCGGGAGGAGATCTGCTTTGGCAGCTTGGCGAGACCACCCGCGGCGGCTGCGAGGCCACGCTTTACCTCGGGGATACCGAACTTGGAGTCCTCCGCCGCGACGATGAGATCGCAACTGATTGCCAGTTCGAATCCGCCGGCAAGTGCATAGCCTTCAACCGCGGCAATGATCGGCTTACTCGCGCGGTACTCGGTGAAACCACCAAAGCCGCGTCCTTCAACCTGGGGTAATTCGCCGGTGACAAAGGCCTTCAGGTCCATACCCGAGCAGAAGGTACCGCCTGCGCCGGTAAGAATCGCGACCCGCAGGTCGTCATTTGCTTCCAGCTCGTCAACGGCAGCAGCGACTCCCTCGGCGAGGGCCCGGTTGGCAGCGTTTTTCGCCTCCGGACGATTGAGGGTAATTGTGAGTACGCCGTCCTCGGCGCTGGTTAGTACTTCATTTCCCATGGGTTGCTTTCCTTTATGCTTGATTGATGTAGTGAACGCCGTATTGGGCAAGACCCTCTACCATGGCGCCTTTCGCTTCGGCCTCAGCGCTCGATGCAGTGCCGATCAGTGCCCGTTTCTTGACGCCCTGCAGAATGGCAGCGAGGCGGAAAAAGCAGAACACCAGGTAAAAATTCCAGTTGTCGATAGAGCTGCGGCCGGTGCGCTCGCAATAGCGATCAATGTACTCCTGGTCACTCGGGATTCCGTAGTCGGCGCGATTAACGTCCATCATGCCGCGCAGGCTCCCGTCTCCCGGCAATTGCCAGGCCATCACCTGGTAGGCCAGGTCGGCCAGGGGGTGACCCAGGGTTGACAGCTCCCAGTCCAGCACGGCGATGATTCTTGGTTCAGTGGGATGAAACATGACATTGTCCAGGCGGTAATCCCCGTGCACCAGGCCGTTGGCACCGTCGTCGGGCGGCATATGGGTCGGCAGCCAGCTGATCAATGTCTCCATGGCCTCGCTGTGCTCTGTTTCGGAGGCCCGGTACTGCTTGGTCCAGCGGTTTACCTGGCGCTCAAAATAGTTGCCCGGCCGGCCAAAGTCGCTGAGGCCGACGGCGTCTACGTCTACCGTGTGCAGGGCGGCGAGTACCCGGTTCATATCGTCGTAGATCGCGGCGCGCTCGCTGTTGTCGCTGACTTCGGGCAGGGTTGGGTCCCAGAATACGCGCCCCTCCAGGTACTCCATCAAATAGAACATGGAGCCGACCACGCTATCGTCATCGCACAGCAGAAACGTTTTGGGTACCGGTACGTCGGTTCCGCCGAGCGCGCTGATCACCCGGAATTCGCGGTCAACTGCATGGGCGGAGGCCAGTAGTTCACCGGGCGGCTTGCGCCTGAGTACATAGTCATGCTCGCCAGCCGTAATTTTGAAGGTGGGGTTGGACTGGCCGCCGGCAAACTTCTCGGCACTTACCTCGCCAGGAAAGTCAGGAATGCGTCCCTTCAGGTACTCTGAGAGCCTGGCGGTATCCAGCGTCTGGGTGCTCATGGGTGTCCTCTTATCTCAGCTACGCTCACTGCCGGTGAAGGCAGGTAATTCTGTGGGACAGGCAGTGTAGGGGCAATGGCGTCCGGGATCAAAAAAATAGACGCAAAGCGACACCCTCAGGGCATTGAACTTGCGCCTCTGCGGCGCTACGCTTTCGGGCCCATAATGATATAAGTAAGGATTTGCCGTGTACCAGGAGTTAAAGCAGGCTTGGGAGGAAATGACCTCTCCCGGACAGTTGTTCGAAGTCACCACGCAGGAAATCCGCGGTTACCCGGCCAGGTGTTATACCCATGCACCGGGCTCGCTGCGCGATCTCTGGTTGAGTACAGCGGGTCATGGCGACAAGGAGTACCTGGTGTTCCAGGAGGAGCGCTGTAGCTATACGCAGGCCCATGAGTACGTGGCCTCCATAGCCAACTGGCTGCAATCACAGGGTGTAGGTCACGGTGACCGGGTTGCGATTGCCATGCGCAACTACCCCGAATGGATGCTTTCTTACTGGGCTGTTACTTCCCTGGGTGCCGTCGTCGTTGGCGTGAACGCCTGGTGGGTACCTCATGAACTCAACTTTGGCCTGCAGGATTCCGCCCCCAAGGTGCTGATCTGTGATCGTGAACGGATGCTGCGTTTTGCTGAAATCCGTGATGATTTCCCGGAGCTTAAGGTCACCGTGGTACGGATGGAAGAGGATCTTCCGGAATGGGCAATTGACTGGGTTGAGGTGATTAATGCCCCGGCGGAATTGCCGGACGCCACCATAGATCCTGATGACGATGCCTGTATCTTCTATACCTCCGGCACAACTGGCACGCCCAAAGGCGCCCAGCTGACACACCGGGGTTGCATCACCAATGTGATGAATATGGCCTTTATGAACCTGGTGCAACCCAAGGCTCTGGCCGCTGCTGCCGGGGACGAGTCAGCCGCACCTGCCGGATTACCGGACGTGCGCGCCATTGTGGCCACGCCGCTGTTTCACGTAACAGCCAACAACTGTGTCGCACAGGTGGTAGCGATGGCCGGTGGCAAGATGGTGCACATGTACAAATGGGACGCCGGCGAGGCGTTGCGTCTAATCGAAGCAGAGCAAATTACCTCGTTTGCCGGCGTGCCGATGATGACGCGGGAAATGCTGATGCATCCGGATGCGAAAACCCGGGACCTGTCGTCACTCAAGGGTATAGGCGGCGGTGGTGCCGCGATGCAGCCCGACCTGGTGGCCAAGGTAGATAAGGTCATGGATGACGTCGCTCCCACGACGGGCTACGGCATGACCGAAGTCTGTGGGATCATTTCGGCGGTGTCATCGAAGTTCTTTATCGATCGTCCGGCAAGTGTGGGACCGGCTGTGCCGACCCTGGAAGCGCAATGTGTTGATGCCAGCGGTAATGCACTGCCGCCGGGCGAGATTGGTGAGCTATGGGTGCGCGGTGCATCGGTTATTAAAGGTTATCTGAATCGACCTGAGGCTACTGCCGAGACAATCACGGAAGGTTGGCTGCACACGGGTGACATCGCCTATATGGATGAAGACGGCTTCATCTTCCTGGTGGATCGAGCCAAGGATATGGTGCTGCGCGGTGGGGAGAATGTATATTGCGCCGAGGTGGAGAACGCAATCTTTTCCCACGAGGCAGTGGCCGAGTGCGTGGTTTTCGCGGTGGCCGACGAGCGCCTGGGCGAGGAGGTGGGCACGGCCGTTTACTGCAAGCCGGGTAGTTCAGTGGCCGCCGATGCGCTGCGCGATCACCTCAAGGGCTTGTTGGCCTCTTTCAAGATCCCGCGCTACATCTGGTTTGTCGACGAGCCCCTGCCGCGTAACGCCAGCGGCAAGTTCGTAAAGGCACAGGTCAGGGACGCACTGGACGTCGCCAAAGCAAGCTGAAATCAGCTTTCGACGAAAGCCCGCTCGATGACGTAGTGGGCTGCTACACCGTGCCTGGACTCCGCAAAGCCCTGGCTGTCCAGCATGCCGGTGATGTCTTTTAGCATGCTGGGGCTGCCGCAGATCATAAAGCGGTCGTGTTCGACACTGATCGGGTTCAGGCCGAGATCACGGGGTAGTTTACCTATGCGTAAAAGGTCTGTGAGTCGGCCGTTGTTGCGGAACTTTTCCCGGGTGACTGTAGGGTAGTACAGCAGTTTGTCAGCGATGATCTCGCCGAGGTACTCGTGGTTGGGTAACTCCCGCGTGATGAGCTCCTGGTAGGCCAATTCGTCCACAGTGCGACATCCGTGCGTCAGGATGACCTTGTCAAAAGCCTCGTAGATTTCGGGATCCTTGATAATACTCATGAAGGGCGCCAGCCCTGTTCCGGTAGCAATCAAGTACAGGTTCCTGCCGGGTAGCAAGTGGTCCAGGACCAGTGTTCCTGTCGCCTTGCTGTTGACCAGTAGCTCATCCCCGACCCGAATATTCTGCAGCTTTGAGGTAAGCGGGCCATCCGGCACCTTGATGCTGAAAAACTCCAGCTCATCTTCATAGTTGGCACTGGCCATGCTGTAGGCGCGCATCAAGGGTTTTCCCTCGCGCTCCAGGCCAATCATTGTGAAGTGCCCGTTCTTGAATCGAAAGCCCGGGTTTCGAGTAGTCTTGAAGCTGAACAGCCGATCCGTCCAGTGGTGAACCTCGGTCACTTCCTCACGCAGTATTGTCGCCATCGATGTCACCCTTTTCATGTGTCGGTCCCGCCAATGCGGAGCCATCAGTGTCTTGGGAACAGTGTAAGTAACGGCTTTATATTGGTAAAACGGGAATAAAAGATATAATATATCGATAAAATCAATATATGGAGTACACATGCGGTACAGCCTGCGTCAGCTTGAGGTTTTTCTGGCCACGGCGCATTTCGAAAACATCACCCGGGCCGCCGACAGCCTGGCGATGTCGCAGTCGGCGGCCAGTGGCTCCCTCAAGGAGCTGGAACAGCAGTTTTCCGTGCAACTGTTCGATCGGCGCGGCAAACGCCTGCGACTGAGCGAGTTGGGCCGAGAACTGCGCCCGTCAGCTGAGAACTTGCTGGCCCAGGCTCGCGCGTTTGAGAACGCCCTTGAGGGGGGTGAGGTGATCGGCAGACTGCAGCTTGGCGCAACGCTGACCATCGGTAACTATCTTGCCGTGGGCATGATTGCCGATTTTCGTCAGCGCTTTCCTGATGCCGATGTCTCATTGACCGTGGCCAACACCGAAACGATCGCCGAGGCCGTCGCTGACTTTGAACTGGCCATTGGCCTGGTGGAGGGTGAGTTCGTCCATCCGGAGTTGGACACCCGTCACTGGCGAAGCGATGAGCTACAGGTATTTGTGGCGCCGGGTCACCCGCTGGCCGGTACCAGCGCAAGCGATGAACAGCTGCTGGCGCAGGACTGGATTGTCAGGGAGACCGGTTCCGGCACGCGGCAAACCTTCGAACGGGCCATGCGTGGCATTCTGCCAGACCTCAACATCACCCTGGAGTTACAGCACACTGAGGCGATCAAGCGCGCAGTTGAGGCCGGTCTGGGGGTTGGTTGTCTGTCTGCTATCAGTCTTGTTGAGGCCTTCAATCGGGGTTCACTGGTGCCCGTTGCCGTGCCACAACGTGACTTCCGCCGGCAATTGAATATCATCACGCACAAGAAACGATTTCACGGTGCAACGGCGAGGCAGTGGCTGGCGATGTGCAGCGATAAGTGGTCGGGGGAGTGAGCAGTTGCCGGATCTGATAGAACCTATTGGCGCAGCAGAGCAGGCGGAGGTGCGAGAGCGCACTGAGCTATTTGTGAGTCTGGCCGGTAAGCTGCTGGACTATCAATTCCCTATGCTGCCAGTCGAGTTTGATTTGCAGGGCACGACGGCCGGGATGTTCAAGGTCCATGGCAAGAAATGTTGGATACGTTATAACCCGTGGATTTTTGGCAAGTACTATGTTGAAAATCTCCGCGACACGGTACCCCATGAAGTAGCCCACTACATCATTCACCAGCTCTATGATGACCGGCGGGTCAAGCCGCATGGTCCTGAGTGGCAAGCCCTGATGGCGGGGTTTGGTGCCGATCCGGGTGTCACCTTCAATCTGGACCTGAGCGGGATTCCACAGCGTCGTCAGCGCAGCCACGCTTACCGCTGTCTCTGCCAGGATCACGAGGTATCATCTACCCGTCATAACCGGGTGCAAAAAGGCAAGGCGAGTTACCAGTGTCGCCAGTGCCACGGCGACCTGGTCTACGTGGGTTAGCCGTCCAGCGACATCTCGACGCCACTCAAACGGTTGCTCTCATCGGTGATATCGGCCTGCCTGATGACTGCCCGGTCCGCCGAAATTCCCTGCTCGTTGACCAGGAAGCGCTTGGTGCTGGCGGCTCGCTCATCGGCGAGCGACTTAAGCAGGTCCTCGCTGATCTCAATACTGGCGATCACAGCATCGGCCTGATCGGCCAGGGTCGGTGGTTCAGAGGTGGCGAGCCCCAGTGCCTGGTAGCGCGATTCAATGGCACCCGCCCAGGCATCTTCCTTGCCCTTGATGGCTTCCTCGCTGATACCGCCGGCCACCAGTTCGGCTTCCAACTGCCGTTTTTGCAGGCGAGTACGGTCTGCTGTCGGGTGCAGTCTGCCGGTGATCACCAGGGTTAACTCGGGGCGCTGTTGCAGGGCGCCTGCCAGCGTTGCCAGCTTGCCCGCGCCAGGTTCATCGAGCTCACTTGAGCCGATAGGGAAGGTCACGGTCTGCAGGTCCTCGTCGCTATCAACGAGGTTTGCCAGCAGCGTAAATGGTGCGGTGACCGCCTTGGTGATCAGGTTGACAAGCGCGCCAAAGATAACGCCCCCGACCGAGAACTCCGGATCATCGATATTCCCGCTGACCGGGACTGCCAGATCAATGACGCCGTTTGCATCAGTGAGCAGCGCCAGTGCCAGCTGAATCGGCAGGTCTACGGCTTTTTCGCTTTCTATACGCTCGCCCAGCTTTAACTGGTCGATAACGATCTGGTTGTCCCCGTCGAGCTGGTTATTCTCCAAACCGTAATGCACGTCCAGGTTAAGGATCCCGCTGTCGATGGCGTAGCCGGCGTAGGTGCCGGAATAGGGTGTGAGTCGGGCCAGGTCGACACCTTCAAAGCTCAGGCCCAGGTCGACCGCAGGTGGCGCCCCAAAGGGTTGCGCGGTGCCATTGAGTAAAACGGGGGCGTAGCCATCTACGGAGCCCTTGAGATCTACCTTCACAACGCTGTCAGGGGTGGTCGCCAAACCATTGATGTTCCCGTTCAGCTCGCCGATGACTGTCTGGAAGTTCAGTGGCAGGGACTCATCCTTGAAATCCAGTTGGCTGTCGACCAATTGAATCTCTGGAATGTCTACCGTCCAGGGTGCTGATTCGGCTTCGCCGGGTTGTTGGTCGGCTTTAGCCTCGGCCGCTTCCTCCTCGAGGATGCGCTGGGTATTGATGGTCCCATCTTCCTTGATATGCAGGCGTCCTGAGTAATTGCGGAGTTGCAATTGCTCAATGAACACGGCTTGCCCGGGTAGGTCGACGCTCAGTCCTTTCCAGCGTAATCGTTGCCAGCCGGTTAGCGAGTCCTGTTCCTCGCGAATAATCATCGAAAAATCGGTGATGGCGCCGTCCATCTGTGTCCACACCGGGGCGAACTCAGCCAGGCGCAGTTGTCCCTCACCGGCAGCGGTGCCATTGGTGATATCGGCATTGAGGACTGTCGGCAGGTTGGGGCTGAACCAACCCAGCGGCAGGCCCGCCAGTGCATAGTCTATCGAAGCCGACCCCGAGGACAGGTCCACCGGTCCGCTTGCCTGCAATGAGGCAACATCGTTGATCAAGATGTCTAACTCGCTTTGTGCTTCCCCGGACAGTGGCCAACGCAGATTGCTCAGTCCAACATTGATCGGGGAAACGGTCATTACCGGCGGCTCTGTATACTCGCTGCGCCAGGAAACCGTGGCCTCCTGTAGCGAAAAGCCCGCCAGGGCTACCCGCCAGTCGCTGCTGTTTCCCTCGTCATCGTCGCTTGTGCCCTCCGCTTGGGGAAAGGAGGTGGCGAACAGGTCGGCCAGACTGACGCGGTCCCCTTCGCTGAAACCGGCGATATCGAGACCCTGGATAGTGAAAGCCTGGATATCCACCGAAGAAGTGCCGCTGTCGACTGAAATGCCGGCAACGCTAGCGGCGGGGAGTCGCAGGTGGGTGGCGGGCAATACTGACGGATCCTGCGGAACAATCTCGAGTGTATTGAGTAGGGCTTCCCCGTTGTCGATACTGAATGTTGGCGTGTCTGCCCACGAAACAGCGTAATCGCCGCTTAGCGTCAGTCGTCCATCGGTCAGCTCCAGCGCCAACCAGGGTTCGAGAAATCGCCAGGCGGTTCGCAGGTGGATATTGGCCAGTTCCAGCGAACCACTACTGGTAGCATCGGGTATGGAGACATCACCGGTCCAGGTCAGGCGACCGCCTTGCTCGGCTACTGCTGTCAGCCGATAGGGCTGGCCCTCGCGCCGGATGGTTGACAGGTTATTTACCTTTAGCGACAGACCGTCCCAGTGGGTGGAGTAAGGCTTTTCGCGATCCTCCTGGGTGACCGCTATCCGCCGGGCTTCAAATTCAAAGCGGCCAACCGTAAGCGCCGGCAGCGCTTCTTCGCTGGAGTCCGCTTCGCTTTCATCGGCGGGCGGCAGCATGTCCGAGAAGTTGAAGCCTCCGCCGGCCAGGCCGCGCACGTGGACGTAGAACTCGTTGACCAGGAAAGAATCCAGGACCCAGCCGCGCTGCCAAAGGCTGGCGGTGGAAAGATTGATATGCGCTTTCTCCAGCGCCGCAAATGTCTCGCCAGAGGGCTCATCCAGGCGGGCGTTGCGAATTTCCAGCGCCAGCGTGAATGGGTTGAACAGAATGATTTCGGTATGCAGTGTCCGATTCAGCTGTTCGGCAACCAGCCGGGGTGTCATTATATTGAGCAGGGGCAGGACGATGAGTAGGCTTACTGCCAGGTAGAAACCATAGGCAGCTACTGTGTATTTTAGGAAGCGGATCAAACGGTTCTACCGGGTAATTATCAGGTGCAAGAACTATAGCTAAATTCTGTGATCGTGGTGGCCGCCAGCACAAAAAATTTGGCTAGAGTCCTTTGCGGTAAGTGTAAGGTGTGACACCGGTCCAACTTTTGAATGCCCGGATGAACGCGCTGGACTCGGAAAAGCCCGAACGGTACGCGATCTCCTCGATGTTCAGGCCCTGCTTGCCCAGCAGGTGTAGCGCTGTATCCCTGCGTAACTGGTTCTTGATTTCCTTGAATGTGATGCCCTCCGCGGAGAGACGCCTGCGCAGGGTCTGTGGGTGCACCTCAAGCGAGCTGGCTACCTCTTTGAGCTCGGGGACATCGGTCAGGTTATGGCGCACTTTTTCCCGGACCCGGGTGGTCCAGCTATCATTGGCAAAATCCTGCGTTAACATCAGCAAAACCGGGTGCCGCAGGTAGTGGCGCAGTGACTGCTCGGTTTGCACAATCGGCTTCTGCAGCAAAGAGGCCGACAGGACAAGTTCTGAGTGGGGCTGCTGGAACTGCATGGGGTTGGCGCGAAACATATGCCGGTAATCCCGTTCCTGCGCCGCTGGTGGGTAACGGAGGTTGACTACCTGCAGCGGGAGATGCTCCTGCACCAGCCAGCTGGCGAAGCGGTGTGAGTTAAACAACATTAACTCGGACATATAGGGGACGGGAGCGTCTTCCCGTCCATCGCTACCGAGGCGGATGCTGGCGGTTTTTTCATCCACCAGAAACTGGGGAAATATGCTGAAACCGAACAGCTGAAAAAATCGGCAGTGTCGCGCCAGCGCCTGACCCAGGGTTTCGCAACTAATCACCGCGTGGCACATCATTGACCAGCTGCCGATTGGCATGGGCCGCTCGGTGTAACCCAGTGCCTCGTCTTCCATGGCCAGCATTGTGCTGACCTGTAAGTCGGCAAAGCGCTCGATGGAGATTCGCGCGTCGCTCTCCTGCACGAGTCGCGGCGAGATTCGATTGCGACGCAGCAGGCTGACCGGGTCGATACCGCGGCGCACCGTATGCTTCAGCACGGCCCGCACAAAGTAAACAGAGATAGAGAGGTCGCGCACCGCGCTCAGGCCTGCCCGTTGCCAGCGCTTAACTGAACAGGCTTGTGCTCTACCGAAGCCACCCTGTTGCGGCCACCGCGCTTGGCCAGGTACATAGCGCGGTCTGCTTCCTGGTACAGTTCGTCGAGATCCGCCTGCCCCTGTGACGCGGCCACCCCCAGGCTGGCAGTCACCTGGATTCGCTGCTGGTCGACCAGTAGTGGGAATTCCCCTATTGATACCCGGATGCGCTCGGCGAGCGACTTGGCCGCTGCGAGATCGGTGTTGGGTAGTACCAGTAAGAACTCCTCTCCTCCGGTGCGCGCAACCACATCGCTTGATCGGCACATACGTCCCAGTATTCTGGCCACCAGTTGTATGACATGGTCGGCTGTCTCGTGGCCAAAGCTGTCGTTAACCTGCTTGAAGTGGTCGATATCCACCATGATGGCAGAGGTGGTGTAACCGTGTCGGGCGGCGGCCGCCAGGCTGACGTGCATTGCGTCGCCCAGGCCTCGACGGTTAAGCAGTCGGGTCAGCGGGTCCTCAGTGGCCAGGTGCGACAGGTGCTGTTGGTATTCGATCAGGATACTGGCCAGGAAGCCAATCGCCACCAGTGCATAAGCCGAGCTGTGGGTCCCAAAGGCGATCGCCTGTGCCTGCTGGGCTTCACCCGTGTAGGCGGCGAGATAGGCCGACAGCGGCATACCAACCAGCATAATGCTCCCGGCGACCGCGATAATGGCGTCGCCAATATTGCGATAGCGCCAGGCGCGCCAGGCGCAGAGGATACCGGCGGCGCCGAAGAACAGACCGCTGGTGAGGGTTTGGACAAGGAACATTTTTTCGCCGGGCAGGAAGAACACACTGAGCGCGGCCAAGGTGCATATACCGCCCATCAGGTAGCGGCCTCGAGTGACCTGCGCTCGCTGGCCACAAGCCAGGAATAAAATGTACGTATTGATAATCGCCGCCACGGAGGGAACGTCGATGCCCACCGGTGAACTCGAGCCCTGCTGCAGGGTAAACGCGATCCACCCGAGAAGGGCGGCCATAAAATAGACTGTAAACAATCCCAGTCCAGCAGGGGGATTGCTGGAGTCACTCAGGAAATAGACGATAAGCATCTGTGCACAGGTCAGGGACAGTATCAGTCCGTAGTGCATGATTGCCCAGCTTTCCGGGAGAATCTGTTCCATGTTTTCTCGTGCAGCGTCCCTGTTTATGGCTGGTAGTTTAGGTCAATAAATTTGTCGGGGCAGGTCATTGTTGCCGATATTGACACTCCCCATACTGTGCCTCGATTTTGAGTCCGTTTCTTGAGGCATTTACTGATGTTGCAGCGCAATTTTACCGAAGAGCAAAATATGTTCCGCGAGGCTTATCGCAAGTTTCTCGCAACCGAGATTGTGCCACATATGGAAGAGTGGAGTGAGGCCGGTATCGTCGACAGATCGGCTTTCCGCAAAGCCGGTGAGCAGGGATTCCTGATGATCTGGCCTGATGAGAAGTACGGAGGTATGGGTGATGACGATTTCCGGTTCGAACAAGTCATCATGGAGGAGTGCGCCTACGCACGTACAGGCGACTGGTACAACACCCTCCATAGCCGCCTTGTGGGCCCGTATTTCACGCGTTTTGGTAGTGAGGAACAATGCCAGCGGTTTCTGCCGGGCTGTGTCAGCGGTGAGACCATTCTGGCGGTGGCAATGACCGAACCCGATGCCGGCAGCGACCTGGCAGGCATGCGCACCTCTGCAACCGAGCAGGACGACCACTGGCTGTTAAACGGCTCCAAGACTTATATTTCCAACGGTATCAATGCCGATGTCGTCATCGTTGCAGCCAAAACCGACCCGGAGAACAACCCTCACGCGATGACCTTGTTCCTGGTCGAGCGCGGGATGGAGGGCTTCACCCGGGGTCGCAACCTCAAGAAGATGGGTTTGAAGGCACAGGACACCGCGGAGCTGTTTTTCAACGATGTGAGGGTGCCCAAGGCCAACGTGCTCGGTGAACCGGGCAAGGGATTTTTCTATCTCATGGAGGGCCTGGCCGAGGAGCGACTTATTGGTGCCTGCGGTTACCTCGCTGCGGGTCAGCTTTCGTGGGATCTGACCGCGGACTTCGTCAAGGAGCGCAAGGCATTTGGTAAGCCCGTCGCCGCGTTCCAGAATACCCAGTTTTTGCTCGCCGACTTACGCACCCGGCTGGACGTAGCCCAGACCTATGTCGATCAGTGTGTGGCTGCGTTCAGCGCAGGTCAACTGAGCGCGGTGGATGCCGCCAAGGCCAAGTTGCTGACCAGCGAATTACAGCTGGAAGTGGCCGATGTCGGTGTACAATTGCACGGTGGGGCGGGTTTTATGGATGAGTACCCGATCAGTCGTCAGTTTACTGATGCCAAGATCTCACCGATTTATGCTGGTACCTCAGAGGTGATGAAGATTATCATCAGCCGCGATTGTCTTTCGGAAGACTACCAGCCGTTTAACACACGCAATTTTTGACGGTACAGCCACCAAGCAACAGGAGTAGCCAGATGGGGCCACTTAACGGATATACAGTGATCGAGCTCGCCGGTATTGGCCCGGCCCCGATGGGAGGCATGGTGCTCGCCGACATGGGCGCCGAAGTGATTCGCATCGACCGGGTAGGGGGTGCGGATCCCAAGCTGACCGAGAAGGTCAGTGGTCGCGGTAAAAAGTCGGTGATTCTCAACCTCAAGGATCCCGCAGGCGTCGATACCCTGCTGCGAATGGTAGAGAACGCCGATGTCATCATCGATCCCTTCCGTCCTGGCGTTTGTGAAAAGCTGGGCATTGGTCCCAAGGAGTGCATGGAGCGCAACCCGAGGCTGGTCTTCGCCAGGATGACCGGTTGGGGCCAGGAGGGTCCCCTGGCGCACGCGGCGGGGCACGATATCAATTACATCTCGATCACCGGGGCGCTTTTCGCCATGGGCCGTAAAGGCCAAAAACCGGTTCCGCCGTTGAATCTTGTCGGTGACATGGGCGGCGGCGGTATGTTGCTGGTGAACGGTGTGCTGGCAGCTTTGCTGGAAACCTCAAACTCCGGCCAGGGCCAGGTCATCGATGTGGCCATGGTTGATGGTGCGGCGCAATTGATGTGGATGTTCCACGGTTTCGAGTCTATGGGTTTATGGGACGCGGACCAGCGCGAGTCCAATATGCTGGATGGCGGTGCACATTTTTACGATACCTATGAATGTGCGGATGGTGAATACGTCTCGATCGGGTCTATCGAACCCCAGTTCTACGCCTTGTTAAAGGAGCGTGCGGACTTGTCGGAAGAAGATTTTGGCGACCAGAATAATCAACAAAACTGGCCCGCCATGAGTGAACAGCTCACAGCTATTTTCAAACAGAAAACCCAGGCCCAGTGGTGCGAGTTAATGGAAGGCTCGGACGTTTGCTTCGCGCCCGTGCTGCGCTTTACCGAGGCACCTGCGCACCCGGCCAACGTGGCGCGCAAAACGTACACCGAGGTCGATGGCCTTACCCAACCCTCACCGGCCCCGCGGTTCAGTCGTACCCCGTCAGCAATCGCCCATGGCGTGCATGGTGGCGGAGAGGATACTGAATCGGTGCTCGCGGCCATGGGGTTTGCCGAGCAGGAGATCGCAGACTTGAAATCGGGTGGCAGCATAGCCTGACCCGGACTATTGAATCGCCAAGGAGAAGCCGTGAGCACCTACCAGACTATTGAAATCGAGCGCACTGGTTCGACCGCCCTCGTTACCCTGAATCGCCCGGACAGCCTGAACGCGTTTGATACGCAGATGCGGCGTGAATTCATCGAGGTGGCGCGGCAGGTCAATGCTGATGACGATATTCGGGTCGTGGTCCTGACCGGAGCCGGACGCGCCTTTAGCGCCGGCGCTGATCTCGCCGAGGAGGTGCCCGCTGAGGCCGCGGGCGGACAGGCCGTAGAAGACTTTCTCAATTTTGAATACAAGACCGGCATGATCGCGGTAAGAGACGCCAACAAGCCCTGGATCAGTGCGGTTAATGGAGCGGCTGCGGGCATTGGCAGTGCCTACGCGATGGTCTGCGACCTGGTGATCATGGCGGATGACGCCTACCTGTATCAGGCTTTTGCGGCCATTGGATTGGTTCCGGATGGTGGGGCCACCTGGCACCTGGCGCGTATATTGGGTCGCCAACGGGCCTACGAGCTGATTGTTTCCGGCGAGAAGTTGGGGGCCGAGCGCTGTCAGGAACTGGGCCTTTGCAATCGGGTTGTTCCCGCTGGAGAACTGCTGGAGCAGGCACTTGTGCAGGCGGAGGCCCTGGCGACCAAAGCACCTCTGGCATTACGCTATGCGAAGGAATCACTGAACTACGCGCTGGAACACACGCTGGACGAGGTAATCAGTAACGAGGCGCGCCTGCAACATATCTGCATCGATAGCGAAGACGCGACCGAGGGTGTCCGTGCTTTCATGGGCAAGCGCCCACCGGTCTGGAAAGGTCGCTAAAGCGCGGCGTCGGCAGGCTGTGCGAACAATCCGGTAGCGGGTATAGTGGCCCGGTTGTAACCGTGCTCCCGGGAGAGCCATGACCGAAGACACCCGCCCCGAGCTGCTGGCCCTACAGCAGCGGCAGGCCAGGACGCTGGATGACGAAAGAGGCGAAGCGCGCGACAAGCGGCATGCCAAAGGCTATCGTACTGCCCGTGAAAACCTGACTGACCTTGTCGACGCTGACTCATTTGTTGAGTATGGGCAGCTCGCTGTGGCCGCCCAGCGCAACCGGCGCGACTATGAGGACCTGCAGACCAGCACGGCCGCCGACGGCATTATCACCGGCCTGGCCAGTATCAATGTCGAGCTGGTGGGTTCCACGAAGGCGCAGGCCGTGGTTATCGTCAATGATTACGCTGTGCTCGCCGGCACCCAGGGCTTCTTTCACCACAAGAAACTCGATCGCGCCTGCGAGCTTGCCCAGCGCCTGGGCTTACCTGTGATCATGTACACCGAGGGTGGTGGCGGCAGGCCGGGCGATACCGATGTCACCACCCAGATCGCCGGTCTTGATGTTCGCTCGTTCAGTGCCTGGGCCCGCCTGGGTGGGCAAGTACCCCGAATCGCCGTAAACAATGGCTATTGCTTCGCCGGCAATGCAGCTCTGTTCGGATGTGCTGATTTCGGGATAGCCACCCGAACTTCCTGGATTGGCATGGCGGGTCCCGCGATGATTGAGGGCGGTGGCCTGGGTCGCTATGAGCCGACTGAAATCGGCCCCAGTAAAAGCCAGGAACGCAACGGCGTGGTCGACATAATCGCTGAGGACGAGGCCGATGCGACCCGTCTGGCGCGGCAACTCTTATCGTATTTCCAGGGTCCTGTTGCGGATTGGCGGTGCCCGGACCAGCTGCTCCTTCGCGATATCATCCCCGAGGATCGACGCTGGGCTTACCCGGTCAGGCGGGTGATAGACACCCTGGCCGATGAGGGCAGTTTCCTCGAGCTGCGACGGGTTTTCGGACGCGGTGTGGTAACCGGGTTCATGCGAATCGAGGGCAAACCGGTTGCGCTGGTGGCCAATGACTGCCAGCAATTGGGAGGAGCCCTGGATTCGGAATCCAGCGAGAAAGCTGCCGAGTTTTTGAGTACCTGTGACGCCTTTGGCTTGCCGGTTGTCTCACTCACCGATACGCCTGGTTTTATGGTGGGGCCCGCGAGCGAGGAGGAGGGCGCGGTGAGACGAATGTCCAGCCTGTTCCGGGTGGGCGCCCGATTGCAGGTACCGGTGGTCGCCATCTTCCTGCGCAAGGGGTATGGCCTGGGCGCCATGGCCATGGTCGGGGGCAGTTTTGTTGAACCTGTGTACAGTGCCGCCTGGCCAACCGGAGAGTTTGGTGCCATGGGCCTGGAGGGAGCTGTGCGCCTGGGCTTTCGCAAGGAGCTGGAGGCAGTAAGCGACCCTGACGAACGCAATACCCTGTTCGAAGAACTGTTGGCCAAGATGTACGAGGTCGGCAAGGCTTCCGAGGCCGCGGCGCACCTGGAAATTGACGCGGTAATCGACCCTGCCGACACCCGTTCGGTGATCGTCCGGGCGCTGGCTGCTGCACAGGGTGACACCTAAGCCATCCAATTGTGGCCACTGCCACTCAGGAGTAAGTAATGCACCGTATCCCCTCTTTCAGCGTATCTCTCGTGCTGTTGCTGGTACCCCTGCTGGCGGCGGGAGACGACCGCCAGGAGATCAACCAGGCGCTGGACGCGTTCCATCGGGCGGCGGCGACTGCCGATTACCCCGCCTACGTGGGTCTTATGACAGAGGATGTGGTGTTCCTGGGTACCGATGGCAAGGAGCGGTGGCAGGGCGCCGAGTTTCGCGACTTTGCCCGGCCCCGCTTCGAAAACGGTGACGGTTGGGTCTATGTGCCGGTATCCCGCAACGTGGATATCTCGACCAATGGCGATGTCGCCTGGTTTGATGAGGCCCTGGAGAACGCCAGCCTTGGCAATTGTCGCGGCAGCGGGATGTTACTGCGTGAAAAGGGTAGCTGGCTGATTGCCCAGTACAACCTCAGCGTGCCCATCCCCAACGAATTGGTTGATGGCGTGGTAGAGCAAATCGCTGCGTTTGAGACGGATCCGGCAGCAGCGCTTTCGACGACAGCAGCGGCTGGCGAGTCAGTATCGACCGATGATGCTGAAGATAAAAATCGCCGCGATTCCAATTGCTCCCAACGCCGACATAAAACCAATCGCAAAGCAGGTTGCTGATTCGGTTAGTTACTCAGGTAGTAATGATCAGGCGCAGGGCCTGCATCTGGAGGTTGGCGTGCTGGATATGCAGTGCGCACTCGTCGATCCTATAGCGCAGGTGATCTATCTCCTCCTGCCGGATTGAGGGATTGACCGCCTGCAGCGCTTCCAGGCGCTGCAGCTCAGCACCCAGTGATTCGCGCATGGCGCTCTCCGCGCTGTCCAGTAGCGCTGCCAAGCGTTCCTCGGCCTGGGCATTGGCCAGCGCCATCTTGGCGTCGACTTCTTTCTGGACCCGCTTGATGATGGCCAGCGCGGTCGGTTTTTGGACCTTTTCGACCAGCGTATTGAGACGCTCGTGTGGTACCAGTTCAGCCAATTCCTTGCCACGCGCATCGACCAGCAATCTCATGGGGGACAGCGGCAGGAAGCGCTCAACCTCCAGTGCCTTCGGCGCCACGCAATTCACTGTGTAGATTGATTCGAGCAGCATGGTGCCAGGGGCGATGCCTTTCAGCTTTATGGTACCGATGGCGGCATTGCCCAGCTCGGTTGAGTGCACCATGTCCATGGCCTCAACCAACATCGGGTGTTCCCACGTGACAAACTCCATATCCTCCCTGGCCAGCGCCATATCGCGACTGAAGGTGATCGTGGTGCCATCCTCTTTCACGTAGGGGAAGTGACCGGTCAGCATGTGATCAGTCGGACGGAGAATCAACGCTCGCTCGGAGTGAAATTCATGATCGACGCCAAATGACTCGCACAGGGCCTCCAGGTAGTCCTGCAGGACCTCACTGTCCTCATTGGCGCTGATTTCCTCGATGAGCTGCCGGGCGAACTCCGGCTTACATGAATTGCGTTCCAGCAGTCGATCGCGGCCCTCTCGAAGTTCGTTGCGTGTTTGCTCGGTGAAGGCAGCTGTATCCGCGATGAGAGTCGGGAAGGCGTCTGTGCGCTGTGTCAGTTCAGGCAACAGCCGCTCGCGGAAATTCTCAAAAATCATGTACCCAGCAGAACAGCTATCGCAAAACAGGTTCAGCCCCTGTTGATACCACTCCAGTAAGCCTTCCTGGGCAGTGCCCTCAAGGTAGGGCACATGAATATGTACGTCTTCGGACTGGCCTATGCGGTCCAGCCTGCCGATCCGCTGTTCCAGCAGGTCAGGGTTCAGTGGCAGATCGAAAAGAATCAGGTGATGGGCGAACTGAAAGTTGCGGCCCTCGCTGCCAATCTCGGAACACACCAGGGTTTGGGCACCGCTGACATCGTCAGCGAAATAGGCCGCGGCGCGATCCCGCTCGATGATCGATAAGCCCTCATAAAACGCCGCCGATCGAATCCCGGCGCGCAGGTGCAGATGATGCTCCAGGGCGACGGCTGTATCGGCATGCGCGCAAATGACCAGCACTTTCTCAGGCCGCAGGTCTTTCAGTGTGTCCTCAAGCCATTGCACACGCGGGTCGAAATTGAGCCAGCTATCATCCACATAGGGCAGTTCCGGATGTAGCCTGGCTGCCAGGTCGACATCCGCCAGGGCGTACTCTTCGGGTGACGGCAGCGGATAGGCGTGCAGCTGTCTTTGTGGGAACCCGCTGATTGCGGCGCGGGTGTTGCGAAACAGTACGCGCCCCGTACCGTGTCGGTCCAGGATCTTGGCAATCAGGTCTTCCGGGGCCTCTGCCGGGTCCAGGCCCTCGGGAAGATCAGCAGGGTGCTCTCCCCGGTCCAGGGCGTCGACAAGGTCGCTCCACTGTCGATAGTGCTGCTCCTGTTGCCGAAAACTTTCCAGGTCGTGGAAACGCGAAGGATCGAGCAGGCGCAGTCGGGCGAAGTGGCTGGCTTGCCCCACCTGCTCTGGTGTGGCGGTCAGCAAAAGCAAGCCCGCGCTGTGCCTGGCGAGGGCCTCTACGAAGCGATAGTCCTCGCCGACGGCGTCTTCCGACCAGTGCAGGTGGTGTGCTTCATCGACGATAACCATGTCCCAGTCGGCGGACAGGGCCTGTGACTGCAGATCCGGTTGCTGGTCAAACAAGTCACTGGCGCAGAGCACCAGTTGCTCTGTCTCAAAGGGGTTACCCTCGCTGATCTCCGCCAGCCGATCATTATCGAACAGCGAGAAATGCAGGTTGAAACGGCGCAGCATTTCCACCAGCCACTGGTGCAACAGGCTAGCGGGTACCAGTATCAGCACCCGGCTGGCGCGGCCAGTGAGCAGTTGCTGGTGGATGATCATGCCGGCTTCGATGGTCTTGCCCAGCCCGACCTCGTCTGCCAACAACACCCTGGGTGCGAACCGCTGGCCAACTTCATTGGCGATATACACCTGGTGAGGCAGCAGGCTGGTTCTTGAACCCATCAGGCCGCGGGCACCTGAGCCTTGCATGCGGGCGATATGATTCAGGGTGGCGACTCTGAGCGCGAAGTCGCGATTTTTGTCGAAGTGTCCGTTAAGCAGCCGCTGCTGTGGTGTGGTCAATTGGACGAAGGCGTCCAGCTCTAGCTCGGAGATGGTCACCATTTCGTCGTGGTGGTCGGTGCCGACGTAGATCAGCAGACCCTGGTATTCCTCGACCTCCAGGATCTTCAACTCGACATCGTTGACCGTCGATACAAAATCGCCCGGCTTGAAGCGCAGCCGCGTGAGTGGTGCATTTTCAGTCGCGTAGGTGCGCTCCTCGCCAACTGCCGGAAAGTTGACGGTAACCCGGCGGCCTTCGAGTTCCACGATGATGCCAAGGCCAAGCTGGGCGTCGGCATGGCTAACCCAGCGCTGTCCTATGATGTAATCCATGTATGCCGTTGTTATCCATTGCGCACGTATGCGCAGGCCGGGTTGGGGTGGCGTAGTTTAGCACCGAACCCGCGTGGCGGGGCGATACACCGGGTAAAAAGCTGAACGCAGTCGTGTGTTTTCAGGCCGGTCCCTGAAAGAACAGCTGCAAACTATTGGCGTGCGCCTGTCGCAGTAGTACCTCTATATCAACGGCTTTTACCTCGGCCACTTTCTCCGCCACGAAGGGCAGGAAGTGGGGTGCGTTGGGTCTGCCGCGATAGGGCACGGGCGTGAGGTATGGGGCGTCGGTTTCCAGCAGGATCCTGTCTAGCGGGGTGGCGGCCACCACTTCCCGTACATTATCGGCACGATTGAAGGTTGTTATTCCATTGAATCCGAGCATGAAGCCACTGTCCAGGCAGTATTTTGCCAGCGCCAGACTCGATGTGAAGCTGTGTATTACGCCCTTGCGAGTCAGCGCGCTTTCGAAGTTTTGCAGGATGGCTCGCGTATCGTCATCAGCCTCGCGGGTATGAATGACCACGGGCATTTCCAACTCAACGGCGAGTTGTAATTGCCGCTCAAACGCTTCTCTCTGTGCGCTTCGATCCGCATGATCGTAGTAGTAGTCCAGGCCGATTTCGCCGACGGCAAGAATCCGCTCGTCACTGCACCCTGTCCTGATCAACGTTTCAACGCTGTCGTTGTAGGCGTCTGCCTCATGGGGGTGAATCCCCTGGGTGCCCCAGATGTTGTCAGCAGTGCGCGTCAAGGACAGCACAGTGCCCAGGTTATCCGGGGAGACGGCGATAGTGATAATCCGCTCGATGCCCAGATCGTTACACCGTTGCAGGGTGTCCTGCAGGCCATCATCGTCGAGATAATCCAGGTGACAGTGTGTCTCGATGATCGCTGTGTTGAAGCGAGGAATATCGCGCCGTTTCTTCTTGCTCATGAGTGCTGCTTTGCCGTGCCGGCGTGCTTAACGATGGCCGAGGAGTATGCCACAGACACGGCCTCGAGCGCAGGAGTGCTTCACGTGGACAGCAGACCCGGAACGCGCACCCGCGAGCTCTGGCCCTGGATGACAGAGAGAATTTCCTGCCAAAGCCAATGGTGCAGCGGTGAATTGGCGGTGCGTGCATGGCGGACCATGACGTAGTCCATGGTGTATTCGCTGCCGGCCGGTAGGGGCAGGGCGACGATGCCTTCGGTAGCGGCGCGGTTGCGAGTGACAAATTCCGGGCCGCGCAGGAAGTAATCGGTGCTCCTGATGACCTCCAGTGCGGTCAGCAGGTGGGAGGTCTCGAAAGCCGCCTGCTCCGGGTCCCTGGCTCGCAGGTAGGTGTTGCTGGTCTGTGCTATTTCGGACTTGTCTAATTCCGATATGTACAGGCTGATCAGTGGGTAAGCTGCCAGCCGCTCCCAGGTGATCTCACCCTGCGTCAAGGGATGCGCCTCCCGAACCAGGATTGCGGGCGGAGAACTGCCCAGTGCCTCCACCGTAAAATCTGCAGGGTAATGGCCACGACGGATATGAATAGCAAAATCCAGCTGGCCATTGGCTAGTTGGTCCAGCTGGTTGTCCACCCGGGTGATGGTTCGAATGCTCAATTGCGGCGCCTGCTCGTGCAAACGCTGAACCAGGTTTGGCAGTAATGTCGCGCCAATGTATTCCGAGAGCGCGATGGTGAACTCCCCGGAGAAGGCGGCCGGATCGAACTCGACGACATCCAGTAAGCGGACAACGTTACCCAGAACTTCTTGCAGGTCATACGCCAGATCCAGTGCCCTGGGGGTGGGTTGAATGCTGCGGCTGCTGCGGGTGAACAGGGGGTCATCGAAGGTACTTCGGAGCCGGGACAGCGTCTTGCTCATGGCTGGCTGGGTGATATTCAATCGCTCCGCGGCCCGGGAGACGCTGCGCTCCTCCAGCAACACCTGTAAAGCGAGTAGCAGGTTCAGGTCCACCCGGGCGAGGTCTTTTATATCCATAGCTAATACATGAATTAAATTCATGATTAGTATAAAACAAATACATTTGATATATAACAGTCAGTGTTTACACTGATTACAACTCTTAATCAGGCCTTGAGAGATGTAGTCAAGGTGGTGATGGGCACCCCATTTAGATGATGGGAAACCATCCAGGTCCATGCTGGAGTTAATTTTCGAGCCCACCTCTTCGGTGGGCTTTTTTATGGCCGCCAGCTTGGTCCTGGTTGGATTAACCTGCCCAAAACAAAAAACCCGGCTGATCAGGCCGGGTTTTTTGTATGCACTAGCGGGTTGCTGCTCAGGATACGGCCTTTAACTTGGGCACGACCTTCAGGTCAGGTTTACCCGTTTTCCGGCGCGTTGCTTTCGGCCTCGGTGAACCCTTACTGGCGGCTTTCACCGCGGGCTTGCTGGCACTGGCCTTGGGTTTCGCCTTGGCCCTGGTTTTTGCTTTGGCTTTTGCTTTGGCTTTTGCCTTTGGCTTGGCCTTGGGTGCTGCCTTCGCGGCCCGGGCTTTAGACGGCTTGGCCTTGTCCTTGTCGGTACCCTTGGGCTCTGCCGCTCGCTTTCGGCGTGGTGAACTCACTTTCGCCTTGGCTTTTATTTCGGCCTTGGCTTTCTTGCTTCGGGCCGGCTTAGCCAGGCTGATTGCAGCCGCATACATCTCCTCGTAAGAGGCAACCAGGCAATCGTGATAAAACTCCGGGTCAGGCATGATGTCTCTATCAGCCAGTACAGACAGGGTTACCTTGCCCGAGTAGCTGAATACCAGGTGGAAGATACCCATGCCGGGCGTCAATACACCCAACCCGTAATAGTCGACCATCCTGGCACCGGCGCAATAGAGCGGAAAGTCGGGACCGGCGACGTTGGAAATCACTGTCGAAACATTGACGGGCAAGTGCTTTGAAATTTCGTTACGTGCCCAGAAGCCGGCGACAGAGCGGGCGATAAAGGGTGAGAATGCGCCGGCGATCTTCAATATGTCGACCATGGGACTCGCCTCGCCAAACTCCTTGGCTTCAGCGGTCGTGCCATGAACGGCGCGGAGACGCTCAATAGGGTCTTCTACATCGGTATGCATCGAAGCGAACACAGCGCCGACCTGGTTGTTCTCTTCGGTCATGTCGCGCCGGGTACGCATATTGAGCGGCATGCTCGCAGCGAGGGACCCCTCAGGGTTCTCGCCTTTCGCCGCCAGGTAGCGCTGCAAAGCACCGCCGATGATGGCCAGTGCAACGTCATTGAGCTTCACATCGGCCGCATTCTTGATGTCCTTGAAACCCTCCAGGGGAAACTCCGCGGCATCGAATACCCGGTGAGGCCCCACCGGTTTGTTGAGTATCGTTTTCGGGGCTGATACATCCGGGGCAGGTATTTCCTTGCGGGCAATGTCCAGTGCATATTTGCCCATGCCCACGGAATTTTTGACCGCTCCCCTGACCAGCCCAACGGTGTTCTTCACCGAGTTGATGGAAGCCTTGGTGAGTAGTTCGGCAACAGATGGTTCGCTGTCCACGAGGCGTGGCTCGGGGGTGAAATCGCCCTCGTCCTTTGGGTTGGGTTCCAGGTCGTGGAGCATGGCCATGAAGCTGGAGCCACCGGCGCCGTCCACCAGGGCGTGGTGCATCTTGGTATAGATCGCAAAGCAGCCCTCGGGCAGGTTGGGAATATTGTCCAGGCCCTCGATGATGTAGGCTTCCCATAGAGGCCGCGACAAGTCCAGTGGCCGCGAATGCAGGCGTGCCACCTGTATACAAAACTGACGCCAGTCCCCGGGGGCGGGGAGAGCGATGTGACGCAGGTGAAACTCAACGTCAAAGTTGGCGTCCTTGACCCAGTACGGCCTGTCCAGCCCACCCGGTACCTCTACCAGTCGTGTTCTGAAGAGCGGGTTCTGATTCAGCCGCCTCTCGAAGTTGGCAATGACCTGCTTGAATCGCACAAAGCCACCGGGCGCTGTAGAGGGGTCATAGATACCCAGGCCGCCGACGTGCTGAGGTGTATTGGTTTGCTCAAGGTTGATAAATGCGCTGTCTAAAATTCCGAGCTGCTTCATAGTATCGAATTCTCTTGGGGCCTCGCCCTGTATTCATTGCCGCCCGTCAGCTGGTGAGTGTGTTGCCTCACGCTGCACGCACAGCTTTGCCGTCATATTGGATTATTTGCTCGAGGAATGATGACGCTTTTTATGGGTGAGCAAATTTTGGCGTCGTTATATCATTTCTACACCTCTTACTCCAGAAAATTTGGTTAAAAAGTGTTCAGAAACCTGGGTGCCCGTGTTCGTGGCCCTGAGCTTGTCCCCACCGTCCTGTTACTCGTCCTCGCGACGGGCGGAGTGGCCGCGGCCGATGGGCCGACGGCGTACGGTCAGCAGTTCGTCGCTGTTGGCCGGGATTGGCAAGACGCGGCGCCACCGCCTGTTGAGGTGAGCAGTAGCAGCTTGTCGGCCGCGGATCGAAAGGCCTTCGAAGTGGAGCTGGACGCGGTCGAGTCGAGCCAGGGGCCCTATGCTGACGGGCTCGCTGAACCGCTACTGGGGCTTGCCCGTTACCACCGCGGACAGGGCGAGCTTGATGCATCCCTGGCGTCTTATCGGCGGGCGCTCCACCTGGTGCGCATCAATGACGGACTGTACAGCGAACGACAGGTGCCGGTGGTGCGGGAGCTGTTGCAGGTTTTCCGTGACGCCGGTGACCTGGCCGCTCTGGATGACCGCTATGACTATTTCTTCAGGCTGTATGGCTCTGGACAGCCGCCGTACACGGATGTCCGTATGCAGGCGACGCTGGAATACCTGCGCTGGCAACGAGAGGCGTTTCGAAGTGAGCTGGACGCCGGTAACGATCGTCGCTTGCTGGATCTTTATGATTTGAATCGCCAGGTGCTGGAGGCTGTAGAAAGCGATCTCTCGGTTGAGCCACAGGTAAAGATAGAGCTGGTCATCAGCCAGCTTCGAAATCTCTATCTGCTGCTGGACCGTATTAAGCCGCCAACAGATGTGTTTTATGGACCGGGTGGCGGACGGCAGGTTTCCGGTTACGCTGGCGGTAACTTCCAGGATTTTAATCGCACCCGACTCGAAACCCTGCGTTCAACGGCGGTTTCTCGTGGACGTACCCTCATCAGTAGTTTGCTGGATGAACAGCCGGGAATTGCAGTGCGCGAACGTGCTCGCCTGCACCTGGAGCTTGGTGACTGGTACCAGTGGAATGACATTCGCCACAGCGCCTTCGATCACTATCGCAGTGCATTCGAATTGCTCGCCGGGGATGCCGATGAGGAGCAGTTGGGGGAATGGTTCGGACGGCCAGTGGAGCTGCCCGATAATGGCGCCTTCTGGCAGCCCCCTCACCCGCGCGATAGCGAAGATTCTGGCCTGGTGCTGGCCAGCTTCAGGGTTAACGCGCGGGGGCGGGCTCGTGACGTGGAAAGTCACGAAGCGGGTGGTGAGGATGCCGCCTATGCGAGTCGTCTGCGGCGGGCACTGCGCAACACGCGTTTCCGGCCGCGTTTTGAAGATGGCGAAGCGGTCGATTCTCGGGTCGTCAAACGCCAGTATCGGGTCTACGAATGACGGCTTACCCAGTCAGGCGTTTTCCAGCAGCAGGATTGCGCCGCTGGCTTCAACAGAACCGCGTGTTCGCCAATCGAACAACTCTGCCCCGTAGCGCTGTTGACAGCGTTGTGCGATTTCCAGGAAGGGTGAGCGCTCCGGGTCGCTGATCAGGATATGTTTTACACCGGCCCTGACTGCGCGGTCTATCATCGACTCCACCGGCTCCATTAACTCGTCCCAGAAGCAGATATCGGCTGCAATGAGCATGTCATAGCGTGCCAGCTTCCTTGTGGTCAGCTTCTCGAATCGGTTAACCAGGTGTTCGGTTTGTACACCGTTCAACTCGGCGACAGCGTCAAGGTAAGGAAAAACGTTTTCGTCAGCATCCATGGAGGTGACCTGTGAACCGAATGTTTTGGCACACCAGATACCGCCTATCCCCCAGCCACAGCCCACGTCGATCACCGAGTCGGTATGTGCGGGAGGATGTTTGCCCAGGTAATCGATGAGCAGGCAGCTCGACTTCCACAGCTTATTGCCATGGATGTTCGGCTTATTGCCCTGGCGACGCACCCGGCGAATGACGGGGTGCGATGAAGTGGGCATGATTACATTGCGAAACCTGCGTTCCGTGCGCGGTTTGGTACTCAATTCGAATCCTTAGCTTTCAGGGTTTAGCCAGATGGGCGAGGTCCACGCCCGTTCCTGAATAACAGGAGAGTAAAACGGTTCGTTGTCAGCGTCCAGACAGCAACGCCCGTAGACATCACCGATAGCGCCCTCCACCTGCTCCGTCATGGCAGCGGCCTGATCGGCGCACTGTTCGCTGAAAGGGTTGACGCCCGCAGCGATACATTGGCGTGTGCTCCAGCGGCAGCTCGGATTCTCGAGCACCCTGACATAGTAGAAGGCAGTCTGGTCAGGCGAGTAGTCCGGGTCTCGCCAGACGGTGCAGAGCCTGGCGAATCCGCTACCGGTAGTTGCACAGCTGTTTTCATCCACCCAGGCCCCGGTGTCATCAGATCCCGCGACATCGAACACCCTCTCGTGGGTATTGCCTTCTTTATCCAGCCAGCCCTTGATGATTTGAAGTCTTTGCAGGTCAGTACCCGGGTGTCCGACACTGCCGCTATCCTTGCTCGCGCTCACCAAAAACCCGGGAGAGTTGGCCGGTGCCGTGAGTTCTCCGCCCATGGGTACCGCACTGCGGTAGGCCCCTGCGACCATCTCAGGATCATGGCAGGCCTCACTGCTTAACGACTCCCCGACGAAAAAACGAACGGTGGGGCGGGTACCACTGGTTGCGTAGGTCTCGCGCCGGCGCATCGCTTCAAACAATGAGTCCCGTGAGTTCTCTTCGGCCCAGACAACGGCGAGACCACCGGGGTTGTCGAAGAAGTGGTCCTGTAAGTTGCGATAACCCGCGTCGCGACGGCCCAGGTGTCCAGTGTAATTGTCCTCCTCGGCACCGCCGGGTGTTGCGCTATGGGTGTCCGTGCTGCCAATGAATCCCAACTTGAATGGATTGATGCCATTAGCGCGCTCAAGTGCCAACCCATCCTTTAGAACGTTGCGTACCATATTGCGTCGACCGAATTGCTCTATCGAAACCGGTTGTCCGACATCCGAGCGCATCTCACCGAACACCGTGCCGAGCATGGCCAGGTTATCCGATGGCGCCTGTTCAAAGTCGCACAATTCGTCCTCGGTTGCGACGCCGCGCTGTAGCAGTCGATCATACCGGCATTCGCTGGCGGCCTTGTGCTGAATCAACTCTACCAGTGGCTCGAAGAAAAGCCGGTCCCTGGCCTGCTGTTCATTGGCAGGGTCCGGAAACATCAGGCCGCGACTAAGGTTGGGGTTGTGTGGTATCGACAGCACATCGCAGCCGCTGTCGCTGTCGACGCACTCCTCGCGCAGGCGTCGCCAAAGATCGGGGTAATTACGCGAGCCGGTGTCATACGTGGAAATTGCGGTTTCGGTTACCTGGTCGTTGCGGTAGATCACGTTCCGATGCAGGTTGGAATAGTTCGGAGCATCGGTGTATTCGTAGCCGACGAACGTGGTAAATGCGCACGCTTCACTGCGGTCGTAGTATTGCTCGGCTGCGCTCTGTATCTTCTGCCAGGTTTCACGGTGCGCAGCACCACAATCACCGAGAGTGCAGGCGAAGGATTCAGATTTCTGGTTGCTGTCGTCAACGACACCAAGGCTTGTCCAGTAGTCCGCTGCCAGCAACTGGATGCCAAACCAGTCACTGCGTGTGCCGATACAGGCTGGAAACCAATAAGCCAACTTCGATGCATCCTGCGTGCACAGATTAATGGGCCCGAGAAATTCCGCGTGGTCGGTAACGGCGGTGAAGTCCAGAGGACGCTGAATCTGGGCGGTCAGCGCCTGTTGACCGTCGGCATCAGAAATTACGATCGGCTCGCCCATGGCGTAGCGATAGGCCGCAGCGGGATCATTGCGCTGGCTGGACAGGTAGCTGTCGAAAGAATAACTGGTGTGTACGTGCAGGTCGCCAAACAAGGGTTGTTTTAGCGCCGTGTAATGCAGGCAGGGCTCGCGTTGTTCTGTTCGCTCGAAAGGCAGCTCTGCGACGGCGCTGCCAGCACCTAGGATCAGCGTGCTCAGGAACACGAGGCAGTGGCGGTAGCGCTGGGTCATGGGGCTGTGCTCTGGCTTACGGTAGGGACATTTTCGCACTGCACTGATCAGTCGCCAAGCCAGCTTTTTTTTGCACAGTTTCCGGCGTGACTCCGACCATGGCGGTGGGGTAGGATGCCGAGACATAAAGACGGCACAAAAAGTGCCCGCAGGTAGGGAAATGAACGAAAGGCCGCACGTCGAGCTGCTGGAAAAGAACAAACCCCGGCAGGCACGCGCCAAGCGCACCTACGAGAGCATTTTAAATGCTGCCGCCGAACTGCTCGTCGAGGTCGGGGTAGAGCGCATATCTACCAATCTTATCGCCGAGCGCGCGGGGATAACCGTGCCCGCGTTGTACCGTTATTTTCCCAACAAGTATGCTGTTTTACACGCCCTGGGTGCGGTTCTGATGGACGCCCAGAATGAGGTTTTCCAGCAGTGGTTCGAGCGGAATGATGAACATCTTCACCCCCAGACCTTGCTGGACGATGTCTACCAGGTGCTTAAGCACACTTACGATGTGACCTTACAGCAGACGGGTGGAGCCGAGATAATCCAGTCCCTGCGCGCCGTTGCGCCTCTCCAGGAGTTGCGCCTCGAGTCACACCGGCTGGTTTCTGCGCAATTTGCCCAGGTGATTGGTGACCTGATAAATCGTCCTGTAGATGACGTGTTGCTGATGCAGGCCAGGCTCACCGTGGATATGGGCTATGCGGTGGTCGAAATGGCCCTGGAGGACACTACCTTGTCACCCGAGAACACCCTGCGCCAGGGGGCTCATATGATCGGCTTATACTGGCGCGATATCCTGGCTGGGCCCTGACTGGCGCTAGTCCAGTCCCTCAACCTCTTCGGCCTGAGGCCCCTTATCGCTATCGGCGACCCGGAAAGAGACCCGTTGCCCGTCGCGCAGGCCGCGGCGGCCTTCGCCAAGGATTGAGCGGAAGTGAACGAAGATCTCCTCGCCATCGTCTTTGGTGATGAAGCCAAATCCCTTGGAGGAGTTGAACCATTTAACCTGGCCTTCCTCCCGGTTCCCGGCAGGCTGCTTGCTCTTGGGCTTGGCTTTGGATGCGGGCTTGCCAGCCTTTGCCGCTGCATCAGAACGTTCAGTTGCGCCCGGTGCAGAGAGGTTGACGGGGCGACTGATGGTGGTCAGAAAAGCGGTGATCAGGGTGGCGACCGTGAAGGCGGCAATTAATAGCATATCGGGCAGTGCATCGCCCTGGAGATAAGTGGTAATACTGGAGGCCACTGCAGCGACAAGAAGGCTGGTGACGATTTTTCCAAGAACGGTCATGTAATTCCTCGTTAAAGTTGTTGGCATTGGCCATGACGCCGGCGCGCAATTCTAGCACCGATGACGCGGATAGGGCGGCCAATACAAAAATTATTCTGCCCTGCCAATGCGGGGGCATCGGCGGGACGGGTCACAGTCTGCGCACTCCTGGCGTCGCGGTATAGGCAGGCCAGGGGCTGTATTTAGATTTTGGACACTTCTTCGGCCTGCAGACCCTTGGGGCCTTCGACCAGCTTGAATTCAACAGCCTGGCCTTCATTGAGAGTTCGGTATCCTTCTCCCTCGATAGACCGAAAGTGGACGAATACATCGTCGTCACTTTCCTCGCGGGTAATAAAGCCAAATCCCTTGGCGTTGTTGAACCACTTCACCGTGCCGCTAACACGTTCACTCATACCACTTTCCTCGGTTTTGCTCTTGGCTTTTTATTATGCTTCCCGACGTGCCAACGCCGGGAAGGCGGAAACCGATGTTATGGGCGCTTCACATTTGCCGGATGCGTTGTTCCTGCTCCTGCAGTTTGGATAACGCGTCTTTCTGCGCGTCCAGTTTGTCGCGCTCCTTGGCGACGACCTCTGCCGGCGCCTTGTCTACGAAGGATGCATTAGATAGTTTGCCCTCTATGCGGGACAGGTCCTGCTGCAGCTTCGCAATTTCCTTGGCCAATCGTGCCAGCTCTGCGTCCTGGTCGATAAGTCCCGCCATGGGCACCAGGATTTCAAGCTTTCCAACAAGGGCTGTTGCTGCTACCGGGGCTTCCTCACCTTCGGACAACCACGTGATGTCAGCCAGCTTGGCCAGTTTTACCAGGAACGGTGCATTTTGTTCCAATCTGGATTTATCTGTCTCGTCACCGTTCTTGAGGAGCACTGACAGTGCTTTGCCGGGCGGTATATTCATCTCACCGCGGATGTTACGAACACCGACAATAACTCCCTTTAGCCATTCTATATCCGCGTTCGCGATTTTGTCTATGACCGACTCATCCGGCTCCGGGTAGGGTTGGAGCATTATGGTGGGTCCGCTGACGGCGGCTAGAGGTGCCACTGTCTGCCAGATCTCTTCGGTGATGAAGGGCATAAAGGGGTGCAGCAGGCGCAGGCATTCTTCCAGTACGCGGATTAGGGTGCGCCGCGTTCCGCGCTTGGCCTCGGCACTGGCGTGATCATCCCACAGCACCGGTTTTGATAACTCCAGGTACCAGTCGCAGTATTCGTTCCATATGAATTCGTAGAGCGCCTGCGACGCCAGGTCAAAGCGGTATTGAGCAACGGCGCTGCCCACCGCTTGCTCGGTTTCCTGTAATCGACTGATTATCCAGCGGTCGGCGAGGCTGAGCTCTACCTGCTCGCTATCTTCCTGGCCGCAGTCTTGTTCCTCGCAGTTCATCAGCACATAACGGGCCGCGTTCCAGATTTTGTTGCAGAAGTTGCGAAAACCCTCGATGCGCCCGATATCAAACTTGATGTCTCGGCCAGTTGAGGCCAGCGAGTAGTAGGTGAAGCGCAGGGCATCAGTGCCATAGGGCTCTATGCCCTCTGGAAACTGCTTGCGGGTGGATTTTTCAATTCGTTTGGCCAACTGCGGCTGCATCATTCCCGCGGTGCGCTTTTCAATCAGCGGCTCCAGCTCTATGCCGTCGATCAAATCGATGGGGTCCAGAACGTTACCCTTGGACTTTGACATTTTTTGACCTTCCACGTCTCGCACGAGCCCATGTACGTAGACAGTGTGAAAGGGCACCTCATTGCGAAAGTGCAAAGTCATCATGATCATCCGGGCAACCCAGAAGAAGATGATGTCGAAGCCCGTGACCAGCACGCTGCTGGGGTGGAAGACTGCGAGCTCTTCCGTTTCCTCCGGCCATCCCAGTGTTGAGAAGGTCCATAGCGCAGAGGAGAACCACGTATCCAGTACATCCTCGTCCTGGCGTAAAGCTAATCCGGGATCCAGTCCATGCTCTGCTCGGACACTCGCCTCGTCAGCGCCAACGTAGACATTGCCTTCGTCGTCATACCAGGCAGGGATGCGATGTCCCCACCAAAGCTGGCGGCTGATGCACCAGTCCTGAATGTCCCGCATCCAGGCAAAGTAGGTGTTTTCCCATTGTTTGGGTACAAAATTGATCGCCCCCGACTCCACCGCTTCAATAGCGGGCTTGGCTAGCGTCTTGGCGTCTACGTACCACTGTGGCGTGAGGTAGGGCTCGATAATCACGTGAGAGCGATCGCCCCGGGGAACTTTCAGGGTGTGGTCTTCAACTTTGTCGAGCAGACCCAGTGCTTCAAGGTCGGCGATGACTTTTTTCCGCGCGTCGAACCGGTCCAGGCCTCTGTAGGGCTCGGGAGCATTGTCATTAATCGCGGCGTCATGATTAAGGATATTGATTAACTGCAGATTGTGGCGCTGGCCCATTTCATAGTCGTTGAAATCATGTGCCGGTGTGATCTTGACGCAGCCGGTACCAAATTCCCGATCTACGTAATCATCGGCAATGATCGGTATCTTGCGGCCGGTGAGCGGAAGGTCAACGGTTTGACCGACCAGCGCCGCATACCGCTCATCCTCGGGATGCACCGCGACTGCGCTGTCGCCCAGCATGGTTTCCGGACGGGTCGTAGCGACGGTAAGGTGGCCCTCACCATTACTCAATGGATAGCGAAAATGCCAGAGATGGCCCTTTTCCTCTTCCGATACAACTTCCAGGTCGGAGATGGCTGTATGCAGTGCCGGATCCCAGTTGACCAATCGCTGGCCGCGGTACAGCAGGCCCTCGCGATAAAGTCGAATGAAGACTTCCTGCACGGCTTCGCTCAGGCCGGGATCCATGGTAAATCGCTCTCGCGACCAATCCATCGATGACCCCAGGCGACGCAGCTGGCGGGTGATGGTACCGCCAGACTCCTCCTTCCACTCCCAGACCTTGTCGATAAACTTTTCCCGGCCCAGTGCGTGGCGGTCTGTGCCCTGGGCTTCGAGTTGTCGCTCAACCACCATCTGGGTCGCTATGCCGGCGTGGTCGGTGCCAACCTGCCATAGCGTGTTGTAGCCGGCCATGCGGTGATAGCGGATGAGCGCATCCATGATGGCTTCCTGGAAGCCATGGCCCATGTGCAGGCTGCCCGTTACATTGGGCGGCGGAATCATGATGCTATAGGCCTGGTCGCCACCCTGCGGGGAGAAATAGCCCTGACGCTCCCACTCCTCGTACCAGCGGGTTTCTATATCGGCGGGTTGGAATGTTTTTTCCATGAAAGTTGGCTAGCGGGTTGCCACCCGGTCCTGCGCTTAAAGGGGCGCGATTATACGCCTCAAAGGTCGTGTTTTTCCAATTGGTAGCCACGTTCCCGATAGAACTTCCAGGACTGTCTAAGGACCTCGAGGCTTTGCTGGTCCTGGGTCACTACCTCTGCAACCCGGTTGAAGCGACTGAAGAACTCCGGTATCTGCAACTGCAGGTTGATCAGCATGTCATTGTGGTCGCCAGGCTCCTGCCCCCAGCCGATTGCGATGTCCTGGGCGTGCTCGGTTCCGGCCAGCCCGTGGGGCAAAAAACTGGCCGGTCGGTAGCTCCACAGCAATTCGTCGAGTTGCCTGGCCTGCGCCTCGTCCACCGCGTTGATAAAAACCCGGTGCCCGTGCTGCGCAGCTTTATCTACGAGCCTCGCTGCCACCTGCAAGCGCTGTCCGGGTTCCGCGCTCTGGACCACATAGAAACCCACACGCGTCATCGGCTTATTTACCCGCCCTGTCCTGCAGGTACTGCGTGAGCAGCGCCACAGGTCTGCCGGTGGCACCCTTGGGTGCGCTGTCCCAGGCGGAGCCAGCGATGTCCAGGTGTGCCCAGTCAAACTTTTCAGCGAACCGCGCAAGGAAGCAGGCAGCTGTGATGCTGCCACCACCCGGGCCCCCGATGTTGGCCACGTCGGCGAAATTGCTGTTCAGCTGTTTTTGGTAGTCATCCCACAGCGGCATCCGCCAGGCGCGGTCGTGACTGGTGATACCGGCGGATAGCAACTGGTCTGCCAGGCTATCTTTGTTGGCATAAAGGCCCGAGGCGTGGGCGCCAAGCGCGACTACGCAGGCGCCGGTAAGCGTGGCGATATCGATGACCGCCTTCGGCTTGTAGCGTTCAGCGTAGGTGAGTGCGTCACACAGCACCAGTCGGCCCTCTGCATCGGTATTCAATACTTCGATGGTCTTGCCAGACATGCTGGTAACAACGTCACCGGGTTTGGTCGCGCCGCCACTGGGCATGTTCTCGGCAGCCGCCACGATGGCTACCAGGTTGATCGGTAGCCCCATATCCACGACTGCCTGGACGGTGCCAAAGACACTGGCGGCGCCGCCCATATCGAACTTCATTTCATCCATCTTTGCGCCGGGCTTTAGCGAAATACCGCCGGTGTCGAAGGTAATCCCCTTGCCGACCAGTACGTAGGGTTGCTCTTTAGCCTTGCCTCCCTTGTATTCCATTACTATCAGTCGCGCAGGCTCGTCGCTTCCTGCAGACACGGACAGCAGTGAGCCCATTCCCAGCTCCCGCATTTTCTTTTCGTCGAGTACTCGGGTATTGAGTTTTTTCTTCCCCCGGGCGAGCTTGCGGGCCTCCGAGGCCAGATAGTTTGGTGTACAGATATTGCCCGGCAGGTTGGCGAGATTACGGGCGGTATTTACGCCACCGCCAGTGTGTTTGCCCGCTTGCAGGGCGGCGGATGCGGCCCGGGTTTTGACTTTATTGCCCGCGTCGACCACGACCCTGCGCAGTTTACTGGCCGCCGCAGGTTTCGATAGTGTCTCTGTGTAACGGTAGCTTGCAGCGACGATATTTCGCGCCAGGTAGGCCAGCAACCACTCACTGCTGGTCGCCTTGGCCTTGAAATTACCGAGGTAGATCGTTGCATCGGTGGCCTGGCTGCCGGTCAGGGCCCTGGCCGTTCGCTGGCAAAACTGCAGGGCAACCGCCTTGTCGGCCTCCTTGCTCTCGCCGCAGCCCACCAGGAGAATCCTCTTGGCTTTGCCGCTGGCGGGCAGCAACAGGGTTTCACCCTTTTTCCCTGAGAAATCCTCCAGTTCCAGTGCCTGGCGAATGATGCCGCCAGCCGCGCGGTCCAGCTTTTGCGCCGCACCGGAGAGCCTGGCCTTGCCGAACACGGGAATCACGGCACATTGGGTTGCTGTGGCGGCAGGGTCTTCGATAGTGCGGGCGGTAAAGTTGATCTTGCTCATGGGATTTCCTTCGCTGTCTTCCAGCACGCTAGTGTATGATGTCGGGCGTCCGAACTAAACCACGAAGTGACTAAAAACACGCGCTATGCCGGCTTCCGTATGAAGATCCTTCGCTATCTCAATCGCGAAATTTTGACGCACATGGTGGCGGTCAGCTTTGTGCTCCTGGTAATTATCATCAGCGGTCGCTTCGTAAAGTATCTTGCCGAAGCTGCAGTAGGCGATATCGCCGCTGACATCCTGTTGCCTGTGATGCTTTACAGAATGCCCGGCTTTCTCGAACTGATTATCCCATTGGGCCTTTTTATCGGGATTTTGATGTCCTACGGCCGACTGTATGTCGAAAGCGAGATGGTGATTCTATCGGCCTGTGGTGTCAGCCCGAGCCGCCTCGCCCTGTACACCCTGGTGCCCGCTACGGTGGTGATGGTAATCGTCGGCTCGCTCAGCCTGCTTATCACCCCGTTGGGCGCCCAGCGCTCGGAGGCCTTGCTGGATGACCCAAGCTCTTCACAGGGGCTGCAATCGCTGGTGGCGGGCCGATTCCAGACCAGGCGAGGCAGCGATATCGTCAGTTATGCGGAGAGTATCTCCGCAGAAACCGGTGTGATGACCTCGGTGTTCCTGACCCAGCGCGCGCGCGACGGTGATCGCAACCCGCGCATGGTGATCACGGTGGCGCAGGAGGGTGAGATGCGGATCGATCCTGACACCGGCGCTCGCTACATGGAATTGCGCGATGGCTTTCGCTATACCGGAATGCCGGGCCGACTGGACTACGAGGTGGTCAGCTTCGACCGTTTCGGCGAACTGATCCCGGAACCTGAAGGCGGTATCAGGACCGCATCCCCGGTCGACGGCAGATCCACCCTGACATTATTGCAGTCGGACCGGGCCGAGGATATCGCGGCCTTGAAGTGGCGACTCTCGTTACCCTTTATGGTGCCCATCGTAGCGATCATTGCCATGTGTCTCAGCCGCACCGATCATCGCCGTGGCCGTTATGTGAAAATGGCACCGGCCTTCCTGATTTATCTCGCTTATCTCATGCTGCTGGCCAACGCTCGAACGGCTGTTGAGGAGGGCACTGGTGGCCCGTTTGTTGGCTTTTGGGCGGTGCACAGCGCCTTCCTGGCGCTGGCGCTGGCTATGTTGTTCGGCGGTCGCCTGCGCACACGCTATAGGCAATGGAGGCTAGCTCGTGAACCGGCTTGATCGCTACGTGGGCAAGACTGTGCTCGCGGCCATCCTGCTGGTGCTGGCGATCATCGTGGGTCTCGATGCCATGGCGGCATTTATCGATGAGGCTGACAATATTGATGAGACCTATACCTTTGGCCAGGTGACGCTGTATGTAATGCTGACCCTACCCGGGCGCTTTTATGAGTTTATTCCGTTTGCTGCCTTGATTGGCTGTCTCATTGGGCTGGGGCAGCTGGCCAGTTCGAGTGAGCTGGTAGTGATGCGAGGTGCGGGAGTGTCCACCGGGCGGTTGGTCTGGATTGTGATGAAGCCGGCGCTGTTGGTCGCCGTGGCCGGTTTCCTGATAGGGGAGTACGTGGCGCCCAGCAGTGAGCAGTTGGCCCAGAGCAGGCGCGCGATCGCCCAGAACCCGGGGGAGGGTGTTGCCGGCAAGTACGGAATCTGGAACCGCGAAGGCAATAGCTTTTTGCACTTTAACGCGCTGGAGACGAACGGAGTAGTCTACGGGGTTACCCTGCTGCAGTTTGATAGCCGCTATCGGCTGCAATCAGCGCTGCGTGCACAGCGCGCATCTTTTCAGTCCGATCACTGGCTCATGGAACAGGTGGTCAAAACGGATTTTACCAGTTGGGCAACCAGCCGCACGCGCCACACAACCCTGCGCTGGGAGACAGGTATTACACCCGAGCTGCTGACCATGGAGGTAGTCGCGCCAGATCAACTGCCACTGGCGGACTTGTACCGCTACAGCCGCTACCTGATGCAACAGGGCCTGGATGCGGACGACTTCGAACTCGCCCTGTGGAGAAAGCTACTTCAGCCACTGGCCATAGCGGGATTAGTGCTGGTGGCCATCTCGTTCATCTTTGGACCGTTACGTGACGGGACAATGGGCTTTCGCATTTTCGCCGGCGTGATTGTCGGTATCGTATTTCGCACGAGCCAGGATTTATTGGGACCGGCTAGCCTGGTGTTTGGGTTCTCGCCGCTTTACGCCGCGCTTATTCCGATCGGTGTCTGCCTGCTGTTTGGCATGATCCTGCTGCAACGGGCCCGTTAGCCCGCTGACTTCTTTTTTTCTCGCTTGGGTAGCAATTGAAGGCGCGTTCCTGACAGATGGTCATGCCAGTAGCGTCCCTCACTATCGACCAGGCACCAGGCGTAACCCAGCCCCAGGCAAAGCGCTGAGGGGAGTGCTCCCAGGCAGCGAGTAATGCAGTTCCAGGGCGTGAGCCTTTTGCCGTCGTCCCTTACCAGCTTGATCCGCCAGGCTTGCATGCCCAAAGTCTGGCCACTTTTAAGCCAGAAAATACTGTAGAAGACCATAACGGTGAGCAGGGCCAGGCACTGAACCAAAAGCGGTGGCAGGGCCACGTCGCTGGAGTTGCCGCCCATGGTTTTCATAAGCGCACCCTGCAATCCAAGTGCTACTGCGACGCTCAGCATGATTAGCGGCAAGACCAGCAGTGTGTCGTACAGCATGGCCATCAACCTGCGCAGCAAGAAGGGTGGCGGTAGCGCGGTGCTGTCTTCTCTTTCTTCGGTCATGGCGGGGAGTCTAGCATTACCGTCAGGCGATGGGCCAAACGCACAGGTGCGTTTCATTGAGACCGCCAAGGCCTGCATGCTACATTGACTTACTCTTTGAATGGACCGCTGCATGAAAGTATTACTGGTTGAAGACGATACCAGCGTAGGCCGGTTTATTGTCGACGAGCTGACCGCAGCGGGACATGACTGTGTCCTGCGCACCGATGGAGAGCAGGGCCTGCAGGAAGCCCGCAGCGGCACCTTCGACGTGTTGATTGTCGATCGCATGCTGCCGCTGCTTGATGGACTGACCCTGATCCAGACGCTGCGCAATACCGGCAATCTCACGCCGGCGCTGGTGCTCAGTGCGTTAGGAGAAGTGGACGACCGGGTCAAGGGATTGCAAAGCGGCGCCGACGATTACCTGGTAAAGCCTTTCTCGATAGCGGAACTGGAGGCGAGGCTGCAGGTGTTGCGGCGACGCGCCGCTTTACCGTCCAGCGATGCCCCCACCACGTTGCAGGTCGGCGACTTGCACATGGACCTACTCAACCAGGCGGTACAGCGCCAGGGTGTGGCCCTGGCCTTGCAGCCACGGGAGTACAAACTGCTGGAATACCTGATGCGACACCCGGGGCAGGTCGTCACGCGAGCCATGTTGCTGGAGCATGTCTGGGGCTACCACTTTGATCCACAAACCAACGTGATTGACGTGCACATTTCCCGGCTGAGGCAAAAGATAGACAGGGGTTTCGAGCCACCGCTACTCACCACGGTTCGAGGTGCGGGTTACCGCCTTGGAGACCTGGAGCCGGCACGCTAGGCCACAGGCCATTATCCGATGAAAATTCGCCAGGTTCTGACCAGTATCACCTTCCGTTATATTGCGCGGTACGTCACCGCGCTGAGCTTCACGGTGTTTGTGCTACTGGGGGCCTTGTACGGGTATTTCAGTTACACCTATTTCAGTGACCTGGGGGACTCCATACTCGAGGAACTGGAGACCCTGGAGCTGGTCTATCGCGGACAGTCGCTGCCGGGATTGCAGCAGTACATCGATGATCAATTGACAACCCCGGCGGTGGGGCGATTTTCCTACCTGGTTACCGATGCTGATTCAAATAAAGTCGCCGGCGACCTGCCGCTGGCGCCGCGCTACCAGGAGTTCACCGGTGGTTGGCTGGGCTTCGAGCTGGCTCTGTCCAATTGGGGGGAGACCGTCGATGTGGATTTCCTGGCCAGACCGGCTGATCTGGGTGACGGGCTGCAGGCGATTGTCGCCCACGGTTATGCCGATATCGCGCAGCAGCTGGCGGTGGTTTTCGAAACCCTGTTCAGGGCTATGCTCGCTACCGTCCTGTTGGGCGTTGTCGGTGGGTTCCTCAGCGCGGCCGCCACACTGGACCGGGTCGAGCGACTCAATATGGACCTGAATCGCATTGTCCGTTCCAATCCCGCCCAGCGGCTGGATACCGCGAGTCGTCGTGGTTACGTCAGGCAGCTCGCAGTTGGAATGAACAATATGCTTGCCCAGATGGAATCCCTTATGGACGGGGTGAAGCAGGTATCGGACAACATCGCCCACGACCTGCGGACTCCACTGACCCGCATGCGGAACAACCTGAGTCAGCTTCAACACAAGCTGGATGATGAAGGTCGGTTGGAGGTTGAGCGAATTATCGAGGAGTGTGATGAGCTGCTCGCATCCTTCAATGCATTGCTGCGAATCTCTGCGCTGGAGACGGGGGCACTGGCGGCCGCCGATGCTGAACTGGATCTGGCAATGCTGCTACGGGATGTTGCCGAGTTGTACGAGCCCCTGGCACTGGACAAGCATATCGATTTGCAGCTCGACATACCTGCTCAATACACCGTCTGTGGCGATCGCGATTTGTTGTTCCAGATGGCGGCCAATATTGTCGACAACGCGATTAAGTATGCACCACAGGACACCGCCGTTACCGTGGCCTTGCTACCGCTGGCCGAGGGTGCCTGCAATGTTGTTGTTGGAGACGCGGGACCGGGCATCGCGCCGCAGGATCGCAAGAATGTCTTTCGGCGCTTCTACCGGTTGGAATCGAGTCGCGGCAAGCAGCCCGGTCACGGCCTTGGTTTAAGCCTGGTACAGGCGATCGTCCAGCATCACGGAGGTACCGTTGAGTTGGACAGTAATAACCCGGGGTTGCGGGTTCGCGTGACCCTGCCGGGCAGCTCTACTCCAGGCTGAGGTGATCTGTTGCCGGAGCGGCCGGGGTCTCTTTCTTCTGATACTCCTCGGGCATCATATCGGCACCCTCGTCAGCCAGTTCGATATTGGACAGGTCGAGTTCAGGTGCTTCTGCGGCTTCCGGGGCGCAGTCGGAAAAATCACTACCCTCGGGCGATAAATCGATATTCTCGGTACTCGGCGGCGGAGGTGCTTCGCCGGTATCGAGGGTGGGGATGTCCTCTCCCACCTCTCCCATGCTCAGGTGAGAGGTGTCTGGCGCCGCCGGCGAGGGCGGCGGTTCTTCGGATAGCCGCTCGCCTGCTTGCGCCAGGTCGATCATTGACGTGTCGACCTCCACGGCTTGCTGCGTCGGTCGCTCTTCAGGTTTGAGTACATCGCTGCCCGCGGGCGCCAGATCGAATTCGGGGGCCTCGATCTGTTGCGTCGATGAGCCTGAGGCGACGGCCGCAATGCGCTCCGCCGCAGTTGGCTCTGCGGTGCTGGTGGCTGTGTCTCCGGTCTCCTGGGTAGCGCTCTGCCCAGTGGGGGGTGGTGAATCTGCGGTGCGGATGAGGGGCTTGGCACCGGCTTGCTTCATGGCCTCCTGGTATTTCAGGGCAGTGGCTTTATCGCAGTCGCGCTTGATCATCTGGGGCTGGCCACTGAATAGCTTATCCAGGGTTATGTCATCGGCCTTGAACAAACGCCCCAGTTGTTGACGGACGCTGGCGACTTCGTGGCCCTCGAGGACCGTACCGGCGTAGTAAATGTTGTAGCGTACTTCCACGATCACCCCCTGATCGCTGCGTCAGGCTACAGTATAGGCCCGGCTGCGGCTGTGACCAAACCTCACCTGCGGTCATCCATCTGGTAAACTATGTCGCTTGTCCTCGAACCGGCCCAGATCAGCGGTATGAGCGATCGCGTCCCCACACAATTTGTTAACACCCTGCTGCGTATGGTGGGTGACCGCGGCTATGACTTCAGTGGGATTCTTGCCGATGCAGGGCTGGACTTTAACCCACTTCACCAGGCTGATCCGGGCTATCGCGCCGAGATCAGTGCGATGCAGTATTCGCGCGTCTACCAGCATGTCCTGCATCTGCTACAGGATGAGACTTTTGGCGTTACCGGCAGTGAACTTGTGGCGCCGGGGGCCTTTCGGATGATGTGCTATTGCATTATCTCCTGCGATAACCTCGGTCAGGCCATAGGGCGAGCCTCCGAGTTTTATCGCACATTTTTTGACGAGAGCAGCCAGCTCTACGCCAATTTCTCAGAACAGTACGCACGGGTTGGCTATCGGACGATCGACCGCAATGACCAGCCGCAGGTAGCGGCGGCCGATGCTTATGGACTTTCGATGTGGCACCGGTTTTTCGGGTGGTTGTGCGGCCGTCCTATAGAGCTCAAGCGTGTTGATTTTTCCGGCGCCGCGCCCGAGCGGTTGGAAAAATACGAAAAGCTGTTTGGTTGCCCGTTATACTTCAACCAGGTGAATGATCTGCTTTACTTTGACAGCGCCAGCCTGGCGTGGCCGGTCGTTCACACTGAGCATTCCCTGCGTGAGTTCCTGCGCACCGCGCCCTACCAGTTGCTGGTCATGGAGAATGATCCCAATGGCAACAACCTCTCCGCCCAGGTGAAAGCGATGATCGGTCATGATTTCAGCGAGGGGTTTCCAAGTTTCGACACGATCAGCAGTGCCCTAAACATGTCGGCGCCCACATTGCGCAGGCGACTGAAACGTGAGGGAACAACCTTCCAGCAACTGAAGGACGATGCGCGCTGTGAGGCGGCCAAACTCTGCCTTGATCGACCCGAACTGTCGATCAATGAGGTGGCCCTGCAGATGGGCTTTACTGACCCGAGTGCGTTTCACCGGTCGTTCAAAAAATGGACGTCACAGACACCCGGGCAGTTCCGGGCCAGTCGTCGGCGCGGTGACAACCGGGGTCGATGAGTGTCGGGCCATGAGTGTTGTCATGGTTCGCGCTCAGGTATAATTTCGCCCCGATTTTTCTGAGGTGTCTATGTCGGTTCAGCAACAAATTGAACAGCAGTTAACAGAGCTTCTCGCACCCGCGTTATTGGATGTGGTGAATGAAAGTAATCAGCATAATGTGCCGCCCAACTCGGAGACTCACTTCAAGGTCGTGGCAGTCAGCGAGATGTTCGAGGGCAAACGGAAGGTAGCTCGCCACCAGACCGTCTACGCTGCTTTAAGCGAGCAACTCCAGGGTCCGGTGCATGCGCTGGCGTTACATACTTATACCCCTGCCGAATGGCAGGAGCGTCAGCAACAGGCCCCTGACTCTCCGGATTGTCTGGGCGGTAGCAAGCAGGAGTCCCAGTGAGCGCAAACCCGGAATCCAGTATCGTCGTCGCAGCGCTTTACCAGTTTGTCACGCTGGAGGATTTTGCCTCCCTACGCGAACCCCTGCTCGACGTGTGTCAGCGAGCGGGCGTTCGCGGCACCCTGCTGCTGGCCAGAGAAGGCATCAATGGCACCATAGCCGGAAAGCGGGCCGGCATAGATGCCGTACTGGATTTCCTGCGTGCTGACCGACGCCTGGTAGATTTGGAGCACAAGGAATCCTTCGACGACCACATGCCGTTTTATCGCATGAAGGTAAAACTCAAAAAGGAGATCGTCACCATGGGTGTCGAGGCGATCGACCCCAACGAAACCGTGGGCACCTACGTGCAACCCAGGGACTGGAATGCGCTGGTAAACGATCCCGAGGTTGTGTTGATCGATACCCGAAATGATTACGAGTATGGCATTGGTACATTTCGCGGTGCCATTGATCCTCACACCACAAGTTTCAGGGAGTTTCCGGCGTATGTGCGGGAAAACCTTGATCCGGCAAAGCACAAGAAGGTGGCGATGTTCTGCACGGGTGGAATCCGCTGCGAAAAAGCCTCTGCATTTATGCTCAAGGAAGGTTTCGACGAGGTCTATCACCTGCAGGGCGGCATACTCAAGTACCTTGAAGAGGTCCCGGAAGGAGAGAGTACCTGGGAGGGAGAGTGCTTCGTATTTGATAACCGCGTGGCGGTGAATCATCGTCTCGAAAAAGGACAATACGATCAGTGCTACGGCTGCCGGCATCCAATTACCGAGCAGGATAAACAATCTGAGAGGTACGAGAAGGGTGTTTGCTGTCCCCGTTGTTACGATTCTCTTACCGAGGACCAGAAGAAGCGGTTTGCGGAACGCCAGAAGCAGATTGAACTGGCGTCAGCACGCGGCGACGTTCATGTGGGGGCCTCGCCGCCCGCGCGACAGCAACCTCACCCGGAACAGGCAGACGGGTACTGATATCAGGATAGGGGCAGTACAATGGTGACCTGTGGTCAAAAGCTGGTTCAGCTGCTCGAGCAGTATGATGTCGATACCGTGTTCGGCATTCCCGGAAACCACACGGTAGAGTTGTACCGTGGCCTGGCCGATAGCACGCTGCGCCACGTTTCACCGCGTCACGAGCAGGGCGCTGGATTTATGGCAGACGGTTACGCGCGTGTCAGCGGTAAGCCCGGCGTTTGCTTCCTTATCAGCGGTCCCGGTTTAACAAATGCACTCACACCGATGATGCAGGCCCTGGCTGATTCGGTTCCCATGCTCGTGATCTCGGCGGTTGCGGCGCGTCACCAGCTCGGTATGGGAGAGGGGCACTTGCACGAACTACCCGACCAGCGCTTGCTCGCCACACAGTGCACGCGGTTCAGCCATACGCTTATGCGGGTCGATGAGTTGCCCCGCGTCCTGGCCAGGGCTTTCGCGGTATTCAGTAGTGAGCGCCCAGGTCCCGTACACATCGAAATTCCCCTGGATATTATTACTGCCCGGGCCGACCACCTGGTCGTCGAGCGATGGCCGCAGATTGCAGCTCCGGCTCCCGCGGTAATCGCGGTGAACGAGGCAGCACGCCTGCTGGCTAAAGCCTCCAGGCCAGTTGTCATTGTCGGCGGTGGTGCGGCAGGTGCTGCACCTGAAGTGAGGGCGATTGCCGAACGACTTGATGCGCCGGTAATCAACACGGTCAATGCCAAGGGTGTGATGCCCCCGGATCATCCCCTGGCGGTTGGGGCCAGTCCCAGCATCGGCGCAGTCAGGGGATTGATCCAGGAGTCTGACCTGGTGCTGGCGCTGGGAACCGAGTTTGGAGAAACCGATTTCGACATGCTGTTTCTTGGCGACCTGGTTGTTGATGCACCTCTTATTCGGGTGGATATCGATGGGGGTCAACTGTGCAGGAATCAGCAGCCCGAGCTCCCTGTCCGCGCGGACAGTGCAGAGTTTTTACGCGCAGTGCTGCCTCTTGTCGATACCGCTAATACCGGCCCCGGCGCCACCCGCGTTGCAGCGACACGTGCTGCCCTTGTGGAGGAGCCGCATTATCACCCGGAGTTCCAGGCATTTTTTGAGGTGTTGCAAAGCACCTTGCCCGGCCTCGTTCTGGTGGGCGATTCCACCTTGCCGACTTACTACGCAGTGTGGCAATACGAGGCGCCCGAGCCGCAGCGCTATTTTCACTCGGCAACAGGTGGTGGCACCCTCGGTTACGCTATACCCGCAGCGCTGGGAGCCCGCCTGGCTTACCCCGAGGGTCCGGTCGTTGCCCTGATTGGCGATGGCTCGGCGCAGTTTACCTTTGCCGAATTAGCTGCCGGCGCTGCGGCGGGACTAACGGTGGCTATTATTGTCTGGAACAACGCCGGCTACAGTGAGATAGAGCAGGGGATGCTAGCCTCCGATATCACCCCGGTTGGCGTTGATATCCCGGCACCGGATTTTGTCGCCTCGGCGGAGGCCCTCGGTTGTGAAGCGGTGCGGGTAGATTCGCTGGAGCAGCTGTCCGCGGCGCTGAGAGAGAGCCAATCGCACGCGGTGCCGACAGTCATCGAGCTGAATCAGTCGGATTTTATCTCCCGGCCCGCTGGAGGCTGGTACCGAGACTGAACACTCAGTTCAGCAAGCGTTTCAGCGAGGCGCGGAACCTGGCGACCGGTACGTAGGTACTGGTGTCTTCGCCATTACCCTCCGAAATCACGCCCGCGAGGTAGGGAATTCCATCGCTGGAGTAGCGGACCACGGGTCCCCCGGAGGCGCCCTTGTAGGCCTGGCAATTGGTCAGCGCGTAACCACGGTATTGCCCCAGTTCTCGGCAATCCTTGTGATAGGTGAGTGTCTCGCCGGAACCACCCAGGCCGGCATCCCGTGAATAACCCGCCATAACCAGCGCCGCCTCAGGCGTGTCCTGGCCACCGTCGAAAGTGAGCGCGGGCACTGGGCCGAACGCCACTGGTTCGATCAATTCAAGAATGGCCCAGTCGGCACTCATACCGCCCCCGTCTGCCAGGCGTCTTGCCTGGCGGACTACAGGATGTGGACTAAAATGCGGCAGACTGAAGCTGATCTTCATACTCAGGTCCTGGTAGTACTCCAGGCAGTGCCAGGCGGTGACAATGTGACGAGCGTCTTCGCTAGTACCCAGTAGTGTCGCAGTGCAGTTTTCGCGATGGTGCACACGTCGACCTTGTTCTATTCGGTAGCCCGGCACATCCAGTTTTCCCACCGTCCTGAGCCAGGCCGGTGATTGGGCGGAATAGGCGAGACGTGCTTCGTGGCTGGTTTCCGCGGTCGATTGGGCTTGCACGGACAGCTGCCAAAATGCGACCCACAGCGAGACCACGAGTCTCACGGGCGCCGCAGCGGTTGCGAGGCATTTTGTCGGTACTGGCATAACAGTTTGGCCGAATTGAGTGGGTCCCGGCTTGGCGGGCCTTTATCGCAGCCCTAGGATAGTTGGGCGATAGTAGGAGAAATTCCTGAAGGTGGCAAAGTTACTTTGTCCGGAGGTAAGTATGCATCACGGTAAAGACAGGGTTGTTGTAGTCACCGGCGCCAGCCGCGGAGCGGGTAAGGGTATTGCGGTAGCGCTGGGCGCCAGCGGCGCCACTGTCTACCTGACCGGGCGGACCGAGGAGGAGGGCGCCGCGCCACTTCCCGGTACCATTGGCGCTACTGCCAGGGAGGTCACTGCGGTGGGCGGCAAAGGCATCCCGGTGCAGTGTGATCACAGTGACGATGAACAGGTCGCTGCACTCTTTGAGCGTGTGCGTGAAGAACAGGGCAGGCTGGACATACTGGTCAATAATGCAACCACTTTGCACGATGCGCTGACCCAGTCGGGCCCCTTCTGGGAGAAGCCCCTGGCGCTTACCGATATCTGGGATGTCGGCATGCGCTCTTACTATACGGCGAGCTGGTATGCAGCGCCTTTGCTACTGGCTAATGGCGGGGGCCTGGTAGTGAATACCTCGTCGTTTGGCGGTCGTATTTACATGCATGGTCCTGCCTACGGGGCCGGTAAAGCGGCCGTCGACAAAATGGCGCACGACATGGCCTACGATTTTCGTCCTCATCACGTGGCCGTGGTGTCGATCTGGATGGGACTGCTTCTGACCGAAAGAACGCAGGCCGTGATGGATGCCGAGCCAGAGAAATATGCGGGTCTGGCGGCTACCTCGGAACACCCTGAGTTTACCGGTCGTGTTATCCAGGCGCTGGCCGACGACCCCGATATGATGCAGCGTAGCGGCAGGGTATGGATAGGTGCGGAACTTGCTGAGCAATACGGCGTTGTCGATGTCAACGGGGCACAGCCTCCCTCGCACCGTGCGTTCTTCGGGGGGACCACGGAGTACGGTGATGCGGTGGTGGAATAGTTAATAAAATCAATAAGATACGAAAATACCTCAAATGAAGGATGCCAGCGTGAGGGAGCTGGCGGTTTAATCTTGTCAGAACGTGGTCAAAGCAACACACGGGAGTAACACTATGACAGTCCACCATGAGTTATCCGCCGACAATGCTGCATCTGAGTACAGCCTGGGATCCGCCCGAGCTGAACAGCTGATCAGAGCCGCTCGCGAAATGGGTCCGGTTCTGCGCGAGCGCGCCGCCCAATGCAAAGCGTTGCGCCGGGTCCCCGATGAAACTATCGAGGATTTCAGGCAGGCCGGCTTCTTCAAAATATTGCAGCCCGAGCAGTGGGGTGGTTACGCCATGGACCCGCAGGTGTTCTATACGGTGGGACTGGAGGTGGCGCGGCATTGCATGTCCAGTGCCTGGGTCCTGGGTGTCGTTGCCGTTCACAACTGGCAGTTGGCCGTATTCGATGATCGCGCGGCTCAAGATGTCTGGGCCGATGACGCCTCCGTCCTCATTTCCTCCTCCTATGCGCCAGTAGGCAAGGTGGAAGTGGTTGAGGGTGGTTTTCGCCTGAGCGGCCGCTGGAGCTTTTCCAGTGGCTCCGAGCATTGTCAGTGGGCCTTCCTGGGTGCGGTGGTGCCTACCGCCGATGCGCCTTTTGATATGGCCAATTACCGCACCTTCCTGGTGCCGATAAGCGACTACGAGATTGTCGATAACTGGGATGTGGTCGGTCTGCAGGGAACCGGCAGTCACGACGTGGTGGTCGATAATGCGTTTGTGCCGGAGCACCGAACCCACAAGTCCATGGACGGTTATCTCTGCGATAATCCCGGTAATGCGGTCAACGACGCGCCACTGTACCGAATGCCGTTTATGCAGGTATTCGTGCGCGCAGTATGTACCGCGAGCCTGGGTGCGTTGCAGGGCCAGCTGGATGCGTTTATCGAGGTCGCCAAGACCCGCGTAGCCGGGCCGGTAAAAATGAAAGATGACCCCTTCGTCCGCAAGCTGGCGGCCGAAGTGAATTCGTCGATAGAGGAAATGAAACTGACCATGGTTCGCAACTTCGACGCGGTGATGGACTGTAACCGGACAGGGCGCCCCATTCCTGTCGAGGATCGCGTTCGCTACCGCTATGACTCCGCTGTAGTCGCCGATCGCTGTCTGGAGTTGTCCGGCAAGATGTTGAAAGCTGCCGGTAGTGGTGGGATTCGCAACGGCAGTGAACTGTTGGCAATCCATCTGGATATTCTTGCCAGCCAGGCCCACGTGGCCAATCACGCTAACCCTTTTGCCGTTAATATGGGCGGCGTGCTGTTTGGCGAAGACACTATCGATTACGCGATTTAACGCCCCCGGACCCAGGAACAGACACTATGACGATGAAAGGCCTCCTGCCTGAGGGTAACTATGCCGATTGCGCCAATGGTTACCGCATACACTACATCGACGAAGGTGAAGGGGACGTGGTGGTGTTTCTGCATGGCTCTGGACCCGGAGCCAGTGGGCACAGCAATTTTAAAGGGAACTACCCGGCACTTGTGGACGCGGGTTATCGCTGTGTCGTTCCCGATCTGATTGGTTACGGGTTTTCAGACAAGCCCGATGATCGGGATCACCCACTGTCGTTTTTTGTTGAGTGTATCAAGCAGACCCTGGATGTCGCCGGTGTGGAGCGCTGTACCGTGCTGGGGAATTCACTGGGCGGGGCTATCGCCATCGGCCTGGCTTTGGACTATCCGGAACTGGTGGAGAAGCTGGTGCTCATGGCTCCGGGCGGCCTGAGCGAGATGCCCGAGTACCAACAGATGCCGGGGATGCAGAAGGTATTCCAGGTATTCAGTTCCGGTGAGGCAGTAACCCCTGAGATTATGAAGGACCTGTTTGCCACCAGCCTGATGTACAACCCCGCCCATGCCACTGACGAACTGGTGGCAGAGCGCATGCAGATAATGCAAATCATGAATGGCCACGTGATGGCGACTATGCAGGTACCAGTGCTCACCGAGCGCCTGCGGGAGTTGCAGTGCCCGGTATTGGGCTTCTGGGGCCTCAATGAAAACATGATGCCCGAAAGCGGGATGATTGCGCTGGCCCACAATACCAGCCAATTGCGACTTATCCTCGTTTCCGAGTGTGGTCACTGGGTCATGGTCGAACACGAGGATATGTTCAACCGTGCCTGCCTGGATTTCCTGCAACACGGCTAAAGCCCACCCCCGCTGCAAGGTTGACTCCTGACGGGTCTGCGTTAACGTGGGCTGTCTGTCAGGGCTATTACCCGGGAGAGTCCAGTGAGTGACGTGCAGCTTGTTATCGGCAACAGAAACTATTCGTCCTGGTCGCTCCGGGCCTGGCTGCCCCTGCGCAAAAGCCGGGTGGAGTTTGATACCGTACTGCTACCCCTTGATACCCCGGAATTTGCCGAGCGCATAGCAGATTACTCCCCTTCGGGTCGGGTGCCGGTATTGTGGCATGACGGCCAGTGCATCTGGGACTCGATGGCGATAGGCGAGTACGTCAACGAGCAGTTTGCCGACGGTGAATTATGGCCGGAGGATGTGGCCAGTCGCGCCATGGGTCGCTCCATGGTGGCGGAAATGCACAGTGGATTCAGCCAACTGCGCGCACGCATGCCGATGAATTGCAGGGCCAGTGGCCGCCGGATCCCCATCGATGGGGCGCTTATGGCGGACCTCGAGAGGATGTGGACCCTGTGGTCAGATAGCCTGGCATGTCATGCGGATGCCGGCGGCTGGTTACTGGGTCAATACAGTCTCGCTGACGCCATGTTCGCCCCGGTCGTTATTCGCTTCCAGGGTTACGAGGTTGCCTTGCCCGAGGATATCCGCGCGTACTGTGAGCATGCGCTTGCTGATCCAGAGTTGCGAGAGTGGTTGTCTGCTGCTGCAACTGAAACCTGGATAGTCGAGCAGGACGAGGCGGGCGTCGAACCCGGGTGACCGAACTACTGCTTGTCCCGGTTGCCTTTTTCACCTCCTGTCTCACAGGAATTATCGGTATGGGTGGCGGGGTGCTGCTGATTGCGTTAATGCCTGGCCTTATCCCCACTGCCGCTATCATACCGTTACATGCTGTTGTGCAATTGGCCAGTAATGTGTCGCGGGGCGCCTTTGGCTGGCGCCACATCGACTGGACACTGGTCCCTGCTGTCAGTGCTGGCGCCATAGTCGGAGCAATCCTGGGTGGCGGAATCTACGCCAATCTCGAACTGCGGTGGCTGCCGGCCATCATCGGCCTGCTTATTATTGCATTGACGTGGGTGCCGTTGCCGACGCCAAAAGGGGGCGGACAGTTTTCCCTGTTGTTATTGGGTTTTTACCAGACCGGCCTTGGCATGTTGGCCGGAGCGACGGGGCCGCTGGGCGCTGCGGTACTTGCTCGTCGTAATATCCAGCGTGACTGGCTGGTGGTCAACACCGCGGTGTACATGAGTATTAATCATATCGTAAAGGCGTTGGCGTTCGCCCTGATAGGCTTCAGCTTTGGCCCGTGGTGGTGGTTGATTGCGGGTATGGTCTTTGCCAGTGTGGCGGGTTCCTGGGTGGGTACCCGCCTGCGCCCTTTTGTTCCACAGCTGGACTTTCAGCGCTGGTTCAAGCTACTTGTCACTTTGTTGGCCGCGCGTATGATAGCGCTCTCTTTCCTGGACAGTCTTTAAGCCAAGTAGATGTCTTTCCTGCCAACCAACATCAGCGATGAGCGACGAGGCACCCTGCTGGGTGTCACGGCCTACCTGATCTGGGGATTCGCGGCCCTGTACTGGGTACAGCTCGAGGCGGTGGATACCCGCGATATGCTGGCTCATCGCGCGCTCTGGACGGTCGTGGCCGTGGTGTTGACGCTGTTGGTTGCCCGACGACTTACCGCTACCCTGCGCTTATTGCGGCAACCGCGCACGCTGGTGATTATGGCTGGCGCCGCCCTGTTCAGCGCAGCTAACTGGGGTGTGTTCCTGTGGGCGGTGACGCATGAGCAGGCCACCGAGGCAAGCCTCGGTTATTTCCTGCTACCCCTGGTCAATGTCGTTATTGGCCTCACACTATTTGGTGAGCGTATCGATACAGCCCAGAAATGGGGGGTGGGCTTTGCCGTTGCCGCTGTGCTGGTGCAGATCAATTACTACGGCGGTTTGCCCATCGTGGCTCTCAGTCTGGCGCTCAGCTTCGGCCTCTATGGTGCGATTCGAAAGGGGGTCGCCATTGGATCCGTCGAAGGTCTGCTGCTGGAGGCGCTGATGATGTTGCCCTTCGCCATAGCCTGGTTGATCTACCGCGAAGGCGGGGGTTTTGGCGATCATGGCCTGCGGGTTGACCTGTTTCTGGTCGGTTCAGGTTTTTTCAGTGCCATACCGCTGATGACCTATGTAGCGGCCAGTCGTTTATTGCCGCTCACCGCACTTGGCCTGGTGTTCTACATAGGGCCCACCGCGCAACTCCTGGTGGCTGTGCTGGTCTTCGGTGAGCCACTGGTCCCTGCGCAAATGGTCGCCTTCGGTCTGGTTTGGGTTGGATTGGCGCTGGTGACCGCCGATGGTTATCGACGGGCGCGCCATGTCAAACGCCTTGAAGCCAGCACTAACAAAGCGGCGCCAGCCGCCGGAGATTGATATGTTTCATCGTTGGTTACCGGTTGGGGCATTGTTCCTTGCAGCCTGCGGCAGTGGTCAGACTCGCGATACCGCTGAACCGTTTTTAGCTGATCCCAGGCCCATGGGAACGACCCTGGTTTACGAGTGTGCCGGTTATGAGTTTCTCGCCAGAGTCGGTCCCGGTGAGATGGCTATTTGGCTTGAGGATGAGTACCTCGTGCTCTCGCAGGTACGCAGCGCCTCGGGGGTGAAGTATCAGGAGGGTGATGTGATCTTCTGGACCAAGGGCGAAGAAGCCAGCCTGTTCCTGGGTGCACAGCGTTACAGTGATTGCCGACTGGAGCCTGCTCGGGCGCCCTGGGAAGATGCGCGCCGGCGGGGTGTAGACTTCCGCGCCGTTGGCAACGAGCCCGGCTGGCACCTGGAGATACGTGACGGCAGCCAGATTCTTTACGTCGGAGACTACGGCATGAACCGGGTAATGACGCCTGATCCGGGAGCCGAAGAGGTGGCCTCCGGACGGATCTATCATGCTGTTACCGAAGCCAATGAACTCATCGTCGAGATCGTGGATGAGGAATGTGCAGACACCATGCAGGATGCTACTTACCCCGCGCAGGTAACCCTCACTGTGAATGGTAAGGTTTTGCGCGGCTGCGGCATGGCTCTGGACTACCCCTGGCAGTAGTCTGCTCTGGGCGTTACTCCCCGCCCAGCGCGGAGTCCAGGTCGAAGTCATTCCCTTGATTGACATCAATGTTCGTCATCATGGCCATCCGTAACATGGGTGTCTGTTGGTGCAGCATCCCTGCACCCCTTGATCCATTACGGGAGTGAAGAATGAACAAAGCGTTGATGGCAACGTTGGTAGCTGTTTTGGCTGGAACCAGTGCCGGTAGTTATGCCTATGAAGAAGGGGACTGGCTGATTCGCGTAGGTGCAACCACTGTCGCACCCAATGACGACAGCGACAAGATTACACTGCCCACAGAGCCGCCAACAGTGCTGCGCGGCGTGGAAGTAGACGACGATACTCAGCTGGGCATCATTCCGGTTTACATGATCACCGATAACTGGGGCATGGAGCTGCTTGCTGCAACCCCGTTTGAGCATGATATCAGTGTCAAGGGTTTGCCCCTGGACGCGGGGTCGACCAAACACCTGCCTCCCACGCTTAGCCTGCAGTGGTATCCGCGTGGCGGTAACAGTGGCTGGCAACCTTATCTTGGTGTCGGTCTGAACTACACCTTGTTCTTTGATGAAGAGGTGGACCGCGACCTGGAAGGTGCCCTGGACGCATTGCTGGGCGCGAAAAAGGTTGACCTGTCTCTCAGTGATTCCTTCGGCCTCGCCGCCCAGGCGGGTGTTGATATCCCGCTGGGAGAACACTGGGCGATCAATGCCGGCGTCTGGTACATCGACATCAGCACCGAGGCCACTATCAAAACCGATGTCGGCCGGGTCAAGTTTGATGTGGACATCGACCCCTGGGTCTACAACGTGGGCATCGCCTACAAGTTCTAACCCCATTTGGCCGGCTCACCTACGGCCACGTGGCGTCTGGCCCCGTTGCGAATGCAACGGGGCTTTTTTATGGTTTTCGTGCGGGCCTGGGTTTAAATCTCAAACACGCCCACCAGCGCCGCATGATCGGACAGATCTCGCCAGTGACCACGACTCAGGCGCTGGCAGGACTGTGGTTTTAGGCCACGATAGTAGATTCGATCGACGGACAGCATGGGCGCCCAGACCGGAAATGTGCGAGCGTGTCGGCCGCGCAGGCTGATAAACAACTCCTCCAGTTCCAGGTCGCTGCGCAGGTGCTGTTCTGCCCGCTGTCGCCAGTCATTGAAGTCGCCGGCAATTATGAGGGGCTCATCGTGTGGCACATGCGCCTCGATGCGATCAGTAAGTACTTTGAGTTGTTCCCGCCGCTCCTGTTCCAGTAATCCCAGGTGAACGCACAGTGCATGCAGCTTTTGGTCACGCCCTGGCAGCTCGATAATACCGTGCAAAATACTGCGGCTGGAGCGCGGAAAAATGGATACGTCGATGTTTTCCCAGCCAGTGATGGGAAACATGCTGAGAATCGCGTTGCCATGATCTCCCTTACGGTAAATGGCGTTGCGACCATAGGCATAGTGCGGCCAGGCGAGGTCCGCCAGGTATTCAAAGTGGGGTTGTTCGGGGTAGGAAAACCGACGCCTTTTTTTCGCGCTCTTGATAGCCGTCCCGTGTATCTCCTGCAGGAATACCAGGTCCGCGCCGGTCTCTGCGATGCGCTCGCGCATGGAATCCAGCACAAACCGGCGATTACCCGTGCAATAGCCCTTGTGGATATTGTAGGTAAGGACGCGTATTTCGCGGGTCACGTAATACTCCCTGGCAGCTCGCTTAAGACGGGTTCGGATTGCTCCAACATTGGCTGTAATCATAACCCGTAATAACGGTATGATGTGCGACGCCAGATCAATGTAGATTCAAAAAGGAGCTCTCGCCATGCTTTCCGAAACCCTGCAGTACGAGAAGAAGTTTGCCGATATTGATGGCCAGCGTATTGCCTATATCGATGTTGGAGAGGGCGCTCCTATTGTACTTCTGCACGGTAATCCCACCGCGTCTTTATCCGGGAAGATTCGCCACAGGAAATAGGCCAGGCGGTTGCAGCCTGGCTGGCCGAACTTTAAATTTCACTTTTACTCAAGGAAATACTATGTCTGATGCACCCGCTTATGTTCTCGCCAACTTCATCGTCAACGACGCTGATACCTACAGAAAGTACGAAAAGGGTTTCTTCCCAATCCTCAAGCGCCACGGTGGTGAATTTTTTACCTTTGACGACAATACGGTAACCTTTGAAGGTGCCGATCCCCGAGAGGGCAGAATGGTGCTGTTCAAGTTTCCCAGTGCCGAGGCCGCGACCGAGTGGTACAACGACCCCGATTACCAGGCCCTGTCAGAGCACCGTCGCGCAGGTACTGATCTCAAGTTCCTGACCATGCTGCACGGTCTGCCTCCCAGGGGCTGATCACTTCGCCTGATGGTGCTGGTGCTGCTGAGCAGGTGCCAGCGCCGGGTTGCCGCTGGGGAAGTGGTCACGATGGCTGGCGGTCAGATACAGGGTCCAAACACCCGAGCACACCAGCAGTAAGGCGATCGCCTGCTTCAAGCCGCGCTGTCGCAATACAGCCTGCAGGCGATCGGCGCCCAGGCTGGTGGCCAACATGGCGGGCAAGGTACCCAGACCAAACAGGAGCATCAGCAAGCCCGACTGCCAGGGGTCGCGGGCTGTCGCCGCCCAGGCCAGGCTGCTATAGATAAGTCCGCAGGGCATCAGGCCCCAGCAGCAACCCAGGGCCAGGCCCTGCCGCCAGTTTCTCACCGGTAACCACTTCGATGAAAACTTCTGCACGGGCCGCCACAGGTGAGCACCCGCGCGCTCCAGCACCTGGATGCCCAGCCACCAGTTGCCAATGTACAGCCCCATCGCTATCAGCAGCAGTCCCGCCAGGTAGCGTAGGGCGATCGTCCAGGCGGCGAGTTCGATTGTGCTGGCGGCAAAGCCCAACAATGCGCCCAGTAGCGAATAGCTCGCGATTCTGCCGGCATGGTAGGACAGGGTAACGCCGGTAGAGCGCTGGCCGCCCAGGTTCAGTGCCGCGGCAATCCCGCCACACATGCCCAGGCAATGTCCCGCGCCTGCAAGGCCGAGGCCTATCGCTCCAGCGTAGTCTATGGCGGTCATTTTGTGGTGTCGTCCGGGTCTTCCTGTTCAGGGGCAGGGTCGTCATCGACAAGTACCCGCCAACCCTCTTTGTCGAGGTCGTCATACTGCCCACTGTCGATTGCCCACAGCAGTAAACGGATAGTGATAACGCAAAAGATCAGCGCTATCGGGATCAAGAAATACAGGCTTTCCACGAGTCTCCCGCCAGCCGGTTCAGGCAGTCCTATTTAAACGCAGTGAGTTGCCAACGACCAGCAATGAGCTCAAAGACATGCCAATGGCCGCCGCCCAGGGAGCGATGAATCCACACGCGGCCAGTGGGATTGCGCTGCCATTGTACGCCAGGGCCCAGCCGATGTTTTGCAGCATGATGCGGCGGCATTGTTGCGCTTTCTGGAAGGCCGCCACCACGAGCTGCAAGTCTGCATCGATCATGACAAGGTCGGCCTGCGCCCGGGTCAGGTCGGCGGCATTGGCCATAGCGATAGAGGTATTGGCGAGGGCGAGCACCGGCGCATCATTGAGGCCGTCGCCGACCATCGATACGACCGCGCCGCGGTCCTGCAGCGTGCGCACGCGGTCAAGCTTTTGCTCGGGGGTCTGGCCACTGTGCACTGTCCCAATAGCAAGCTGTGTTGCCAGGGCGAGTCCCTGGCCGCTACTGTCACCGGTCAGTAGTTCGACGTTGAGGCCTTCATTTCTTGCCCAGTCCACGACCGCCGGAGCTGAATCGCGCAGCGGGTCCTCCAGGGATATCCAGGCCAGTGCTGCGCCCTTCCTTACCAGGGCGATCCAGTAGGCCGAGTCGGCAGGCGGATCCGGCAACGAGGGGCACAGCTGTCGGCAGAAATCCAGGTTGCCGATACGGTGTTCAATACCGTCGATCCGGCCTGTCACGCCGGAACCGACACGGTAGTCGGCGTCGCTCACTGTTGGCCTGGCAACGCTCAGATCAAACGCTTTGGCGATAGGGTGGTTGCTGTACTGCTGCAGGCTGCTGGCCAGTGCAATTACCGTCTGAGAGTTTTCCTCGCCCAGTGTTACGACTGTACCGAGTGTCAGTTCCCCCCGGGTCAGCGTGCCGGTTTTATCGAAGATCAGGTGTGTTGTGCGGGCCAGTGCCTCCAGTGAATTGTCGCCATGAACAAGAATACCGGCCCTGCGCAGGGCCGTGGCTGCATTGGCCAGTGCCGCGGGTGTTGCCAGGGCCAGCGCACAGGGACAACTGACCACCAATACGGACAGACTAATCCACAGCGCCCGGTCAGGGTCGATCTGGCTCCAGACCAACGCCGTCGCCGCGGTAATGAGCAACACAGCGCCGACAAAGTATCCGGACAGCTGGTCCGCCAGCTTGGCGAGCCGTGGCTTTTCTCTCTTCCCACCTTCGCTACTGCGCTGGAGAGCAGCCAATCGCGTGTCGGCATAGCTGCCATAACTGCGAATTTCCACCGCCGCCTCCACGTTGACGGTACCGGCGAAAACGCTGTCGCCAACATTGATATCCCGGGGCAGATGCTCCCCGCTGAAGGCATCCTCGCGCGCTGCACTGATGCCCTTGAGTATCTCGCCGTCGGCCGGGAAAGCGCTGCCCGCGGTAACCAACAACCGGTCGCCCCGGCGGATGTCCTGGCGCGGTACCTGTTGCCATGTGTCCTGCTCCATTCGGGTGGCCGTCAGGGGCAGGTTGCCCTGGGCATCCAGCCACACGGCACTGTCGCGCCGGCGGGAACGCAGCTCGAGGAATCGCGCGAGTAGCAGGAAAAAGGTGAACATGACGATCGAGTCAAAATAGACCTGGCCGGTTCCGCTAAGCGTGGCCCAGCTGCTGGCGATCCAGGCCAAGCCGATGGCCAGAGCGACTGGCAGGTCCATGACCAGAGCACCCTGGCGAAGGTGGCGCCAGGCCGATTCGAAAAAGGGTCTGGCGGAAAAGAGTACAACGAAGGTCGCGACTGCCAGGCTGACCCAGCGCAGCAGCCCCTGGTATTCGCTGGCGATACCCTGTAGATCACCGGCATGCAGCGCGATCCCAAACATACCGACCTGCATCATTCCGATTCCGGCCACAGCGAGCCGGCGCAGGTCCTGTCGATAATCCCGGGCCAGCTGGTCCCGCCAGGCGCTGGCTGCGAACGGTTGGACCTGGTACCCCAGGTCAGCCACTGCTGTGAACAGGGCCGAGGGAGCCAGCTCACTGCGGTCGAATCTGACGTCCAGCCGACCCTGCTGCAGGTTAACCCCGGCCGAGATCACACCGGGCAATCGCCGCAGGGAGGTTTCGATCAGCCAGGTGCAGGCGGCGCAGGTCATGCCACCTATCAACAAGGCCGCGTGCCAGGTGTCATCCCCTGGCGCCGGTGCAAACAGGTCCTCGAACTGGGGGCTGTCGTAGACCTTGAATGGGTGCTCAATCCCTTCCTCAGGCGGTCGGGGGCGTTGATTGTAGGCTGTGCGTTGGCCGTAGAAGGCGGACATACCAGCGCCCGCGATAAGGCTGGCGACAGCCTGACAGCCCGGACAGCACATAGGCCGGTCAATGCCATCGATAGTGGTCATATACGATTGCGCGCCGACCAGCGGGTCTCCGCAATGGAAGCAGCTGGTCTCGACCTCGACCTGGGTCAGCGGGGCCTCAGCTCTCGCTCGCACTGTCGATGTCCCGGGGTGAGAGCGAGCCATCCAGGCGCCATGAACTGTCCTCGCCGCTATCCAGGGTCCAGTGCCAGTGTGCGCCGACCGAAACCGGCAGTGGGCCACTGTAGAGTCCGTCCGCGCGGCGTGCCAGCGAAAGGTAGAAGTCGCGATCTGCTTCTATCGGATGCGAGAGCCTTAGTCGTAACACGGGATCGGTGACCGGGCCGGTGAGACGCACGGTGATTTGATCGATACTGACGTTCAGGTCTGCGGTCAACGCCAGCGCGCGAGCGGCTTCCTGTTTGGCGAGCTGGCGATTGATGGCCAGGCCCTCCTTGTAATACTCGTCGGCAACCAGGTCATCAGCGTGGCGATTGGCGATATACACCGTGGTCAGGCCAGCGACCACGACACTGGCCGGTAGTGCCATCAGGAACCACGGCCAGAACTGGCGAAACCAGGGCTTGGAATCTGTGCTCATGATAGGCCGGGTCACTACATTGGCCTCAGGAAGCGTGATTCCGAGCTGACTTGCAAGGAGGGTTTGTCGGTGGCCCTGACGTCGAAACGAAATTCAGAGCTCGGTTTGTCGAGAGCAGCTGGCGCCACCCGGACGCGCAGGTTGATTGAGCTGACCTCACCGCCACTCAAGGTATAGAGGGTGTCACCGACAATGGTGGCGCCCTCAAGGCCATCGATGCTGATCTCGAATTCGTGCATCTCCTTGTCCATATTGACCAGTTGCAGGCGGTAGATGTTTTCAAGCTGGCCGCTATCGGTCTCCACATAAAGCTGGTTGCGATCGCGAATAACGGTCAACTCAAGCGGTACACGACCAATGATGTTATAGCTGAATACACCGATCATCAGGGCCAGGACCACGACATAACCTATGATGCGTGGTCGCAGCCAGTGGGTCGTACCGCCCTCTAACTGGTGTTCACTGGTGTAGCGTATCAGTCCCCTGTCATAGTCCATCTTGTCCATGACTGAGTTGCACGCGTCGATGCACAATGCGCAGCCAATACACTCGTATTGCAGTCCGTCGCGGATATCGATACCGGTAGGGCAGACTTGCACGCAGAGCTCACAATCGATGCAGTCGCCGAGCCCGCTGGCGCGGTAATCGGCGCCGCGTTTACGAGAGCCGCGGGTTTCACCGCGCCCCGGGTCGTAGGAAACGATCAGCGTGTCCTGGTCAAACATCACCGATTGGAAGCGCGCGTAGGGGCACATGTACTTGCAAACCTGTTCTCGCATCCATCCTGCATTGATGTACGTGGCGCAGGTAAAAAACACGGTCCACGACCACTGCCACATACCTGCCGAGAGTGTCCCGAGTTCGAAGGCCAGGTCCTTGATCGGGTAAAAGTAGCCCACGAAGGTCATGCCAGTAGCGAAAGCGACGAACAACCAGGACGCGTGCTTGCTGAGCTTGCGAAGTGCCTTGTCGGCAGTCCAGGGCCCCTGGTCCCGTTTGATACGCTGGTTGCGGCTACCCTCAGCCTTCTGCTCCAACCACATGAAGATACTGGTCCACACCGTTTGTGGGCAGGTATAGCCGCACCAGATTCGGCCGGCGACAACGGTAACCGCAAACAGGGAAAAGGCCGCAATAATCAGCAGGAAGGCGAGCAGGGGAAAATCCTGCGGCCAGAAAGTCAGGCCGAGTATATGGAATTTGCGCTCGGGCAGGTCAAACAGTACCGCCTGGCGGCCATCCCAGCTCAGCCAGGGCAGCAGAAAATAGCCGAGTAATAGCGGCCAGCCGGTAAACAGTCTGACCCGTTGAAAAAAACCCTCGATCTTGCGTGTATAGATTTTTTCGCGGCGCTGATACAGGTCGATCTCGCCGACTTCGGCCGGCGCGACGTCCTGAATATCTATCAGGTCCTGATCTTGCATGAGGGGTTGACCGCTCGGGATTATATCGTGAAGAAGCCGGGTGCCCTGCGTGTGGGCGACCCGGATCCGGTTCGCTGCCTTACTTGTTCAGACCATAGACGTAGGCCGTGAGGATGTGAATCTTGTCCTCTGACAACGTGTTTTCAAAGGCAGGCATCACGCCATTGCGTCCCGCTCGCAGACTGTGTGCGATTTGCGCCTCGGTGCCACCATACAGCCAGATGCCGTTGGTGAGATTGGGTGCGCCGAGTGCCTGATTGCCTGTGCCGTCTGTCCCATGACAGGCAGCGCAGTAGCTTGCAAAGTGCGTTTCACCCGCGCTGACCAGTGTTTCGTCGGCATCACGGCCGTTCAGTGACAGCACGTAAGCTGTGACCTCGTTGATACCACTGTCCCCCAGGATACCCGCCCACGCAGGCATGGCAGCCTGCCTGCCATTGATCAGTGTGGTCTTGATGGCCTCCGGTGTGCCGCCGTAGATCCAGTCTCCGTCTGTCAGATTGGGGAAGCCGTAGGAACCCTTGGCATCTGAGCCATGGCACTGGGCGCAGTTGTTACCAAACATCCTGGCACCCATCTTCATGACCGCAGGATCGCTGGCAATTTCCTCTACAGGCAGCGCCAGGTAGCGATCGCGCATGGCGCGAAAGCGCTCGTCCGCCGCCGCGACTTCACGGTCGTGTTGCTCTACTTGTGTCCATCCCAGTATTCCGGGAAAGTTACCCATACCCGGGTATACGATCAGGTAACCAATGCCCCACACGATCGTGATCATGAACATGTAGAACCACCATGCTGGCAGAGGGTTGTCATACTCCTCGATCCCGTCATATTCATGACCCGTGGTACGTTCTCCCGAGCGACGTTCGGCCTGCCTGTTGGCAATTAGAATCCAGGTCATGAGGACGATGGTGATTGCGGTAAGGACGATAACCCAACCGCTCCAGAAACTAGTCATGCTCTCGCTCCTTTTGCATGGTGCGTTGATTCAGCTCTTCATCCGCAAATGGCAGATTGGCGGCGTCATCAAAATAGGGCTTGCGCTTTTTGCTGTAGGCCCAGATACATAGCCCGATAAAAGCAACCATCAGGAAAAGGGTGCTCAGCCCGCGCAGATCGTTGATATCCATCGTAGTTAGCGCCTCGATTGCAGCAGGGTGCCCAACTGCTGCAGGTAAGCAACCAGGGCGTCGATCTCTTTCTTGCCCTCAACAGCGGCTGCTGCGCCGCTGATATCCTCATCGGTATAAGGCACCCCGACGGTGCGCAGGGCTGACATTTTTTCTCCGGTGCGTTCGTGGTTCAACTCGTTGTCAAACAGCCAGCGGAAGGCCGGCATGTTGGACTCTGGAACCACGTCCCTCGGGTTATACAGGTGGGCCCGGTGCCAGTCGTCGCTGTAGCGTTTGCCAACCCGTGCCAGGTCCGGTCCGGTCCGCTTTGACCCCCACAGGAAAGGGTGGTCGTAAACAAACTCTCCCGCTACGGAGTAATGTCCGTAGCGCTCAGTCTCGGCACGCAGCGGTCTGATCATCTGCGAATGACAGGTGTTGCAGCCTTCGCGGATATAGATGTCCCGGCCCTCAAGTTCCAGTGCCGGCAGGGGTTTGAGGCCGGCCACTGGCTCATTGGTCTGCTTGTCGAAAAACAGCGGTACCAGCTCAACCAGGGTGCCAAAGCTGATTGCCACGATGACCAGGATGATCATCAGGCCTACGTTTTTCTCTACGGCATCATGCTTCATCTTACGCTCCTCAAGCTGCACTGGCCGCAGTTGCAGCGGGTGCCACCGCTACATCTTTGCGCGTTGTCATGTAGATGTTGTAAGCCATGATCAGCATGCCGGCAAAGAATATGCCGCCACCAATAACGCGCACGACATAGCCCGGATAGCTCGCTGATACAGACTCAACAAAGGTATAGGTGAGGGTCCCATCCTGGTTGTAGGCTCTCCACATCAGACCCTGCAGGATGCCGTTGACCCACATCGACACGATGTACAGAACCGTACCGATAGTCGACATCCAGAAGTGGACGTTGATCAGGTCGGTACTGTACATGCGCTCTTTGCCGAACAGAATCGGGATCAAGTGGTAGATACAGCCGATGGAAATCATCGCCACCCAGCCCAGTGCGCCGGAGTGCACGTGGCCGATGGTCCAGTCGGTATAGTGTGACAAGGCGTTAACCGTCTTGATTGACATCATCGGG
>CAZPVJ010000012.1:0-11229 GCA_964590005.1 uncultured Alteromonadaceae bacterium | reverse complement strand
TACCAGCAGTCGATCGCCCCGGCCGTGGCCGATGGAGTCATTGATGCGCTTGAAGTGATCGAGGTCGATAAACATCAGTGCGGCATTTGAGTTGTGTCGCTGGCAGCGCTTTATGATGCGATTGAGCTGCTCATTAAAGCTACGGCGATTGGGCAGGCTGGTCAGTGGGTCGTAGTAAGCCAGGTAACGAAGCCGGTCCTCCTGTCGCTTGAGCGCATTGAACGCATTGCTCGCGCGCAACATGTATTGCACGTCGCGTCCCAGCAGCGACCAGTTAACAGGCTTTGTCTTGTACTGGGTTGCACCGGCCTCAAATCCCTGGTCGATCGACTGGCGATCATCGGAGCCGGTAACAATCATGATGGGGATAGATTCGCCCTGGGGCATCTGGCGGATCCGCTGGCAGACTTCAAGGCCGCTCATGCCGGGCATTTCGACATCAAGGAAAACCAGGTCTGGGCGCTCCTTGACGAAGGCATCAATGGCCTCGGGGCCATTGGCCGCTTCCACCACGACCATGTCTTCGGCCTCGAGGCACTGCCGGGTCAGCAGCCTGACATTAAGGTCGTCATCTGCGACCAGAATCTTGGCGCTTTGTCGGGAGGGGGTGTTCGCTGCCATGATGCCGTCTGGTACCGCCTGCTGTTTGATTTAGGCTAACACTACTGGCTCACTGCGCCTAGTGCGTCGGACTTTTGCGCGCTGGAATTGTCGCTCAGGACAGGATCTGCTCGCGTTGTTTAAAGCGTTGTTCCTGCACGAAACGCGGCAACTGTTGCAGGGGTATGGCCTGGCTGTAGTAAAAGCCTTGCACTTGCTCACACTCCTGTTCGCGCAGGAAGGTGATCTGCTCGTAAGTCTCGGCGCCTTCGGCCACGACGGGCATGCCCAGTCGTTGGGCCATCTTGATGATCATTGTGCAGATCGCTACCTGCTGCGCGTTGTGCGGAAGCTCGCTGACGAAGCTCTGGTCTATCTTGATTGCCGATATTGGCAGCTCTGTCAGGTGTGAAAGTTGTGAGAACCCCGTACCGAAGTCGTCAAGGGCAAATGACACGCCCAGCAGCCGCAGAGCATCCATGCGTGACTTGATGGCGCCGGGGCTTTTCAAGATTGTGGTTTCCGTTAACTCCAGTTCAATACGACTGGGGTTGGCGCCCGTGCGCTGCAGGATATCGGTGACAATCTGGACAAAGTGTTCGTCCTGAATCTGCGAGAACGAAACGTTCACCGCAACATCGACTTTATCCATACCCTGTTCGCGCAGCCATACCTGCGCGGAGCAGGCATGCTGGATAACCTGGTATCCAATCGTGCGCAGCAGGCCCATGTCTTCACAGGTATCGATAAACTCGGCGGGTAATAACAGACCGCGCTCGGGGTGATTCCAGCGCAACAGGGCCTCGAGGCCATCGAGTTCGCCCGTACCCAGATTAATGCGCGGTTGGTAGTGCAGCTCAAACTGGTTCTTGCGAAGCGCCGTGCGCAGCTCACCGGCCAGTTTGTTGTTCCCGGCGACATCAAACTGCAGCTCAGAGGAAAACAGGGTGTAGTTGCTACCCGTCAGTGACTTTCCTTGCTGCATCGCAGCTCGCGCCTGCTCCTGCAGCTCGCTCAGGTCCTCTGCGCTCTCCGGAAACACAGCGGCGCCGATGCTGGCTTCAATAGAGAGTTGTTGTTGCTCAATGAGCATGGGCTCGGAAATCGCGGTCAGCATTTTTTTGGCGATCAGTTCCACATCGCTGGCTGAGGCGACATCTTCAAGCACGACCGCAAATTCATCGCCACCGACCCTTGCGATACTGTCGGTGCTGCGCAATTTGTTTTGCAGTCGTCGCGCCAGGGTCTGGATAACCTCGTCGCCACTGGCCTCGCCAAAGTGGTCGTTGATGTTGGCGAACTTGTCGATGTTGATGTGGAGGAGGGCGGTTTTGAAGTTGTATCGCTGTGAACGATCAACGGCACGCTCCAGGTGCGCCCTGAATCCGCCGCGATTGAGCGTGCCGGTCAGGGTGTCACGGTTAGAAAGCTGCTTGATGGTTTCCCGGGCTGATTTCAACTGGATGCTGTAATCCAGGATGCGATGTACCAGGCCGTCTTCGAGCTGGCCACGGACAAGGTAGTCCTGTGCCCCGTAGTCACTGAGTTGGCTGGTCAGCTGTTCAGTGGCCTCGTCGAGCAACAGGATGATGGGCAGGGTGGCGCCGTTTTTCTGGGCGAGCCGGAGCAGGTATTCGCTTTCCGGGCCATGCGCCATGATGACGGCATCGATATTGGGGTCCAGCAGCGCTTCAAGCGGGCGCTCAACCTGTGCCGAGCTGACCAGGGTAAAACGATCAGGCAGGGCTCGTTCCAGGCAGGCGGACAGGATCAGGTGATCCGTATTCTGCTCGGAAATGATTAGAACGTTATGTCGTTCCACAACGGCCTCGGTGCGTTCACTCTGGTCATGTATCGGCGAGCTTGTGGCAGCCCTATCTGCCAGCGATTACGCCGATGCGCTTATTCTTTATATTACATGGAGTTATACGCAGATACTCGATGAAATTCTAGTCATTCTCTATTAAAAATTACCACAGCCGCACCCGGAGGCCGCCGGGCGGGTTGCGCTGGTCGTTCAGTTGCCCGTGGGTTCGCAGCTGAACACGGGAATATTGCGGTCGGTACGGGCCTGGTACTCGTCGAAGTCCGGGTACAGGCTAAGCAGGTGCGGCCAGAGTGCGGCTTTCTCCTCATCACTCACCCGTCGGGCGCGATAGGGCTTTTCCTGCCCATCCACCATGATTCGTACGTCCGGGTTAGCGGTGACGTTGTAATACCAGGCCGGGTTGCCGGGCATGCCGCCCTGGCTGGCCACCATGAGCTTGTTATCTCCATGGGGCAGGTGGATCAATGCGACCCGTCGCAGCTTACCGCTTTTGGCTCCGTAGGTATCAACGATGCATACCGGGTATCCACCGATAAACGTGTTCATGAGCCGGCCGCGTGTCAGGCGAAAAACGGTGACCTGCAGGCGGGTAGCCCAGCGCATGAAGAAGCGAATCATGGGCACCTGCGACTCTTTGATTTCAGCCACATCCTCCCTGCGGGTCTTTACGTAATCATAGGTTTTCATAGTGTTATAGGCGTCCCTGGTGTTTTCCCGGTCACTGTAAAGGACAATTTACCCACTGCCAAACTGTGCTAGACTTTTCGTCCTTTTTTTCGTGTCCTTTGCCATGAGTATTGCCTCCGACAAACTGGAAAGCATCCGCCAGCAGGTTCAGTATCACCTCGACCACGAAGAGCGTAACCAGCTGAGCCCGCAGCAAGAGCAGGTGCTGATCGCCCAGATCAAGGAACGACTGATCGCCGAGAATGCGGTCATCGTCGCGCACTATTACACGGCGCCAGCCATCCAGGCCCTGGCCGAGGAAACCGGCGGCTGTGTCTCGGATTCACTCGAGATGGCGCGCTTTGGGCACGATCACCCGGCCAGCACGCTTATCGTGGCGGGTGTGAAGTTTATGGGTGAGACCGCCAAGATCCTCACGCCCGAGAAGCGGGTCCTGATGCCGACGCTCGAGGCCACCTGTTCACTGGACCTGGGTTGTCCGGCGGAGGAGTTTGGCGCCTTTTGTGACCAGCACCCAGACCGCGAGGTCGTGGTCTACGCCAATACCTCTGCGGCAGTGAAAGCCCGGTCGGATTGGGTGGTCACTTCCAGCATTGCGCTGGATGTGGCTGAGCACCTGGCTGACCAGGACAAGAAAATCATCTGGGCTCCCGACAAGCACCTGGGCGACTATGTGCAGCGCCAGACCGGTGCCGACATCCTCATGTGGGATGGTGCTTGCATCGTTCACGAGGAATTCAAGGCGCGGGGCATCGCCGACCTCAAAAATGTCTATCCGGATGCAGCGGTACTGGTGCACCCCGAGTCTCCGGCGTCCGTGCTGGAATTGGCTGACCGGGTTGGTTCGACCACGCAGATCATTCGCGCAGCGCAGGAGATGGATCGCGAGCGATTTATTGTCGCTACGGACCAGGGCATCTTTTACAAGTTGCAGCAGCAGGCACCCGGCAAGGAATTCATTATTGCGCCAACCGCCGGCAATGGTGCCACCTGCCGCAGTTGCGCCAATTGTCCCTGGATGGCTATGAACGAGCTGGAGTCGCTGGCGTCGGTGTTCGATCGTGACGACAACGAGATCTTCGTAGATCCTGCGCTAGGTGAGCAGGCAATGGTGCCGTTGCGTCGCATGCTCGATTTTTCTGCTGAGCTGCAGCTCACGGTAAAGGGTAACGCCTGATTTTCCGCAGCGCGTCAGATATCCATCTGCTCGCGCATCTCCCCGATATCCCGCAGCCGCTGGTTGATCTTGGCTGAGGTCAGGTAGTCGTTCTTGGTTAGATCCAGGGCATAGGTCAGTTGTTTTTCTGCCTGGCTGAGGTTGCCGTTGATGATGAAGTACTCCGCGCGGGACTGGTGCAGGCCGATAATATTCCCCGATAAACCCTGAACTTCTGCCAGCAGGTACCACAGACCCGGATCGTTGGGGCGAATTTTGCTCTGGTCGACCAGTACTTCCTCTGCCACGTGCGGTTGCTGGGCTCGCATTAATGCATTGGCATAGGTCATGGTTAACGGGTGATTGCCGGGGCTGATTTCCAGGTGTTTGGCCAGCTTGGTAACAGCCTGTTCGGGCCTGTTCCGGGCCATTTCTATTTCGGCGTCGGCGATGATGTACTCGAGGCGGTCCGGGGTACCCGACCAGATGGAGTCGAGCTCCAGGCTGGCCTCATCGGCCTTGCCCGCATTGGTCAGCGCCACCACCAGGCCGTAGATCGCGGCCTCGCGAGAGCGCGTGTTGCCGTCCAATTCTCCCCGAAATTTCTGGATAGCCTCCTCGGGTGTGTCGGAAAGCTGGTTCACTACCCGTGCACGCATCAGCTGGTATTCCAGTTTGGTGGGTCGAATCTGCTTCGGGTACTTCTGTGCCCGGTTGCGGGTATCGGCGATACGGTTTTCCGACAGCGGGTGACTGCGCAGAAACTCCGGTACCCGGTTGCCTCCCGCGTAGCGACTGGCCTGCAGCATTCTTTCGAACATGGCTGGCGCAGCGTGGGGGTCCAGCCCCGCATCCACCATGGTCTGCATTCCCACCCGGTCGGCCTCTGCTTCGTTGCTGCGGCTGTAGCGCAGGGCGGAATCCTGGGCAGCGGCCTGGCCCGCCATCAGGGCGGCCATGCCGGCATCACCACCTGCGGTGGCCATCAACACCAAGCCCGCCAGCAATGCCGCGTAGTTCAATGGGGCCTGGGCTTGCTGGAATTCGACCCGGCGGGAGAAATGCCGCTGGCTGAGGTGGGCGATTTCGTGGGCCAGTACTGTGGCGAGTTCATCCTCGGTCTGGGCATACAACAGCAAGCCATTGTGGATGCCGATTATGCCGCCGGGCACCGCGAATGCGTTGATGGTGGGGTTATCCACCAGCACGATTTCGATCCTCCGGTCCTCCAGCTTGCTGTGGGTGACCAGGTTGAAGATCAGGTTTTCCAGGTAATCGAAGAGCAGGGGGTCGTCTACGGTTGGTACCTGGCTGCGAAACATGCGTAGCCAGGCCCTGCCCAGTTGATGCTCGTATTCCGCGGAGAACAGGCTGGTGCTGGATTCGCCCAGGTTGGGCAGTTTGAGCTCCTCGTTGGCCGAGGCCGCGACCGTAAACAGGGAGACGAGCGACGCCACCTGGGCGACGCGCGTAACCGCCTGCCTGAAAAGTCTTAACGTTATTGCCACTGGATGGAACCGCTCACCGCCCGCCTTTAATCCGACGCCAATTGTACGTTATGGGGGTCAAGGTGGGTTAAATCAATCAATGACCCTTTGGAACCTGCTCAAAGCGGAAAGTTCAAACCGGTTGGGCGATCTGGCGCTTCCCGATATACTCCCGATAACGATTTCACTGGGTGACCGAAAACATGGCTGAAGCCAAACTGGTGGAGCTGGACGCCACCGGCCTGCTTTGTCCCATGCCCTTGCTCAAGGCCAAGCGCGCATTGAATGCCATGGAGAGTGGGGAGCAGTTGCGGGTTACTGCCACAGATCAGGGCTCGGTGCGCGATTTCCAGGTTTTTGCGCAGCAATCGGGTCACACCTTGTTGGCCACCGACGAGACTGACGGTGTCTATGTCCACCTTTTGCAGAAATCCTGATGCCGCACACAGGAACCCCTGATGCTTGATATTTTCAAAAAATGGTACGAGCGCTACCTGTTTGAGGAGGAGTCGGTTCTGCTCCTGGTGCTTTTGGCCCTCTGCCTGGTGCTGCTGGCAACCATCGGTGACCTGCTGGCACCGGTTCTGGCCTCACTGGTGCTCGCCTACCTGATGCAGGGGGTAGCCAACCAGTTGACCCAGCACGGTCTGCCCCAGTGGTTGGGCTTTTCCGTGTCATTCCTGGTATTTGTCGGGGCCTTTTTTGGCATCACGCTGGGTCTGTTACCCCTGGTGTGGCGGCAGCTTGTCAGTCTTGCCGGCGAGATGCCGCGCATGCTGGAACAGGGCCAGGAGTGGTTGGGTGTACTTCCCGCCCAATACCCTGAGATTTTCAGTCAGGATCAGCTCGACCAGTTGATCGCGCTGGCTCAGTCCGAGATAGCCGGACTTGGCCAGACCCTGGTCCGTGGCTCCCTTGCCACCATCCCGAGTATCGTGACAGTGCTGGTGTACATGATTCTCATCCCAATCCTGGTGTTCTTTTTCCTTAAGGATCGCGACCAGATCCTGGCCTGGATCGCCGATTTCCTGCCCGAGGAAAGGCCGCTGCTGCGTCGAATCGCCGGCGAAATGAACCAGCAGGTGGCCAACTATGCGCGCGGCAAAGTGCTCGAGATTATTATTGTGGGTTGTGTGAGCTATTTCAGCTTCGCCTGGATGGGCCTCAATTATGCCGCGCTGCTGGGGTTGCTTGTCGGTCTGTCAGTGATTATCCCCTATATTGGAGCAGCACTGGTTACCCTGCCGGTGGTCGTGGTGGCATTTCTGCAATGGGGCTTTGTGAATGAATTTTATTACGTGGTGCTTGTCTATGTAGTCATCCAGGGTCTGGATGGGAACGTGTTGGTGCCATGGCTGTTTTCCGAGGCGGTGAATCTGCACCCCGTGGCCATCATCCTGGCAGTCTTGTTTTTCGGTGGTATCTGGGGGTTGTGGGGCGTCTTCTTCGCCATTCCCCTGGCCACCTTGATCAAGGCAATTATTAACGCCTGGCCAAAACCAAACGCTGAAGAAGAGGACGCTGAAGAAGCGCCGATCGAAACGCAAACCTGATGGAGTAATCAATGCCTGCGTCGAAATTCGGGTGGGGCCCCAAAGCCCTGCTCAGTACTGTTATCGCTGTTTTTCTGCTGGCCTGTGCTGGCCAGCCAGAGCCTGGTGTTGCACCGGCACAGAGCCCCAACGATGACTACGAGTATCGTTTTCTCACGCTCGAAAATGAGCTGCAGGTATTGCTGATCTCTGCTCCCAAGTCACCTAAAGCCGCGGCGTCACTGGACGTCATGGTCGGCTCGGGTGATAACCCACCCGGGCGCGGGGGGCTGGCGCACTTCCTGGAGCATATGTTGTTCCTGGGTACCGACAAGTATCCGGATGCTGCCGAGTACGAGCAGTACATTACGGAGCACGGCGGGTCGCGCAATGCGTACACCAGTTTCGAAAACACCAATTATTTTTTCGATGTGGATGCGGCCTACCTGCCAGAAGCGCTGGATCGGTTTGCCCAGTTTTTCATTGCGCCAAAGTTCGACGCCCAGTATGTGGACCGCGAGAAGAACGCCGTGCAGGCCGAGTACCAGATGGGTCTCAAGAGTGACGGCCGTCGTGGACTGGATGTTCTGCAAGCCAGCATGAACCCCGACCACCCGTTTAGCCAGTTTTCCGTGGGCAGCCTGGAGTCACTGGCCGACCGTCCAGACTCGACGATTCGCGATGAGCTGCTGACCTTTTATGACAAACACTATTCAGCCAATGTAATGCGACTGGTTGTACTGGGTGCAGATTCACTGGACGAGCTGGAGCAACTGGTAGTGCCAATGTTCTCTGCCGTCCCCAATCGCAACTACCAGCCGCAGGAGTTTGCAGCGCCCTTGTTTGCCCAGGGCGCCCTGCCGATGCTGCTGCAGGTCGAGCCACAGGCAACATTACGCCAGTTACAGGTCAACTTCCCGATTGCGGATTATCGCCGTGATTACAAAGCCAAACCCCTGTCTTACCTGGGTAACCTGGTGGGCCACGAGGGCGAGGGTAGCCTGTTGTCGCAATTGAAGGCCGAGGGTCTCGCAGAAGGCTTGTCGGCTGGATCGGGGCTGGCGTGGCGTGGCGGTAGTCTGTTCAGCGTATCGATTTCGCTGACCGAAGCCGGTGTCGAAGACTACGAGCGCGTGCTTGAGTTGTTGTTCGCGTATACCGAGATGCTGCGCGAGCAGGGCCCGCAGGACTGGCTATACGCAGAGCAATCTCAGCTTGCAGAGCTTAATTTCAGGTTTCGTGAGAAGGCAGAACCGATTCGCTACGTAAGCGCGCTTTCCAGTGGCATGCATTACTACGCACCAGAGGATGTTCTGCGCGGGCCCTTCATCATGGACAAGTACGAGCCGAACGTTCTGGCGTCGTTGATGGAGGAGCTCAGGCCCGAGAACGCCCAGGTTGTGCTGAACGACAAATCGGTGAAGACCGACACGACGAGTCCGTATTACGACGTACCCTATTCGCTGGCCAAGGTGTCAGGAGAGCAGCTCGCCGCCTGGTCCAGCGCCGACGATGCCGCAACGTTAGCGTTGCCTGGCCCTAATAAGTTCATTGCAGAGAATGTGGCGCTGGTCGATATTGATCCAAAGGCGGCAGCCGCGCCAGCGGTTGTGAGTGAGGTGGAGCGCCAGACACTCTGGTTTGGCCAGGACGATGAGTTTCGGGTGCCTCGTGGTGCTACCTATATCAACTTCAGGTCACCGCTGGTCGGTGCAGACGCCAGCCAGACCGCGATCGCTGTGCTCTACACCAGCCTGATCAACGACCGGGTTAATGAGTTTTCCTATCCCGCGTTGCTGGCGGGCCTGAATTTCCGCATCTATAAGCACGCCCAGGGAATAAGCCTGCGTGTCGGCGGGTACAACGACAAGCAACCCGTTCTACTTGAGCAGTTGGTCGCCGTCCTTCGTGAGCCCGACTTCGATCCCGTGCGCTTTGAGAATATTCGCAAGGATATGATTCGGGCGTTGGAAAACTCTGTAGCGAAACGTCCCAGTAGCCAGGTGATCGATGACCTTCGAGAAGCATTGCTCTACGGAGAGTTTGGCGAACAGCCCGTGATCGACGCGCTCCGGGGTATGAGCCTGGCGGATGTTGAGGACTACGCAGACCAGTTCTGGGCGTCCGCCACAGCGGAGGTGATGGTTTACGGTAATTACGAGCCCTCAGCCGTGGAAGGTGTGGCTAATACTATCGAGCCGTTGTTGGGCGAGGGAGCAGCACCAGAGGTGCCGCCGCTGAAAGTACTGAAACTGGCCGCGGGAGAGCGGGCGCAATATGCGGTATCGGTGCCCCACGACGACTCTGTTGTGGCCTGGTATCTGCAAGGTGCTGGCGATAGCTGGCGCGATCGGGCCGCCAGCGGTCTGACAGCGCAGATTATCAAGTCTGGTTTCTTCCAGCAGTTGCGTACCGAGCAGCAGCTGGGCTATGTCGTCAGTGCGGTACCGTATTCGCAACTGGATGTGCCGGGTATTGTGCTGCTGGTGCAGTCGCCTTCCCACGATGCGGTTCACGTAACTCAATCCATGCAAACATTCCTGGAGGGGGTCGAGGCTGATCTGGGTGAAGAGCAGTTCGCCAGGCACCAGCGGGCATTGGTGAATGATATTCTCAGGCCGGACAAAAACCTGATGGAGCGCGCGGAGTTTTACTGGCAGTCCATTGCCCGCAAGCAGTACGATTTCCAGGGACGCGAGCAGCTGGCCGCCGCAGTGGAGGCTTTCACCCTTGAGGAGTGGCTGGCTTACTACAACGAGGTGTATTTGCAACAGCGTCATTCGCTGCAAGTGGTTGCGCCGGGGCGCTGGGGAGAGCTGCCAGCGGCCGAAGGAACGCGCTACGGTAATGCCACAGACATCAAGGCCGATCACCCGGTCTACATAATCCAGTAATTCTTGTAATAAAATTACAAATATCTGCTATCTCACCCCTGGATGCCCATCCGGGGGTAGATTTTCACGCCTTTTATGCATTTTTATTGGTTCTAAAATAGAACCAAATGGTATTTCCCCAGCCCATGGTGTAGTATTTTTACAGAACTAGCGCTTCGTTCGGGGCCATACCCGCCGGTCGAGGTGGTCTATACTCGTTATCGGCAGGGCAACCGCACACTACGTTTCATTATGGAACTAAATGTGACGCGCATGCCGCTAGCTGCGCACATTCTGGAGAGCCAGCAGTTATGATCGAAGACAATGACCCCGCAGAAACCCGGGAGTGGCTTGATGCCCTTGATGCGGTGGTTAAAAACAGCGGCTCCGAGCGCGCCAGTTACCTGCTGATTGAGCTGGCCAAGCACGCGGCTGAAGAGGGCATGCGACTGCCCCCCGCAATTACCACACCGTTTCGCAACACCATCTGGCCTGCTGACGAAAAGGTCATGCACGGGGACTTGTTCATGGAGCGTCGTATTCGCTCCCTGGTGCGCTGGAACGCCTTGGCCATGGTGATGCGGGCCAACGACAACGATGAGGGCCTGGGCGGGCATATCTCCAGTTTCTCCTCCAGCGCCACACTGTACGATATTGGCTACAACTACTTTTTCCGCGGCACCGAGGGTGGCCACCCGGGTGACCTGGTCTTTTACCAGGGCCACAGTGCGCCCGGTATGTACGCCCGATCCTTCCTGGAGGGGCGTATCAACGAGGAGCAGCTCGATAACTTCCGTCGCGAGGTCGATGGCAATGGCCTGTCTTCCTACCCGCACCCCTGGCTGATGCCCGATTACTGGCAGTTCCCTACGGTTTCCATGGGCCTTGGCCCGCTGCAGGCGATTTACCAGGCGCATGTCATGAAGTATCAGCAGAGCCGCGGACTGATCGATCACGGCGACCGCAATGTCTGGTGTTTCATGGGCGATGGCGAGTGTGACGAGCCTGAATCACTGGGTGCGATTTCACTGGCTGGTCGCGAGAAACTGGGCAACCTGATCTTCGT
>CAZPVJ010000011.1:0-7900 GCA_964590005.1 uncultured Alteromonadaceae bacterium | reverse complement strand
TAACGTGATCGACATCAACTACTACTCCGTTGACCAGGCCAGGAACTCGAACCTGTTGCATCGCCCCGTGGGGCTGGGACTGATGGGCTTCCAGGATGCGCTGTACAAGAGCCACACGGCCTACAGTTCTGAACAGGCAGTGGAGTTTGCTGATCGATCAATGGAGGCAATCAGCTATTACGCCATCGAGGCCTCCAGCTCGCTGGCGGCAGAACGCGGCCGCTACAGCAGCTACGACGGCTCTCTGTGGAGCCAAGGCATCTTCCCCATTGACTCCCTGTCTATCCTAGAAGAGCAGCGGGGCGCCGACTATATCCAGGTCAACAAGGATCAGACCCTCGATTGGGACGCCTTGCGGGCTACAGTCGAGACCCAGGGGATGCGTAATTCCAATGTGATGGCGATTGCGCCCACCGCGACCATCGCCAATATCACCGGCGTGTCGCAGTCGATCGAGCCGACTTACCAGAACCTGTACGTCAAATCCAACCTGTCCGGTGAGTTCACCGTGGTCAACCCCTACCTGGTCAACGACCTCAAGGCTCGCGGCCTGTGGGACGGGGTGATGGTCAACGATCTGAAGTACTACGACGGCAGTGTGCAGGCCGTGGATCGTATTCCCGAAGACCTGAAGGCAATTTATGCCACTGCCTTCGAGATCGAGCCTCGCTGGTTGGTGGATTCTGCCAGCCGCCGCCAAAAATGGATCGACCAGGCCCAGTCACTCAACCTGTATATCAACAATGCCAATGGCAAAAAGCTTGATATCACCTACAGAATGGCCTGGTTCAGCGGGCTCAAAACAACCTATTACCTGCGCTCTCTGGCAGCTACCGGTACCGAGAAATCAACTATCGATACCGGAACACTGAACGCTGTATCCAGCGCCAGCGAAGAGCCTCAGCCAGCCGCAGTGCCCAACGCCTGCTCACTTGATGATCCGGATTGCGAGGCCTGCCAGTAGGCCGCCTCGAATGAGACAAAAAATGATAGAACAGAAGCAGTTAGCCAGGGGACAACAACCATGTTGAATTGGGAAGATTATCATCAGGAAGATACGGCTCCGGCCTCCGCGGCTGGGGCAGCCGTGGCTGCGGAACCGCAAGCAGTACCGCAGGAAGCACCAGCACCCGCAATAGAAACTCCGGTAGCTGCCGAGGCGCCAATGGCCGCTGCAGACGCTGCCACCGTAGCCAATGTGGATGCCGAAGCGGCGGCCGCCAAGGCTCTGGAAGCGCTGGACGTAGCACCCGGACTGGAAGAGCTGGAAATGGGAGCGGCACGGGTATCGGTCGATGAAAAGGCAATGATCAACTGCCGCGCCGACCTCAACCAGCTGGTACCGTTCAAGTACGACTGGGCCTGGCAGAAATACATCGATGGGTGCGCCAATCACTGGATGCCTCAGGAGGTCAATATGACCGCCGATGTGGCAACCTGGAAGAACCCGGAAGGTCTGTCGGACGATGAGCGGCGCATCATTATGCGCAGCCTCGGCTACTTCTCCACCGCCGACTCCCTGGTAGCGAATAATCTCGTCTTGGCCATCTACCGGCTGATTACCAACCCGGAGTGCAGGCAGTACCTGCTGCGACAGGCTTTTGAGGAAGCGATTCACACACACGCTTACCAGTACTGCATCGAGTCGCTGGGCATGGACGAGGGTGAGGTTTTCAACATGTACCGGGAAGTACCCTCGGTAGCGGCTAAAGCGGCCTGGAGTATCAGCCATACCCACGAGCTGTCGGATCCCACCTTCAAGACCGGCACCCAGGAAACCGACCAGACGCTGCTGCGCAACCTGATCGGTTTCTACGCGGTGACCGAGGGCATCTTCTTCTACTGCGGCTTCACCCAGATACTGTCGATGGGCCGGCGCAATAAGATGACCGGCGTGGCCGAGCAGTTCCAGTACATACTGCGCGACGAGTCCATGCACTTGAATTTCGGCATTGATGTAATCAACCAGATCAAGCTGGAGAATCCGAACCTGTGGACCAGCGAATTCCAGCAGGAAGTTATCCAGATGATCCTGGAAGGCACCCAGCTGGAAATTGAGTACGCCCGCGACACTATGCCTCGCGGTGTACTGGGCATGAATGCCGCGATGATGGAGGAATACCTCAAGTTCATCGCCAATCGCAGGCTGTCGCAGCTCGGCCTGCCGGAACAATACCCGGGCGCGCAAAACCCGTTCCCCTGGATGTCGGAAATCATGGATCTGCGCAAGGAGAAAAACTTCTTCGAAACGCGGGTTATTGAGTACCAGACGGGTGGCGCACTGACCTGGGATTGAGTAAGCCCGGCCGCTACGGCGGTCGGATTAAAGACCGAGAGACTGAAAAGACCACGGCTTCCCTGAGAGGAATAATCCATGGATAAAAACGATAAGTCAGGAAACGATAACGAGACCATCCTGATGGCTCTGGACCAGATCAGCCAGACTATCGATGTCATGACCAGCGTCGTCGGTCGCCTGCGTACCTATATGCAGGAACAAGAAGCCGCCGCCGGTACCGCCGACAAGGCCAAGGATCTACAGGCCGAAATGCGGCCGGACCGGATACTCCACTAAACCGGGGATTTCCGGCAACACCTCGACGGGGGCCGCCAATGCAGCCCCCAGGATTTCCCTCCCTCATCACTTTCCACTGATATAGTAGTCACTCCCACGTCAGCGGTGCTTTTCGATGCCCTCCGACCTGATAGCAGACTCCGGTTATACCGGCGCACGGCGCCGGGCAAGCCTGGTTATGCTGGTCCTGGCCAATCTTCTGCCGGTTTACGGTGTCCTGTTCCTGGACTGGGATATCGCCGCACTGGTGGTCCTGTACTGGTCAGAGAATCTGGTACTGGGCTTTTACACCCTGGCCAAAATGCTGGTCGTCTCGCCCGTGGGCAGTCTCTTCTATGGCGTATTCTTCAGCATTCATTACGGCGGTTTCTGCGCGGTTCACGGTTTGTTTATCCTGATTATGCTGATCAACCCCGAGGCCGAGTTCCTGTCTGGTGATACCTGGCCCTTCTTTTTTGTCTTCCTGCAACTGCTGGTCGATGTGTGCAGGCAGGTGCTGGCCGCCGCGCCAGACGCGTGGCTGTATGCCTTCGCCGCCCTGCTGGTGAGTCACGGCGTGTCCTTCCTGCTCAATTTCCTGGTCGGGGGAGAGCGGGACGCCAGCAGTATCAAAGCGCTCATGGCGGCCCCCTACGGGCGCATCGTCATTCTGCACATCACCATTATTCTCGGTGCCTTTGCCGCCATGGCACTGGGCCAACCGCTGGCCCTGCTCTTGATCCTGGTGGCACTGAAGCTGGCCCTGGACGTCACCCTGCACCTGCGCGAACATCGCAAGCTTGCCACAGCAGACCCGCGCTCAGGTGACCGGCCGTAAAATGTCAGGCCGTGGCAGCGACGCCCGGCCACGCACATTTGCGGTTTGCGCCAGACCCCGTTTATCCTGTACCCAAAGCCCTCACCGGCTCTCCACCCTGCTACCAAGGATACCGTCATGGCACGCACCCTACTGTTGTTTGGCCTGTTATTACTGGCGCCATTGGGCTTCGCCCAGGGCACCCTGAAAGTCGGACTGTCGCCAGACTATCCACCACTTCAATACAAACAGGATGGCCGTCTCGTCGGCCTGGAGGTCGATAGCGCCAGGGCCGTGGCAGAGATACTGGGCAAGAAACTGGCCCTGTTCGAATTCCCCTTCGACGAGTTGATCCCGGCACTGGAGCAAGGTCGCGTCGACGTGGTGATGTCGGGACTGAGCATCACGGCAGAGCGAGCCAACCGGGTTAATTTTGCAGAGCCCTACCTGGAGATCGGCCAGATGGCGATACTGCACAAGGACAAGATCGCCAGTTTTGCGCAGCCCTGGGCAGTTTATCGCGAGGGTGTGCGTGTGGGAGTCGAGCCCGGCACAACGGGAGCGGCATTCGCGGAAAAAGAGCTCACCGATGCCACCATCAGTTACTTCCAGGATTCACAGGCCGCCTTCGAAGGCCTGCGCGACGACAGCATAGACCTGTACCTGCACGATGCACCCACCAGCTGGCGGCTGGCCAATTCCTCCGACAACGATGACCTGATCAGTACCTACAAGCCACTGACCAGCGAGATGCTGGCCTGGGCCGTTCGCCCCGATGAACCGGAACTGGTGCGCGACCTGAATCGCGCACTATCGATCATGAAAGCCCAGGGTACCCTGAAGTACATCGTCAACCGCTGGATACCGGTGCAGGTAGAAGTCCGCTAGGCCTGCCCCGATCTCTCCACGCCGGGAGCTGCTGCCGGGCCCCGGTGGCAGCGTAACTCCGCATCAACCGCGAACCAGGTAACCCCGAGGCTATCCAGCCAGGCAATGGCCTCCCGGGCCGGTTTGAGCATGGCCACGGTGGCCAGGCTTCCCGCCACCAGGCATTGCGGCGAGGTAATACTGACCGCCAACAAGCCCCGCACCGGCCACCCGGTCCGAGGGTGGAGTATATGCCCGTAGCGCTCACCATCGATCATCAGGCAGCGCTCGTAGTCTCCACTGCTGGCCAGGCCACCGGCAACCATGTGTAGCTCCGCCGCGGCCTGCCCGGCGTATCGCGGATGACGGATGCCCACCGGCCACGGGCTGCCATCGGCGCGCGGCCCCGTCACCGCCAGGTCACCGGCAAGATCGACGAGGGCGTGGTCAAGACCGAGGGCCGCCAGCACCCCCGCCGCGGCATCACAGGCGTACTCTTTGACCACGCCACCGAAGTCCAGCTCCATACCCGCTCGAGGCAGCGCTATACGCGCCTCGTCCCAATCCACTTCCGGCCAGGCCACCAGGGGTAACAGGCTGTCCAGCTCCGCCGCCCGCGGCGCGCTATCGCCACTGAAATTCCAGGCCCTTCTCAGCACCCCGGAGGTCATGTCAAACAACCCCGAGGATTCCCGGTACAGGGTATCGGCGTATTGCAGCAACCCGGCGGTTTCCCGGTCTATGGCAACGGGTGTCTCTTTACCGGCCGCAGCATTGATGCGGGTCGTCAGGGAGTCGGACAGGTAGCGGCTGTACTTGGTTTCAAGGCGATCAAGTTCCGCCAGGACGCGCTCGATGGCGATACCAGCCAGCTCGGATGATTCGGTATCCAGGCGCAACCGGCATGGCCCGCCCATGGCTTTAAAGCTGTGCTCGATCACGGCGGGGCGGCCGATCTACCGGAAGATGTAGTCGAGGCCAATGGTGAAGCGCCAGAAGTCGACCAGCCCCGGCGATTCCTCACCGCTGTACAAGCCCCAGCTCTCGTCAGTCCGGTAGCGCTCGCCGGACAGGACAAATGCCCAGTCGCCCACCTCCTGGCGCAGGCGCAGCCCCAGCGTAATCGCCCCAAAGGCTGACAGGCGGTAATCGTCGGCATAGTAGCGACTGCCGAAGTCCACGGCGTTACTGAAAAAATCCGCCTCGTCCTGGGTGTAGTAGCGCAGGTAGGGAGTCAGCCGGGTACGAGCGCCGAGATTCTGTTGCCAGGAGAGGTCCAGGGTATGGGAACGCACCCCCCAGTCATCATCGAAATAGCGGTAGTCAGCATGCAGCGCCGCATTGGGCCCGACAAAAAAGTGGCGATAACCGCTGCCCAGTGTCCACTCGCGGCGCTCGTCGGGGCGTTGGTCAAAAAGCTTGTAGGGATCGGTGAGAAATCCCTCACGGTAGGTATAACCCAGGCCAAAACGCACTATCGCGCGTTTACTCACGATACGGCTCACCCCAACCCAGGCCGAGCGGATATCTTTGTCGTCCTTGAGGGTATTGGTGGGTACGGCACCCTGGGTCGGTTCGATTTCGTCCGCCGAGGCGCTGATTGCGGCGCTGTAGGTCGTCATTCCATCGGCGCTGTTGAAAGCCCCGTCCAGCGCCACTGCATCCGACTCGTAATCATCCTCGTCAGAGCGGGTGTAATTAAAACCGGCGCTGCCACGATCGAAATAGTAGCGGGTAGTCACGCTGACGTCTGTACGCGTATCCTCGATACTGGCACCGCTCATGATAACGCTGGGCTCGCCCTCGGCGCTCTGCCCCACAAACCAGGGCGAGGCTCCACTCATATCTTCCCACTGGACATCCAGCGCAACCGACCAGTCATCCGCCACTGGCGCCAGCAGGTGGAACTGGGCAACATCGATATCGTAGCGTTCACTGCGACCGCCGACGGCGTTACTGGCGCTGATGTCGTCTTCCTTGTACTTGCTGTAGCGCAGTCCCAGTTCGGTAAACTCGGGCGGCGCGTCAGCCAGCGCGCCCTGGTAGGCAGGCAGCAGCAGGGCGCTGGAGGTCAGCGCCATCAGGGTGGGATGACTGTCCTTTGATGAGGCGGGCATCAGTTACACCCGCAGCCACCGCCGGCGGCCCCGGTGCCCCCCGAAGAAGCCTCCTTGCTGTAATAGATATGATCCCGCAGTTTCGACTCCATGACGTCGGGTTGCCACTGCATGTCTTCCCGGGCGAGTGTGCCCCGCTCCCAGGGTTGTACCGTTTCGCAACCGGCCAGTGCCAGTAGTGCGGCGGCAAGCAGGAGAGGTTTCACGAGGGGCTCTCCGCCAGCAGTTCGGCTATTTCCTGTCGGAGTTTTTCACCATCACTCTTGCGAAACCCCTGGTGCACCTGGCGCACAATGCCTGCACGGTCGATGAGGTACCCCGTAGGCATACCCAGCACGCCGTAGGTAGCGGGACTATCGCCACTGGCGTCGCGCACCACCGGGTAGGTCACGGGTATCTCCTTGAGGAAAGCCAGTGCATCGGGCTCGAATTCATCGACGTTGATAGCCAATACTTCGAAGCCATCGGGACCGAGTTCCTCGTGCAGCCGCTGCAATTGCGGGAAGGACAAGCGACAGGGGCCACACCATGATGCCCAGAAGTCCAGGTAGACTACCTTGCCCCGGAAGTCTGCCAGGGAAATAGACTGCGCTGGCTGCGACAAGCTGGGTAAACTCACCCCCGGGGCAACCTGGCCAACCACTACGCCAGCCGACTGGGTCACCAGGGGAAAACTGAGCATCATCGCCAGCAGCCAGTGCCTCATTCGCAGCATAAAAAGCCTCTTCTCTCTCACCGGTTAAACGGTCCCCACAACAGGGCCACTGTCGCCCCCGGATTGTCGAGTGTAAACGCTAGCATTTTGCTGAACACAAGTCAGTCCCGACGCCCGTATTAGGTGGCGCAAGAGGTTCACCCGGGCCCAATTGGCCGCTACAATACGCCCCCGCCACGACATCGGGCCAAAAGTACGATGTCTCCAGTACAGCCTCCACTCACCGCAACAGGACACCACTATGATTTACCAGAGTGACGCACTTACGGTTCAGCGCCTGGACGGCGATATCGCCGAGCTGAATTTCAACTTAGAGGGCGAGTCAGTTAATAAGTTCGACCAGGCCACAGTAGAGAGCCTGACAGCCGCGCTCGATGCCCTGGAGGGCGAGGACGGTATCAAGGGACTACTGGTCACCAGCGGCAAGCCCGTGTTTATCGTTGGCGCCGACATTACCGAATTTACCTCGCTGTTCGACGCCGGTGCCGACGATATCGGTGGCTTTACCCGGCTCAACAATCTCAACTTGAACAGAATCCAGAACCTGCCCTACCCCAGCTGCGTTGCCATCAATGGCTTTGCCATGGGAGGCGGTTTGGAAGTTTGCCTTGCCTGCGATTTCCGGGTGATGAGCACAGCGGCGAAAATTGGCCTGCCGGAAACCATACTCGGCATCCTGCCCGGCTGGGGCGGCACCGTTCGCCTGCCGCGAATCATTGGCGTGGACGAAGCTGTTATGTGGATCGCAACTGCCAAGGACCAGAGCGCCGACGCAGCCCTGAAAGCGGGTGCGGTGGATGCAGTCGCTGCGCCTGACCAACTGCGTGACA
>CAZPVJ010000010.1:0-14381 GCA_964590005.1 uncultured Alteromonadaceae bacterium | reverse complement strand
GGGTCGCGCAGGGTCTGGGTACAGGAACAGGATGCCTTACCCGAGCAGCGTGAATCTCTGTTATCACTCCTACACAGCGAGCGTAATATGGCGGCGTTCTGCATCCTCGGAGGTATATTCGGAGAGGGAGTGGACCTGCCTGGAGAAGCCTTGTCATCGGTGGTTGTGGTGGGTGTAGGTTTCCCGCAGGTCAATCGCCAGAGCGAGCAATTGCGCGATTACTATCAGCGAGAATACGGCCGAGGGTTCGAATTCACCTACCTGTATCCCGGTCTACAGAAAGTGAACCAGGCGCTGGGCAGGGTGGTACGAGGGACCCAGGACCGGGGACATGCCCTGGTGATCGACAGCCGTTATGGGCTTCCGGAGTATCGCCAGTTACTGGCGCCCTGGTGGCGCTATACCGTTTAGTGCCTGACGGTCAGTCAGGCGGTTAGCGGTGCGGGGCGATAGCCGGGCTTGGCGAAAGCGAGCTGCGCGGTACCGATAATGCGCTCGCGGAATCCACCTTCGCAGTAGCAGAGATAGAACTCCCACATGCGGATGAAGCGGTCGTCAAAGCCCATGTGGCGGACCTCCTCCAGGCTGTCCATGAAGCGATTGCGCCAGTCTTCGAGGGTGCGCGCGTAGTCGAGCGTAATATCCCGCAGATGCACGATCTGCATATCGGTGTCCGCTGCGATATGGTCGGCAATGACACTAACCGATGGCAGGCAGCCGCCCGGGAATATATAGCGCTTGATAAAGTCGACGGTATCCTTGGCCCGGTCATAGCGCTGATCTGTCATGGTGATCGCCTGGATGACCATTTTGCCGTTAGGTTTGAGCAATGTGCTGCAGGTTTGGAAGTAATTGGCGTAAAAATGGTGGCCTACCGCCTCGATCATCTCGATGGAAACCAGCTTGTCATAAGTGCCTGTCAGATTGCGATAGTCTTCGCAGAGCAGGGTTATCCTGTCTTCCAACCCCAGCTCCCGAACACGGGCCGCGGCAAATTCATATTGCTCACGCGAAATAGTGGTAGTAGTCACGCGACAGCCGTAATGCGTTGCGGCATGAATGGCCATCCCACCCCAGCCTGTTCCAATTTCCAGCAGGTGATCATCGGCAGTGAGTTCGAGTTGGCGGCAGATCTCGTCGAGCTTCTCCACCGCCGCCAGTTCCAAGGTGCTGGCCTGCGGTGTGTAGACCGCAGAGGAATACATCATGGTCTGGTCGAGGAAAAGCTTGAAAAAATCATTGCCCAAATCGTAGTGCGCGGAGATGTTCTTACGCGATCCCTCCCGAGTATTTTTATTCATCTGGTGAGCGATTTTGAGGCCCAGTTTCACGTACCAGTTCTGGCGGCTCTCCATGGTTTCCATGGTGGCAAGATTAGCGCTGAAAAGTCGGGTGACCTCGGTCAGGTCGGGAGATGACCAGTCACCTTCGATGTAGGCCTCTCCAGAGGCGATAGTGCCGCCGGTCAAAACCTTGCCGTAAACCCGCTGGTCATGCACATGTACCTGCGCCTGAGGCTCGCCTGGGCGGCCCGGTGTGCCAAAGTGGTGGGTGTCGTTGCCGTCGTGGATGGTGAGGCTACCGACCGCGATTCTATCCAATACCTTAAGCATCAGTCGCCGCGACAGGTCCTCGCTGGACCACAGACGGCGGGCCTGGGGTAGTATCCGAATTCGGCTGACGCTCATGTTACTCATTTCATGCTCCAGTGGGTCTTGTCCCCGGGTGGGGGTAAAAAGGAATACGTTTGATGAACAGGCGCAACGCCTGCCAGTAGATCGCCGTCGCCACCTTGATAGTCATCAGCGGGTAGCGCAGTAATATTTTGTTCAGCGCGCCCGCAGTCATTGGCTGCGCGGTCAATGACAGGCTCGCATCGAAAATCTTGCCTTCCTGGGTGGTGTTCTCCATGTGCAGCACCAGTCGTTCGTCCGGGTTGCTGCTGCGCCAGTGGTAGCGCATAGCCATGGGGTTAAAGGGTGATACGTGGAACGATTTATCGAACTCGGTGCGCAGCCAGCGACCTGTTTCCGGGCCGCGCAACACGTAACTGTGCCGCTCATTCCACGGTGTGTTATTCACCTCTGCCACCAGGTATTCGAGCCGGCTTTCGTCTTCGTTGTAGCAGTAATAGCAGGCGATAGGATTCATCTGGAATCCGAAGTAGCGCATGTTTGCCAGCAAATAGATGGGTCCGCGGTGCTCCTCTCCGGTCTCTTCCCGAATCCGGCGTCGCACTTCATCGATCAGTGGCTTGTTTTCATCGCCCAGAAAATCGCTGCGCTTGAAGCGCGCCAGCGCCGGACGGCTGGCGGACCAAAGTCGGGTACCTTCAAACAGGTCTGGTAGCTCATCGAGGCAGATGAATGGCATGAACACCTTGTAAGCGAAGCTGTGGGGCTTAGGTGCGTGTCTGCGATGTCGCAGCCAGCCGGCGTAGATGCGAGATTTCATGCAGCGGCCTTATTTGCCCCACTGGATTCGTTGATGGCCCTGGCAACACGTAGCGCGCTGACTACGCCGTCTTCATGGAAGCCATTGTGCCAGTAGGCGCCGCAATACCAGGTGTCTCGGACCCCGTTGATGTCCTGCCACCGCTCCTGTGCGGCCATGCCAGCCAGCGAGAAAACGGGGTGGTCGTAATTGAAGCTGCCGAGGATTTTATCGGGGTTGATAGAACTCGTGTCGTTTAGTGTCACGCAGAAGGTCTCCGGCGCCTGAATGCCCTGCAGGATATTCATATTGTAGGTTACAACCGCCTGTTCATCATGGCGACCCAGGCGATAGTTCCAGCTGGACCAGGTTTTCCTGTTTTTTGGCAGCATGCGGTGGTCGGTATGCAGCACAACCTCGTTGGATTGGTAGGGCAGTGCGGCCAGGATATCCCGCTCATCCGGTGACGGATCAGCCAGCATGGAAAGGGCCTGGTCTGAGTGAGAGGCAACCACCACCTGGTCGAACTGGAAAGTGCGACCGTCAGCCAGGTCCAGCTGCACGCCGGCGCCAGCCTGACGAGTTATGGCCGTAACCTCGGCGTTAGTGTGTATGCGGTTTTCGAAGCGCTGGATGAGAGGTCGGAGGTACTCCCTTGAGCCACCCTCTATGACCCGCCACTGGGGTCTGTTCTTGACGGACAACAGGCCGTGATTCTTGAAGAAGCGCAGGAAAAAGCTCGCCGGGAAGTCCATCATGGTTTTGCAGTCAGCAGACCAGATGGCACTGCCCATCGCAATCAGGTAATCGCGCTTGAAGCTTTCGCTGTAGCCATTGCGATCCAGGTAGCTGCCCAGGGTTTCCTCGTCAGAGAGATTACCGGACTCGAGATCAGTGATCGATTCCTTGTTAAACCGCAGGATGCCGCGGACCATGGATATGAAACTCGGTGAAAGCAGGTTGCGCCGCTGGGCGAACAGGGTGTCAAGGTTGGTGCCCGAGTACTCCAGACCGCTGTCCGGGTCGGTGACACTGAAGCCCATGGATGTGGGCTTGCTGGAGACGCCGAGTTCGTCCATCAGGGCAATGAAATTGGGGTAGGTCCAGTCATTGAAAACGATAAAGCCGGTATCGATGGCGTAGCGCCGGGTGCCCAACTGGACGTCAACCGTAGCGGTGTGGCCGCCGATCTTGGGACCCGCCTCGAATACAGTGACCTGGTGCTGGGGACTCAGGTAGTGAGCACATGCTAACCCCGAGATGCCTGATCCGATAACCGCTATGTTCACTGTGTCTGTCTCCAGCTGGTGGGTGCGCCGAGGCACTGTCATGTCGAGTATATGTCCAAATTACGCCGGTGAACGAGCAACGGATCAGACTGCAGAGCGATTGATCCATACCCCGGGATGTGGCGTATACTGTTTGAATCCGGACAAAGAGCAGGATCGTGGTGGTGGAAGAAAAGACAGGCGGGGAAAACGGCGCGTGGGAGGTTCCCACAGGTCGTAGGACCGACGAATGGAGCGAATGCCTCACCCTGATAGCTGAAAAGCAGGACAGGGCAGCATTTACGCGTTTCTTCCGTCATTTTGCGCCCTTGATAAAGGCCTTCGCCCTGTCAGGTTCAACCATGTCGCAAATGCATGCCGACGAGTTGGTGCAGGAAGTGATGTTGAAGACGTGGCAAAAAGCCAAGGCCTTCAACCCTGAGAAAGCGGCGGCCAGCACGTGGGTGTACACGATAGCCCGAAATTGCCGGACAGACATGTTTCGCAGGTTGCAGAAGTTTGATACGCCGCTGGCGGCTGAAGATTTTGCGCCGGAACACGAGAGCGAGGAACCGTTCAGCCTGCTGCAAAACAAGCGCAGCAGCGAAAAGATTCGTGAGTTGATGGCGGGTTTGCCGTCTGACCAGGCGCAGATACTCGCCAAGGTCTACATGGAAGGAAAGTCGCACGCGGAGGCGGCGGCGGAACTGGATCTGCCGCTGGGCACGGTGAAATCCCGGGTCAGGCTGGCAATCCAGAAACTACAGGTACAGATAGAAAGACAGTAACTATTATGGCTAATTTTCATCCCGAACTGCATTTATTGACTGAGTACGCGGCCGGCAGCTTGCCCCTTGCGCAATCGGCATGCGTTTCCGCACACATGCACTACTGTGATCAGTGCCGGCGCTCTGTTGGCCAGCTACAGGATCTGGGAGGCGTGTTGCTGGAGCAGCTCAACCCGGAACCAGTGGGCGATTCATTGCTGAATTCAGTACTGGCAAGACTCGACGAAGAACCCCCGCTTAGCTTGCAGCCGGAAGCAATTCCGGTGAGCCGCACGCCAGCTATTCTGCGTCGCTTGATGAGTGGCGACTTTAGTGACTTATCCTGGAAAAAGGTGACCAAGGCACTGAGTATCAGCTACCTGAAAACCGGAGACAGTGGTTATGAGTTTGCGCTCTACCATATCAAGGCCGGCGGACGTATCCCGGATCACGATCACCGTGGCTCCGAGATGACTCTGGTGCTTCAGGGCGGGTTTTCCGACGCCAACGGCAGTTATCACCAGGGCGACTTCATTTACCGCGAAGCTGATGACACGCATGCGCCCACCGCCCTCCAGTCGGAAGACTGTATTTGTCTGGCAGTGCTTGATGCACCGCTCAAGTTTACTGGTTGGAAGCATCGCTGGATGAACCCTTTCCTCCAGCTTCAAACCGGTTAAGATCTACTGACTACATTCCCCAGCCCCGCCATCACTGATGGCGGGGCTTTTTTTATGCAAAACAAAGAGTTACTTCGCTGAGTCGGGGTCTGTTTACTATCCGTCATGGCAGCGCTTCTGGCGGAAAAACCGGCCATCGTGCTGGCCATGATGGGTGTCACCAGCGGTGCCCCGGCGCTATTCCCCTGCCTGATGATTGCTCCACCTGGGTATTCAGGTGCTGAATAATCGTCATTGTTCCTGCGCGGGTTTGGCTGTGCTACTCTCTGCACCCCCTTGCCCGAGTGCATTCGGCGGTATCGTTGGACGTCGCCCTGGTAAGGGCAGTCGGCGCCGTGAAGAAACCGACCGAGCGTCCTCAGAATAAGGACCGCAAAAAACCCAAACGATAAACAGGTATGGGGTACCAACCGCTATGCGTCTCGCTATTCCCAAGGAAACACACCCGGGCGAAAACCGGGTGCCCATTATTCCGGACGTCGCCAAGAAGCTGGTTCGCCTGGGCGCAGAAATTGTCATCGAAGCTGGCATGGGTGCAGGATCAGGCTTTACCGATGAGCAATATACCGAGGTAGGCGCTACGGTCAGCAACGACCGGGAAGCGCTTTTCTCCAATGCTGACATGCTGCTGCGCCTGCGCAAGCCGGAGCTTGCTGAGGTGGCTCTGATGAAGCCCGGCTGCGTGCATATCAGTTATCTCGACCCGTTCAATGAACACGAGCTGGTTAACGCGCTGAAAGAGCGCAGTGTTACCGCCATCAGCATGGAAATGATCCCGAGGACCACCCGTAGCCAGAAGATGGATGCCCTGAGCTCTCAGGCTAACCTGGCGGGCTACGTAATGGTGATGCAGGCGGCTAGCCACTTACCGCGCATTTTCCCCATGATGATGACGCCTGCCGGCACACTCAAGCCGGCCAAGGTCTTTATCATCGGTGCCGGCGTTGCTGGCCTGCAGGCTATCGCTACCGCCAAGCGCCTGGGTGCCAAGGTCACTGCCTTTGATACCCGTCCGGTGGTTGCCGAGCAAGTCCAGTCATTGGGCGCTACCTTCCTGGAAATCGACCTCGGTGAAACCGGTGAGACCGCTGGTGGCTACGCCAAGGAGCTGACCCCGGAGCAAATACAAATGCAGCGTGACGCCCAGAAAGCGGTCATCGCAGAGTCGGATGTGGTGATTACTACAGCCCAGGTATTCGGTCGCAAGCCTCCGGTGATTGTGACCCGTGACATGGTTGAAGGCATGCAACCTGGTTCAGTCGTGGTTGATATGGCGGCTGAGACCGGTGGCAACGTGGAAGGTTCGGTACCCGATGAGACGGTATCTATCAACGGGGTTACGGTAGTCGGTAAGGGCAACCTACCCAATGAGGTCTGCCGCGATGCCAGCCAGATGTACGCGGCCAACTTGTTCAATCTTGTAGAAGATAGCTGGGACAAGGAAGCACAGACTTTCACTATCGACTTTGAGCACGACATCCTGCCGGGCTGCATCATCACCCATGGCGGTGAAGTGACCAATGAGACCATTAAAAATATCCTGGAGGGGGGCAACTGATATGGAAGCCGTATTCCTGACGTTTATCCTGATGCTCGCGATTTTCCTGGGCTTCGAACTGATCAACAAGGTGCCCGCCACCCTGCACACGCCGCTGATGTCCGGTGCCAACGCGATTTCCGGTATTACCGTGGTCGGCGCGATCGGCCTGGCCGGAACCGGTCAGCAGGACCTGGCCAACTGGCTGGGTGCGGGTGCCGTGGCCCTCGCCTCAATCAACGTGGTTGGCGGCTATATGGTGACTGACCGTATGCTCGCCATGTTCAAGAAGAAGGAGGGCTGATCGTGGATACTAGCCAACTTCTTATCCAGCTGGCCTATGTTGTCGCGGCCGCGCTCTTCATCTTCGGACTGAAGCTGCTGGGCTCTGCTGATTCGGCGCGCCGCGGCAATATGCTGTCGGCTATTGGCATGCTGCTGGCGATTGTGTCTGCACTGCTTGACCAGGGTATTGTGGAGTACCAGTGGATTTTTGCCGGAATCTTGCTAGGCGGTGTCGTCGGTGCTGCGGCGGCGCGCCTGGTACAGATGACGTCGATGCCGGAGATGGTGGCACTATTCAATGGCTTTGGCGGCATGGCGTCGCTGCTGGTGGGTGCGGCGGCTATTTCTACTGCCACGGGCACCTTCACGCTGGTCACCATTGTGCTGTCGATCCTGATTGGCGGACTGACTTTTACGGGCTCACTGATTGCCTATGGCAAGCTCAGTGAAACCATTGGCAGCGGTGCCGTGCTGTTCAAAGGACAACAGATAGTCAACAGCCTCATCGTCGCGGGCATTCTGGGTAGTGGTGTGATGTTCTGCCTGCAACCGGAGAACCCGCAGTGGCTGTACATGGTGATTGGTCTATCACTGGTGTTTGGTGTCATGGCGGTCATTCCCATCGGTGGCGCTGACATGCCGGTGGTGATTTCCCTGTTGAACTCCTATTCGGGGCTTGCGGCCTGTGCTGCGGGTTTTGCGATCAACAACAACATCCTGATCGTAGCGGGCTCGTTGGTGGGCGCTGCCGGGATTATTCTCACCCAGATCATGTGTAAGGCAATGAATCGCTCCCTGAGCAATGTCTTGTTCAGTGGCTTTGGCAGTGTCGGTGGCGGTGACGAAGAGGTCGAGGGTGAAATCAAGCCAATATCTGTTGAGGATGCCTATTACGTTCTCGAAGCAGCCAGCAACGTGGCCATCATACCTGGATATGGCATGGCGGTTGCCCAGGCCCAGCACGTCGTCAAAGAACTGACCGAGATCATGGAGAAGAACGGTGCCGAGGTTAACTTTGGCATTCACCCGGTTGCCGGGCGCATGCCAGGCCATATGAATGTATTGCTGGCTGAAGCTGACGTGCCTTATGACCAGCTGTTGGAGATGGATGATATCAACCCGCGGATGGAAAACGTTGATGTGGCGATTGTTATTGGCGCGAATGACGTGGTTAATCCTGCGGCGCGTGAGTCGGAGTCCTCGCCCATCTACGGTATGCCTGTGATCAATGTGGATCAGGCGCGAACCGTCTTTGTTCTCAAGCGCTCCATGGCATCGGGCTTCGCCGGCATCGAAAATCCGCTGTTCTACAAAGAAAACACCCGTATGCTGTTTGGCGATGCCAAGGAGTCCATCGGTGGGTTGGTGCGCGAGTTCAGCTGATCATCACTGGCTTCAAGACGCCGGCCTAGCGCCGGCGTTTTTGTTGGTGGCGGCGAAAACGGCGCTGAGTTTAGCAATTTACCCCGGCTTGCTGCTTCTGTTTGTCATGAGCAGGATCAATGCCCCCGCAACTTGGAGTCGTTAGCCTTGGTGATTATTCTGAAGGATTGGAAGTGAAAGGAGATTGTCATGCCAGCGACGAAAAAGAAACCGTCCGCCAAAAAGCCGGCACGCAAGAAAGCCACCCGTACCGACAGGCCGGTGCAACCTGAGAGTAGCCAAGAAACGCCCATGATGGCGGCGCTTCGAGCCGAGCACCGACACATGGCAAGCGTGATGGAGCTGATGAGCCAGCAGTTGGATGCAGTCGCCAAGGGTGACCTTGTTGATACCCACATGCTCTACGAGAGTATGGATTACATGTTGTCCTGGCCGGATCGGTACCATCACCCGCGTGAGGACCTGATCTACGGCAGGGTGGCAGAGATCGACGCAACGGCGGCAGACAATGTCGACAGCTTGCAGCGCGAGCACGACGACATGGCCAAACGCGGCCGGGAAGTGCTGGCTACCATTGAACGCTGGCGTGACGGCAGGGTATCGGGTACAGAGGTGGTAAAGGCTGGCCGCGAGTATATCGAGCGCAGCTATAACCACATGAATAACGAGGAGGCTTTGGTCTTTCCGCAGATCGAGTCCATCCTGACTGTGCAGGACTGGCGTGAACTGGCCGAGGACGACACCTTGCAGCCAGCGCCAGACCCGGTATTTGGTCCCCGTGTCCACCGCGAGTTCCGCAACCTGGCGCGCAAGATCCGCCGTGGGGTGCGGCGCGGTGTTGAGCGCGGCACCATGGTTGAGTGGATTGGACTGGAGGCTTTGCTGGAATCCTTTGAGGTTATATCCATGGCGTATGACTCCGGCAAGGATATTACCGGGCAACATATGCGCACGGCCTTTGACGAATCCCTGTCGATTATCCAGCGGAAGCCTTTCACGGCTCCCCTGCGGTGTGCGGTTAACAACACCAGGCTCACTCTGAACTGGATGGGTGATCTCGCCGACGTGTCGCGGGATACCATGGAAGACCTGTTGAAGGTCAACCAGGAACGGAAAGATCGGGTGCGGCTACTGGATCAGGAGCGTGCAGCTCGTTGAGTTGCGCACCCTCGCGGAATTGCAAAGACGCGAGGCGAGCGTACAGGGCATTGCTGGCAAGTAACTCATTGTGACTGCCGCTAGCGACCAGTTTGCCTTGATCGAGTACCGCGATCCGGTCTACGTGCAATATCGTAGACAAACGGTGGGCGATGATCACGGTGGTGCGGTTACGCATCAGTTCTTCCAGTGCCAGCTGTACCTGGAATTCACTTTCGCTGTCCAGGGCGCTGGTGGCCTCATCCAGTAAAAGGATCCGCGGATCGTTGAGAATGGCTCTGGCGATAGCGATGCGCTGGCGCTGTCCTCCCGACAGCCTGACGCCCTGTTCCCCCAGGTGGCTGCCGTAGCCTTCGGGTAAGCTGCTGATAAAGTCATGGGCGTGTGCCGCCCTGGCGGCCGCTTCGATTTCCTTGTCGCTGGCATCGGGTCTGCCATAGGCAATGTTGTATCGTACATCGGCTGTGAACAGAGCTGGCTGCTGGGGCACGAGGGCGGTCTGGGAGCGCAGCTGCTTAAGGTTCATGGTCCTTATGTCGATGCCGTCGATCAGGATGCTGCCTGCCTGCGGGTCATAAAATCGCTGCAACAATTCAAATACCGTGGATTTACCCGCGCCGGAGGGCCCTACCAGGGCCAGGCTTTTTCCGGCCTGTATGTCCAGGGAACAGTCCTCCAGTGCCAGTTGCCCAGGCCGGGCGGGATAGGCGAAACTGACATTGCGCATCGCTATGCAGGGCTCCGGTGGTGGCAGGTCACTGGCCATTGGGTCGTCGATGATACTTTCCTTGTTGACGAGCTCTAACAGGCGCTCCGCGGCGCCCGCTGCCCGTTGCAATTCCCCCCAAACCTCCGAAATCGTGGCGAAGCCACTGCCGACCATAATCGCGTAGAACACGAAGGCACCCAGTTCGCCGCCGGTCATACGCCCGCTGATGACGTCCTGGCCACCACTCCAGAGCATGCCGGACATACCGGCAAACAGCAGCAGTATTGCGCCGCAAATCAGCAGGGCCCGCTGACGAATGCGGCGCCTGGCGATGCCAAAGGCGCGCTCGACCTCGCCATCGAATGCGTCGATTTCGAACTGCTCCCGGGTATAGCTCTGTACGACCTTGATGTGCTGCACGATTTCACCGGCGTAACTGCCCACGCTGGCAATACTGTCCTGGCTTAGATTGGATAACTTGCGCACTCGCCTGCCGAATATCAGGATGGGAAGCAGTACCAGCGGTACGCTGGCGGCAATGATCAGGCTGAGCTTCAGGTTGGTAATAAACATCATGACCAGCGCTCCGGTCAGTGTCAGGCTGCTGCGCAGCGCCATACTGAAAGACGAGCCGATGATAGTTTGCAGGAGCGTGGTATCAGTCGTCAGCCGCGACATGATTTCCCCGGACCGGTTGGTCTCGAAGAAGCCGGGGTGCAGGTGCACGATGTTGGTGAAGACCGCCTTGCGAATATCTGCGCTCACGCGCTCGCCCAGCCAGGACACCACGTAGAAGCGCAGAAAGGTCCCTATGGCGATGGCAGCACTGATGGCAATGATCAACAAGACGGCCGCGGTAAGATCGTCACTGCTGCCACCAAACCCCTGATCTATGAGGATCTGCACCCCTTTGCCCAGCGCCAGGGTGGCCGCAGCGGTGAACAGCAGAGCAATGCCGGCTGCCAGCAATTGCGGCTTGTAAGCCCAAAGGTAACCTAGCAGGGCCTTGAGTGGCGCAAAACTTCGCGCGCGGCTATCGGACATTAGCGCGAGGCGCCGCTCGGTGGATAGTCGAGAGAGCCCCTGAACTTGGCTTTTTCGTCGGCGCTGTAATCGGGAAAGGGCAGGCGATCCTGGTCATGCCATTCGTTGAGGGTTGCCTGCATGCGCGCCATTTCTTCGTCGGATGCCTGCTTGAACTCGCGGATTTGCAGTACCTGGCCAGGACCACTGAAAATGGCACCGGCCGCATGCACCAACTCCACAATACGCAGGTTGAGGTCTTCCGCCACTGCCAGGAACTCCTGGTAATTCGTTGTGGCTACGCTGGCGTCGAGACGCAGTACGGCCGTGGCTTGCTCAATTTTCTCAAAGCGGATACTGACTGTGTCCTGCATAACCATGGGGTGGGAATAGAAAAGTTGGCGCAATTGCGCGGTAATGACCCTCAACTGGTCAGCGTTGGCCATCTGCAGCAGGACGTGTCTGTAATAGCGAATACGATCCCGCGACGATAGGTTCTCGACCTCGACCGAGGAGAACACGGAATTGGGAACGACCAGCATAGTACGATCCAGCGTCCGGATCAGGGTCGAGCGCAGTCCGATTTCTTCGACGACCCCTATTACCGTGCCAAATCGGCACAGGTCGCCCGGCTTTACCGGGCGTGCGGTGTACAGGGTGATGGCCCCGATAACGTTCTCCAGCGTTTTCTGTGCCGCCAGCGCGACCGCTAGACTGCCGACGCCCAGCCCCGCCAGAATCGTCGACATGTTGTAGCCCGCCTGGTCTGCCCAGATCAAGGCGAGCAGGGTAACGACTAGAACCTTCACGATGGTGGTCAGCGGCTTGAGCAAGGCGACGTATTCCGCTTTGCCGGCCTTCTCCATACGTTTGATCTGGTAGTCCCTGATCAGCGACAAGGCACCGAGAACAAGAACGGTATAGGCGATATAGTCGACGCCCGTTGACTCGAGATACACCCGTGCGGTTAATGAGAGGCCGAGATAGGTCATCAGCACCCGGCATATCAGGATGAACAGGAAAAACCTGGCTGGACCGCGGAAGAAGCGACGAATCCCGTCGGGGAATTCGTTAGGGATCAATAAGGCAATACGCATCAACAGGTTGCTAAACAGCGCCGCCAGCGGCCAGGCGATGATGATGAAGACAATGGTTGCTGCTATCTGCCAATTGTCCATGCCCATGAAACGAAACTGCGGAAGCAGGTTGTTCAGGTAGATCGCAGCCGGGCTATAGCCGAGCTCATCCCACATTTCGGGGATTCGCATGACGGTGGCATTGGATAATTTCCAGGTCCTGCCGCCTTTACCATCCGGTACGCGCTGCAGGTAAATGGGTACTTCGCCGGTGCTGATCTTCACCGTGCCAATCAGGTCGCGGTAGCTAACCAGTCCGTCGTCAAGGTTACCTGCCGGGTCGTCACTGACATTGGAGAGATCCGCGATATTCTGTTGGGCCCAGACATAGGCGAGTGCCCGGATAAGGCTCTCCGGTTCGTATTCCTCCATTTCCTCGGGCAGGAAACGCATATCCAGGTACTCGGCGGCGGCGGGGTAATCGCTTCGGCGCATCGCCTCCCGCAGCCCCAGCATGGCCGAAAGAGGGGTCTGGGGTACTTCCATTCCCCTGGCCTGCGACTGCTCTTTTTCTTCCAGAATCTCCTCGGCCTTCTCTTCCGCTTCGAGAATGTCTCGCATCGACGCGTCCGGCTTGGCGACGTCCTGCCCAAACACCGGGAGGGTCAGTAGCACTGACGCCAGCAGAAGTAATACAGGGAGGCAGTAAAATTTCGAGGCGTTGGCGATCATAAGGTGGTCCTTATGCCTGCAGGCCAACTGCAGGGCTGTGGGTAAAATTGCGTATCAGCTGTTGGGCGATTCTTCGCCCTGGTTCCTGGTTTGCACAAACTTTCCGAAGAATACACCGAACTCGAACAGTATCCACATGGGGATAGCCAGCAGGGACTGCGAAATGATATCTGGCGGTGTTAGTAACATCCCGAATACAAAGCAGCCGACAATAATATACGGTCGCTTCCTGCCGAGGGCTTCCGGGGTAGTGATACCCGCCCAGATAAGTAAAACCGCGGCGATCGGTATTTCAAAGGCAATCCCGAAAGCAAAAAACAGCTTCAGCACAAAGTCCAGATAGCGGTTGATGTCGGTCATGATGGTCACGTCGGCTGGGCCAACGCTGGTAAAAAATGCAAATATAAGCGGGAAGACCACGTAGTACGCAAAAGCCGCACCGGCATAAAACAGGATGATGCTGGAAATGAGCAGCGGTATCGCCAGTCTTTTCTCGTGACGGTACATGCCCGGTGCAATGAAGCTCCATGCCTGGTACAGCACGTAGGGGATTGCGAGAAATATCGCGGCTACCAGGGTCAGCTTAAACGGGGTCAGAAACGGTGACGCCACTTCGGTCGCGATCATGGTGGCACCCTCGGGCAGGATTGCCCGCAGCGGTTCAGAGACAAAGGCGTAAATTTCGTTGGCAAATGGAAACAAGCCGATGAATACAATGAGTACTGCCAGGATGGCGCGCAACAGTTTGTCGCGCAATTCGGTCAGATGGGCCACCAGCGGCAGCGGTTGATCCAGTTCTTCTTCTTTCATCACGCCTCCCTGTCGGGAGAGGTTAGCTGGGGCTTATCGGCTTTCTCAGAGTTCTCTTCCGGCTCGGCCTCGCGCGCGGCAGTTTGCAGTTCATTGCCTACGGTTTCAGCCTCAGCCTTGATTTGCTCGCCGGTCTGCTTCAGCTCCTGCAGCACGGCATCGTTGTGTAGCTCCTGCTCGACTTCCCTGCGGATATCGTTGAAGCCGCGCTTTATACGTCCCAGCCACAGGCTGGCCGTGCGAATAGCGCCCGGCAAGCGCTCCGGCCCAATGACCAGCAGGCCCACCACAGCGATGATGATGAGCTCCGCAAACCCGATGTCGAACATGGGGAGCTTTACTTATCCTTTTCGGGCTCGGTGGAGTCTGCTGCCGGGGCCTCAGTTTCTTCTGCCGGTTTGGCTTGCGATCCATCATCCTGCATGCTTTTCCGGAATCCCTTGACGGCACTGCCCAGGTCACTACCCAGGGTGCGCAGGCGCTTGGTGCCAAATAGCATGATGACGATGGCCAGGATAAT
>CAZPVJ010000009.1:0-17085 GCA_964590005.1 uncultured Alteromonadaceae bacterium | reverse complement strand
GTGTTGATCACGGTACTGTCCCGCCCCAACAGGACCAGGTTGCCGTCGTCTCGCACCGTACAGCGGTCTCCCACCATGACGTAACGCTTGCCTTCAATTTCGGGGAAGGTCTCGGCGGATTTTTCCGGCTCGTTGTAATAGCCCACCGGCTGGTGGCCACTCCAGTAAATCATGCCGATGGTGTCGCTGCCCGGGACTACATCACGGAGCTCGTCATCAAGCACACGGACTCCCGGCATGGGTTGGAATACACCAGGCTCGCCGGTGGCCATAGCAAAGCCGGAAGACTCAGAGGAACCCAGGGTATCAACCACCAGCAACGCCGGGTTGTGCCTCGCCAGGCCAGCCCGGGTCTCGGGACCCAGTGCAGCTCCGGAAGAAATTACCACCACCAGTGACGCTATCAGGGATTCATCGGCACGCCTATCCAGCGCTTCGAGCAAGGGAGAGCCGAAGGCATCACCCACCAGTACAACAGAGCCAATGCCGTGCTGTTTGATGAACGACAGGGTCTTGTCCGCATCGAACTTGCTACCAGAAACCGTCGATACAGGCACGCCCTGCGCGATCATCAGCAATGCGGTCATAAAACCCGCGCCGTGCATCAGCGGCGACAGGGAAAGAAAAGGCGGTGACGCCGGCAGGGAGGCCACGTTAGCCACGTGTTCCTCTATTGTCTCGGGGTGCTCTTGCAAGTCAAGCGGCGCCAGGGCCATATGCGTCCCGGTATTCAGCTTGCGCCAGAGATCCTCATTGCGCCACTGGGTACCCTTGGGCAGCCCGGTGGTGCCTCCTGTCGCAATCAGGATGAAATCATCGCTGGAGGCCCTCGAGTGAAAACCTTCCGCTTCGCGCTCGTACAGCGATGCCAGCGAGACAGCGAATGCGTTCACGGGCTCCTCTGTCCCGACCTCGATATAGGCGGTCACGGTTTCGAGTTGATCCCTAATCGCCGCAACCATCGGAGCGAATTCCGCATCGTAAACCAGCACGCGCAAATCCAGTCCGTTAGCCAGGTCAATCAGTTCCTCATCCAGGTAGCGGTAGTTGACATTGACATGGGCGTGGCCAACAAGTCCGGCACCGGCGTAGGTCTCCATGTAGGCATTGGAATTTCTCAGGTAGTGGCCGACATGAGAGCCCGGTGGAAGCTCGAGGGAATCCAGGTAACTGGCTATACCGACGGCGCGGTTTCTCAGCTCGCCGTAGGAAATCACCGTGTCGTCATGAATCAGTGCGGGCCTGTCCGCCGTCGCGCCCTCACCCAATCGATACACGGCTTCGGCAAAATTCCAACAACTCATTCATTGCTCCTCATACAGTCGCAGTGGTCACTCGGTTATCAATCTCGCTGGCGCGATAGCGCCCAGGTGTTCCTTTAACTTGGCACACTGAATCGGCAGGGTGCGACCGATCAGCAGATGAGCCGCCAGTTGTGCCAACGCCGGTGCCGACTGTATACCATAGCCGCCCTGTCCCGCTAGCCAGAAGAAGCCTTCAGCACGGGGATCATCACCGAGAACGAAGGTATTGTCAGGGGCAAAGCTACGCAAGCCCGCCCATCGATGGTTTATGCGCCTGATATCCAGATCAAGCGCCCGAGTTACCCGATCCACTGCAACCGCCAGGTCAATTTCCTCAGGCTGGGCATCGCAAGGGGGCGAGGGCGTTTCGTCAGCAGGTGACAGCAATAGTTGCCCCGCCTCAGGTTTACAGTAGAACGCTTCGTCGACATCAACCAGCAGGGGCCAGCGGGCCGTTTCGTACTGCTCTGGTGCGTCCACCAGCAGTACGGAACGTCGCCGGGGTTCAATACCCAGGGCCTCAAGCCCGGCGAGGCTCGCTACTTCGTCGGCCCAGGCACCAGCAGCATTCACTACCTGCGGTGCACGGTATTCACCACGCTCAGTCTTAACTCGCCAATGACCGCCGCTCCGTTCAATGGACCGCACCCTGCTGTCGACCTGCAACTCCCCGCCCCGCTGTCGCAGTAATCTCAGGTAAGCCTGGTGAAGTGCATCGACATCCAGGTCACCGCCGCTGGCGTCGCAGAGCGCGCCATCCACGTAGCCCGGCCTTAGCGCGGAGACCCGGTGGCGAGCCTCGACCGCGTCCAGCATCTCGAGAAAAGTCACTTCTGCCGCCAGGTCCGTAAGGGATGCACGCTGATCAGGCCGACCGATGAACAGACAGTCGCGTGGCCGTAGCAATGGTAGGTCGGAAAAGTCTACCGGCGGTGACCGAAACAATGCCTCGCTGGCGGCGGTGAAGGCGCGAACAATACCGCTGCCATAAGCAGGTGAGAAGAACGCCGCCGAGCGGCCCGTTGCGTGTTGCCCCGGACTTGATTCCATCTCCAGCAGAACAACCCGGGCGTCTGCCGCACACTCAGCGGCCACGGAACTGCCAGCCATCCCGCCTCCCACAACCAGGATATCTGTCGATCTAGAATCCATGGGGTAGCGCCTGACAACAGTCCAAACCCGGCCTGCTTCGCCGAACCATGAGTACACAGCGACCGGAAACTATCGCCACGTTCCAGAGTCTATTGATGCAACGGGAATACATGCAGATAGACTAGACTAAATCCCATTCCCAGCCATTGACCATCAGGAGCTCTACCGTGAAACGATTCTTGACACCCTACCTTATTGCCCTCGTCGGCTTGTTGATCGTCGCGGGAAGCGCCCGGGCGCAGGATATCCCCGCCACCGTATCGGTGACAGGTGAGGGGGTCGTCACGGCGGTTCCCGACATGGCAATCATCAGCACTGGAGTGACCACGGAGGCCACCACCCCCGAAGTTGCACTCAATGCCAATACCGCGGCGATGACCGAGCTCATCGAAGTACTGGACGAGCTGGGTATCGAGGATAAAGATCGCCAGACCAGCAACTTCAACGTATCTCCCCAATACCGGCGCGAGCGCAACGACTCCGGAAGCCCCAAAATTGATGGCTACCGGGTATCCAACCAGCTGACCATCAAGGTACGGGACCTCGAGGAACTGGGCGGATTACTGGATGCACTGGTCAAGGCGGGCAGCAACCAACTAGGCAACATCCGCTTCGACATCGCCAATCGGGATGAGCTGCTGGACAAGGCTCGCCGGGCAGCGGTGGCAGATGCCCGACGACGCGCGGAACTCTACGTTGATGCCGCCGACGTGGACCTCGGCGACGTGTTATCGATCAGCGAAACCGGCGTGGCCATTCCCAGACCGCCCATGATGCGCAGCGCCATGATGGCCGAAGCCGCCGACGTGCCGATCGCGGTGGGTGAGAGCCAGATTCGCGCGACTGTACAGATGGTATTTGAGCTGGACTGAAATACCCTAGCGGGAAAAGCGGTAAACGTTGCCCTTGAAGTCCAGGTCAGGCCCACCCATGCGTTCCTGTTCAATCTGGTCGCGCTCGAAGCCATGACCGAGCATGCTACGGCAGAACGCAGACCCGTTGCCGCGGCGGGGATCAACTATCACGGCGTTGGCCGTAGTTTTGGCGTGCTGATCAATGAACCCTGACAGCAGCTCCGCATGGTTGGGCTCGTAGAGCAGGTCACTGCCGATGATCAGGTCAAACCTGCCATTGCTGCTGGCAGCCACGTTCCAGTCGCCGCGAAAAAAGGGAATCGGTTCATCGCCATTTAAACTCGCATTATGCTGGAGAAATTCTTCTGCTCTTGGATGATGGTCGCAGGCCGTGATATCCGCCCGCCGGTTATTGAGCAACAAGCTGGCGAGGCCAATCCCGCAACCCACCTCGAGAATGCGAAGCCCTTCAACATCGGCATCCTTGAACAGGTCGGCGAGCACGCGGCCCGACTCCCAGACAATGCCAAACAGCGGCCAGGTGGCAGCTGAAATGCCCAGGGCCTCTGCCTGTCCATCATCGTCTTCATATTGTTGGTTGTCGCGCAGGGTGCGCAGGTGGATGTCGACGTCACCAATCTCAAGCGTCGCGTAACGAAATCGAACCGGTGCCATGGCAGGCCCTTATGGTGGCCGGGTACGCTTGCACGGGTGAATGACCCCGACCTGAGTTCCACCATACAGGGGTTTTATCGCCCTAGCCATCCCGCCGTCGGCTTGTAATCTCTGCGGCAAAAGCTAACGCCCGCCGGGCCAGGGCAATAAGCGCAGTGCGCGCCCTGGTCCTGTTCCCTTCGCTCTAATCGATCTAGAATCCCATACGGCAAACACAATCCAACCAACGAGACTCAAGCATGGCCTTCACCGCACAGGACGTACACGAGAAAATCACCGAGCTAACTGCTCCCGATACTCCCTTCGAACTGAAGGACTTCGAAGTCGCTGGCAGCATTCAGAAAGGCTTTGCCGGGGCGCCCGCCGATTTGGTACAACTGCTCCAGGCCGGGCGCGGTCACGGCGACAAGCCGTTTATTGTCTACGAGGACCAGAGGCTTAGTTTCGATGAATTTTTCGACGCGGTAGACCGCCTGGGTACACAGCTGCGCGCGAGCTACGGGATCAAGCAAGGCGACCGTGTCGCCATTGCAATGCGCAACTGCCCGCAATGGTCGATAGCATTTGTAGCCACCGTGTTCTGCGGGGCCATAGCGGTCCCACTGAACAGTTGGGGCAAAACCGATGAACTGGTCTACGGCGTGGAAGACTGCGGCGCATCGGTACTCGTCTGCGACCCCCAACGTCTGGATTTGCTGTCTGGAACCCACCCTGGCGAAAACCTGGCAATCCTTGTTGCCGGCGCTGACCGCGAGTACTCGCAGGACAATATCAGCGACTTCGACGCGGTAGTGGCCGGCGCTGAGGGCAACGCTTTCGAGGTTGCCGAGGTGGCGCCTGATGACCCCGCCATGATCATGTACACCTCCGGCAGTACCGGCATGCCCAAGGGCACAGTACACCTGCATATTGGTATCAGCCAGGCGCTGATGAACCTGTATTTCGTGGGCTATCTGACGATGTCAATGGAGGGGCCACGAGAACTGCGCGGCGGCGCAGTTCAGGAAACGCCTCTGCTGACAGTGCCGCTATTCCACGGCACAGGCCTGTTATCGGGCCTGCTAGTGCCTCTGCAGATGGGTCAGAAAGTGGTGCTGATGTACAAGTGGGATACTGAGAAAGCCCTGCAGTTGATCGAGTCGGAAAAAATCACCGGCATGACCAGCGTGCCGGCGGTTTTGCAGGCGCTGTTTACTCACCCAAAGTTTGACGACTACGACACCCGCTCCTTGTTCAGGGTGGGCGCCGCCGGTGCCGCCACGCCGGAAGCACTGCCGGCACTGATCGAATCCAAGATCGAACGCGTCAGCCGATCGGCCGGATACGCCATGACCGAAACCATGGCCGTCGGTACGGTACAGGTGGGTGAGATTTTTGACCTCAAGCCTGAGGCTTCCGGTATCAAGTCACCCCTCGCGCAGTTTCGATTTGTCGACCCGGCAGGCCGGGAACTGCCGCCGGGCGAAATTGGCGAAATACAGATCCGCTGCATTACCGTATGTGCCGGCTACTGGAATCGACCGGAGGCCAGCGCCGAGATTCGCGATGGCGACTGGCTCAAAACAGGCGACCTTGGACACTTCGATAGCGATGGCTTCCTGCATATAACGGGTCGCATAAAGGAAATCGTCATACGCGGAGGCGAGAACATCTTCCCCGGCGAAATCGAACAATGCGCCTATGCCATGCCCGAAATACAGGAAGTAGTGGTGTTCGGCATCCCCGATGACGCGATGGGAGAGGAGCTGGTCATGGTGGCTTACCCGCAACCGGCCGCCGAACTGACGGTGGCGACTTTGCGCAAACGGCTGCAAGATAAACTGGCCGGCTTCAAGGTGCCACGGCACATTGAACTGGCGGACCAGCCGCTGCCCCAAAATGCCAGCGGCAAGCTGTTCAAACGCAAAATTAGAGAGGCCTACCTGGCCCGCTGAGTTGAGCAGCGGCTGCGATCAGTTGCCAGTGAGCAAAGCCTGCATTTTGGCCAGCTCCTCGCGACAGTGTCGCGCGTTCTCATAACGGCAAATCCATACCAGCCTATCTACCCCGGCCTCTGCGAAGGCGGACAGGCTGTCCTGCGTTTCAGCCAGGTCATCGCTATTAAGCTGGCTGAACGTAACAATCTCAGGCCGGGGTTTCCCGGCCGCATCGGCCCGCTGGCGGTAGTCGTCAATCACTGGCTTTAACTCCGCCGGCTTCTTGCCAATGGGGATCCAGCCATCGCCCAGCTTCAGGGCCCGGCGAATAGCGTGCGCCCCATCGCCACCGACAAACAAGGGCGGCCGGGTTGGACGGGGGCGGAACAAGAATTCCTGTCCATTTGCCGATACCAGATCGTCGTTGAAACACCGGTGGATAAAGGCCAGCGTTTCATCGGTGATTCGCCCGCGCTGACTGCGATCCACTCCCAGGGCGCGAAACTCCGCTTCCATCCAGCCCGGTGCGACACCCAAAAGAAGACGGTCGCCCGATAACTGCTGGATGGTGGCCAACCACTTGGCGGTCAGCAATGCCGGGCGATAGGGCACAACCAGGACGCCGGTACCCAGGCCGATGTTTTGGGTACAGCCGGCCACGTAAGCCAGCGTCGCGAGTGGATCCAGGTAGAGGCCGCCCGAGCCCTCGGCATCATCGGGTGGTATCGCCACGTGGTCGAAGACCCATAACGAGTCCACACCGGCCTCGTCTGCCGCGCGGGCGCATTCTGTCAGCGTGTGGCGATCAGCCACGTCGCCCATGTTGCGTAAGCCCATTCCAATTTTCATTGCCGCTCTCCCCTTGCGGTTAAACCGTGTCAACAACACTAGCACAGGCCTTACCATGGCTGCGCCAAGCCACTGCCCCCGAGCCGGTTTTCGACCGCCAGCCCGGATTGTTGTATGGTGCCATCCCTCCCTCTGCGTGGCCGTCCAAAGCAGTGAGCGAGCAAAAAGGTAGGAAGAGGAACACTATGACACCGGAAGAGTTTCGCATTGCGGGACACCAGTTGATCGACTGGATAGCCGACTACAGAAAACAGATACCCGAACTGCCGGTTCGCGCCCAGGTAGCGCCGGGTGAAGTAAAAGCAGGTATGTCGGTACAGCCACCCACAACAGAAGGCAGTTTCGAGACATTGCTACAGCAACTGGAGTCGGTGGTCGTACCCGGTGTTACCCAGGTACAACATCCCATGCACTTTGGCTGGTTTCCCTCCAACGCGTCACTGGCATCCGTACTGGGTGATATCGCCAGTTCGGGCATGGGAACGCTCGGAATTTCCTGGGAAAGCTGTCCTGCATTGACCGAGGTCGAAGAAGTCGTCTGCGACTGGCTGCGCCAGCTGACCGGGCTCAGTGAGCAATGGCAGGGCACAATCCATGATACGGCTTCAACTGCCTGTGTGACGGCGATGATTCTCGCCAGGGAACGCGCCAGCAATATCAGCAAAAATGGTGGGGGCCTGCAGTCGGTGGAGAAGCGTTTGGTGGCTTACACCACGAGCCAGGCGCACTCTTCAGTCGCCAAGGCGGTGCAGCTGGCAGGCTTTGGCAACGACAACCTGCGACTGATTGCCGAGGACCCGGCTTCCCGCGCCATGCTGTCAGCCGAACTGGACGCAACCATCGAGCAGGACATCGCCGCCGGTTGCATCCCCGCGGGCATTGTTTGCTCTGTGGGCGCGACCGGCACCACGGCGATAGACCCGGTGGCAGAGATTGCCGAGATCGCCGGCAAGCATAGCACCTGGCTGCACGTGGATGCCGCCATGGCGGGCTCGGCGATGCTGCTTCCCGAGTGCCGTCATCTCTGGGAAGGGGTAGAACAGGCGGACTCCATGGCCTGGAACCCGCACAAGTGGATGGGCACCATCCTGGATACGGCTTTATTCTACGTGCGGGACCCGTTGTTCCTGCAACAGGTTATGTCGACCAACCCCGCTTACCTGCGCTCCGCGGCGGATGGTGAGGTCGTGCAATACCGGGACTGGGGTATCCCGCTGGGACGACGGTTCCGGGCACTGAAGTTATGGTTTCACCTTTACCTGGACGGGCCAGAGGCCATTCGGCAACGGCTGCGCCGGGACCTCGATAACGCGCAATGGTTTGCCGGACAAGTTGCGGCGGAACCGGACTGGGAGGTTCTGGCGCCGGTGCCATTGCAAACGATCTGTATCCGCCACACACCGAGAGCCAGCAACGGGTCGGCGCTATCCGGCGAGGCCCTGGACCAACATACACTCACCTGGCTGGATCGAATCAACAGCTCGGGGGCCGCTTTCCTGACCCCGTCGATACTCGATGGTCGCTGGATGGTCCGCGTGTCCGTGGGTGTCGAGGGCACCACGCGGGAGCACTTGCAGGCACTGTGGCAACTCCTGCGTATCGCCGTCGATCGGGATCTCGAAGCGGGTGACCTCGTTAAGGGCGACGCTTGAATTCCAGCACTCCAGAACGCGCGCCCAACCGGGGCACTGTATGAAGATTCCCAAGAGACTCAGGCCGCTGGTCTCCGATGGCGTGATCGACGAGGTGCTCTATCCGCTGATGAGCGGCAAAGAGGCCGACGTCTTCGTCGTGCGCTGCGGCCGCAATGAACGCTGTGCCAAGATCTATAAAGACGCAGCCAAACGCAGCTTCAAGAAAGCGGTCCAGTACACCGAGGGCCGCAAGGTCCGTAACAGCAGGCGCGCCCGGGCCATGGCCAAGGGTTCGCGCTACGGTCGCCAGGAGCAGGAGGAGATCTGGCAGAATGCCGAGGTTGATGCTCTCTACCGTCTGGCCAGGGCCGGGGTCAGGGTGCCACAGCCCTATGGCTGCGTGGACGGTGTACTGATCATGGAGTTGATCACGGATGGCGAGGGCGACGCCGCGCCGCGCCTCAACGACGTGACCATGTCCGCCGAACAGGCTCGCGAAGATCACCATTTGATGATGCATTACGTGATGCGCATGTTGTGCACCGGACTGATTCACGGCGACCTGTCGGAGTTCAATGTCCTGGTGGACGAGGACGGCCCCGTTATCATCGACCTACCACAGGCCGTGGACGCTGCCGGCAACAATAACGCGAAGGCCATGTTGCAGCGGGACGTCGCCAATATCACTGAGTATTACGCCGCCTTCGCGCCCGATCTGGCCAACAGCCACTATGCCGAGGAGATATGGACCGCATTCGAGTCGGGAGACCTGCACCCGGACATGCCCCTCACCGGTGATTTCGAGCTGGATACCCACGAGGCCGACGTCGATTCGGTGATGCTGGAAATAAAAGCGGTACTGGCGGAAGAGGAAGCCCTGCGCGAACGCCTGCGGGCGGCCGAGGAAGACGAAGACTGACCGCAGGCCCGGTGTGCGCGGCTACGACGGCTTACTGACTTCCGGCGCCGGTTAACCAGCCAATAGCATTAACCACCAGGTTACGGGCGCCCTCGCTATCCCAGTTGGCATGATAGTGCCCCCCGGTGAAACCAAAACCGCGACCACCATCCCCCCGTTCGTAGGCCCAGGCGACCGTCTGCGGTAGCGCTTCCGCCACCATCTTGCGCACTGCATCATTACCACTATGGGGGCCGTTGCCCCGCTCCATGGTATGCGCTGGCGGAACAGCAACCAACAATGGCGAGACGCCCTGCATATTGGGCTGGAAACGCATATTGAAATACCATTCGTCGTCCATCGCGAATGGCTCGATACCGCGTGTAACCGGGTGCTCTGGAAGCGCCGAAAACTCGGCCTCCCAGTGCGGATTGACCGACCAGTCGGTCTCGAAGTAACCGCCTATGGCACGCAGCATTAGTGCCGCCGACCGGCTGCCGCGGGGCACTTCCACTGCGTAGTGTAGAGCGGCCACCCCCACACCCTCCTCAAGGAGGTTCTCAAACGTGACCAAATGGTCATTGATCAGGTGGCCTTCGCCCCCGTCACAGTAGATTACCAGGGCGTCGATGTCGGCGAAGATCGATTCATCGTCGGGCCAGCCGCCGGATACGAGAATGGTCTCGATAGCGGGCCAACGGGCTTGCACGGCTTCTGCCAGCAACACAGACCCGTCATGGTGCTCGTGGGCCCAGGGTCCATGGCTATCCGGACCGGCAAGAAACAACACCCTGGCCATCGGTTCGCCCTGGGCAGGACTGATCGATATCTCACGTGACTGGCATCCCACCAGTGCCACTGCCGCGAGCAACAGCATGGCCAGCGCGGCTCTGGCACTGTTCCGGCACTTCCCCAGGGCAGGGCTTCTTAGCACATTAATCATCGTGACAACAGTGTAAACCCCCGCCCGGTATTGTGGTAACTTGCCCCCATGTCAGAACAATATACGACAGCCAATGGCGTTCGCCTGGCTTACGAAGAATTCGGATCCCCCAAAAACCCTGCCATGCTGCTGATCATGGGCCTGGGCACCCAGATGATTGCCTGGCCCCCGGACTTCTGCCAGGGTTTGGCCGACCACGGCTTTCGGGTGATCCGCTTCGACAACCGCGATATAGGGCTCTCCGAGAAAATGGAGAATGCCCATATCCCGCAGGCTACCCGGTTGATGGTGTTTTCCAGGCTTAAGCTGCCGGTACGGGTACCCTACACCCTGACCGATATGGCGCGTGATGCCGTTGGGCTGATGGATAGCCTTGGGATAGACAAGGCCCATGTGGTCGGTGCATCCATGGGAGGGATGATCGGGCAGATTCTGGCCGCCCGCTTTGGGGAGAGAGTGATATCCCTGACCTCAATCATGTCCAGCAGCGGCAATCCGAAACTTCCAGGTCCCAGCAAGGAAGTGGTCAGGTTGATGGTGAAACGCTCCCTGGGCAAGGCACCACCGACGGTGGAAAGCAGCATGGCATTCTGGCGCCTGATTGGCAGCCCGGATTACCAGCCCAGTGATGACGAGCTGCGTAACAAGATTCTTGCCAGCCTTGAACGCAGCAACCACCCCGAGGGCTATTCCCGCCACCTGGCCGCGATCATCGCCAATGGCAGTCGGGTAAAGATGCTGCGCAAGATCACCGCACCAACGCTGATCATCCACGGTAAGGACGATGTGCTGGTGCCGGTTGAAGGTGGTATCGATACCGCACGGCAGATCAGTGGTTCGCGCCTGGAAGTGATCGCGGGCATGGGTCACGACCTGCCGCGACAGCTACTGCCGCGGTTTATCGAACTTATCGAGGAACATGCCCGCGGCGCGCATGCTGTCGCCAGCGCCGCCTGAATCCCAGAGTGCCACAGCTCGCCCTAGTGGCGGGCTACCACCAGATCCTCACCTTCAGGCCCGAACTCCGAGCGCACCAGCAGCTGATGGTAGTTGTCGCGATCTATAGCACCCCGTGCTGACGAATCCGACACCGAAACAATCCAGGTGGTCAATATTGCCAGGGGCATAGTGAACAGCGCCGGGTAGTTATACGGAAACAGCGCTTCCTCGAAGCCCAGCACCGACACCCAGACCTGCGGACCTACCACGATCAACCCCACGCTCGAAACCAGCCCCACCAGGGCACCGATGATCGCACCGCGCGTGGTCAGCCTCTCCCAGAACAGCGACAAAAACAGGATCGGGAAGTTGACCGAGGCGGCAACCACCATCGGCATGGTCGCTATGAAAGCCACATTCTCGTCCTGAAAGAGAATGCCGAGCATGACCGCGATCACGCCTATCGCGATAGTGGTGATTCGGGTCAGCTGTAACTCCTTGCGGCTGTCAGGCTCACCCTTACAGATCACCTCGGCATAGAGGTCGTGGGAAATAGCCGCCGCACCGGAGACGGTAAGCCCCGCGACAACCGCTAAAATAGTTGCGAAAGAGACCGCGGACATAAAGCCGGTGAGCACATCACCGCCGACCGCGCTGGCCAGGTGGATGGCCGCCATATTGGTACCGCCGAACAAATTGCCATCACTGCTGAAGAATGTCGGGTTGTTATACAGCAGCATCACGGTGCCAAAGCCGATCACCACCAGGGCCAGGTAAAAATAACCCATAAACAGCGAGGCATAAAAAACTGACTTCTTCGCTTCGTGCATCGAGGGTACGGTAAACAGGCGCATGAGGATGTGGGGTAGGCCGAGGATTCCGAACAGCATGGAGACCATTATCGTCAGGATCTGGATGGGGTCATCGAACAACACACCCGGCGACAGAATCGCGTCGCCCTTCGGGTGATTGGCTGCTGCCGACGAAAGCAGTGTATCCATGCTGAATCCGGACTCCAGCAGTACCAGGAACGCAATGATGGATACCCCGGCCAGCAACAATACCGCCTTGACGATTTGTACCCAGGTTGTCGCCAGCATTCCACCAAAAGTGACGTAGGCCAGCACCAGCACGCTGACCGATATCACTGCCACCTCGTAGGGCAGGCCAAACAGTAGCTCAATTAACTTGCCCGCCCCGACCATTTGGGCAATCAGGTACAGCAACACCACCACAATGGTGCCCATGATCGCCACGATGCGGATGGGGCGTTTATCGAGGCGCATCGATACCACGTCGGTGAAAGTGAAGCTGCCGAGATTACGAACCCGCTTTGCCAGCAGGAAGAGCATGATTGGCCAGCCCGCGAAGGCGCCAATCGCCAGGACCAGCGCGTCAAATCCGCCCACGAACATCAAACCACTGATACCCAGGAAAGAGGCCGCCGACATGAAGTCGCCGGCGATCGCCGTGCCGTTCTGCAGACCGGATATTTCGCCACCGGCAGTGTAGAAGTCCTTACTGGTCTGGGTGCGACGCGAAGCCCAGTAGCTGATGCCCAGCGTGATCGCGACAAAAACCAGGAACATGGCGATAGCCGACGGGTTAAGCGCCTGCCGCTCGATCTCCCCCTCTATCGCTCCTGCCGACCAGGCCGCTGGCGCCAGCAGAACCGATACAAACAGCGCTAAGAGGCGGCTCATGGCTCACCCCCGTCACGGTTCAACGCCAGGAAAAGTAACTCGAAGCAAACCATGGTCACAATGATTCCGGCAAACATAAGCACAGAGCCAGAGATATGGCTGTCGCCGATCAAAACACCCAGACCGGCACCCGCCTCCGTCCAATTCAGTGCGAACGAGAAATACAGCGCCAATGTCATCACCGCGAAAATATAGCGGCGCCGGGTTTTCGTTTTGATGATTTGAATTTTCTTATCGTTATCCAAGAATCGCTCCTATGGCCGGCTTTCAGTCTTTTTTATCTTCTTCCTCACCGACTTTTTCGATGAGTTCGTCCAGCAACTCATATAACAGCTCGAGTTTGCCATAGCCAAAGCGCTGGGTTATCAAATCATAACGCGCTTCCTGCAGCGGAGCGATCTCATCAAACAGTCGGTGCCCCTCCGCGGTTATCGATACCAGGGTGCGCCGCAGATCATCCTGGGCCTGTACCCGGCTGACCAGGTCACGGCTCTCGAGGTTCTGCAGTATTCGAGTAAGACTCGGCATGAGCAGCGCGCAGCGCCGCGCGATCTCGGTAGCATCGATTGACTCTTCCTCCACCAGAGCCCTCAAAACACGCCACTGCTGAGTCGAAAGGCCATGTTCTCGCAGGTGCGGAGTGAACTCCTTCATCACCGCGTCACGGGCCTTCATCAGGGTCATGGGCAGAGAGCGCTTGAACTGCCTCATGGCTACACCGTGGGGTCGTCGATTACGCCATTGCTGAGCAAGCCGATACCCGGGACCTCGACCTCGACGACATCTCCCGGTGCCAGGTATTTGGGTGGGTCAAAGCGGGCTCCCGCTCCCAGCGGCGTACCGGTGGAAATGACATCGCCGGGCTTGAGAATATAAAACGTGGACAGGTAGCTGATCAGGTAGCGGAAGGGGAACATCAGGTTCGCCGTGGTATCGTGCTGGCGCTGCTCGCCATTAACCCGGGTGGTTACTGTCATGTTGTCGACATCGGCTATTTCATCGGCGGTAACCATCCAGGGACCCAGGCCACCCGAGTGGACAAAGTTTTTACCCTGGGTGACATTGAACTTGGCATGGCGCACCCAGTCGCGAAGCGTTCCCTCGTTCATGATGGTATAGCCGGCCACATAATTCAGCGCCTCCGCTTCGCTGATTCGGTGGCCCTGCTTGCCGATGATCATCACGATCTCGCCTTCGTAGTCTAACTGGTGAGACTCCGGCGGCCGCCACAGGGGTTGGTCATGGCCGGTAAACGAATCGATTGTGCGCATGAAGAGACTCGGCCACTCGGGGTCCTCCGAATTGTCCTTGTACTCGGCATTTCGGTTGGCATAGTTCACGCCGATACAGGCGATCTTCTCGGGGCTGGTTACCGGGGGCAGGTAACTGATCTCAGCCAGGGGAATGTCCACCGACAGGTTTTCCGCCGCGGACCGCACCTCGGCCAGCTTGTCCTCCAGCAGTACCTGGTGAAGGCTGCCACCCCGCCGGGCGCCGAGATCAATCACACCCTCGCCTGCGGCCACACCCCAGGAATCCCTACCCTGATGGCTAAAGCTCAAAAAGCGCATTTCAACTCCTGATATCGATTAACGCGTTAAATACTAGCGCATCGTGGGTGTTTTCTCAATGCCACCCGCTGACGAGACATAAAGAGGGGTTTCGCGCGGCAAAGGTCGATACTTAGCCCGGGAGAGCACCGCGTGATTTGACGAATATTAATTAACACGTTATATTTATTGACCACCCCGCAACGAGGCTAGAGCAATGTCCGACTTCGACCAGAACATGGCGGCCGCAAGCCGCTACCTGCAACCCTTCAAGGACCAGGTCACCGGGCACTTCATCAATGGCGAGCGAGTCATTCCCGCGGGCAGTAAGACCTTTGACAACACTACCCCCACCGACAACAGCAGCCTGGGCCAGGTGGTCGAAGGGTCTGCGGAGGACGTTAATGCGGCCTGCGAAGCTGCCCAGGCAGCGTTCCCGGAGTGGCGCGATATGCCAGGCGCGGAGCGCAAAAAGCTGCTTAATCACTTCGCCGATAAAATTGTCGAGCGAGCGGAGGAAATTGCCCTGGTTGAAAGCATGGACTGCGGCCAGCCAATCCGATTTATGAAGCAGGCGGCGGTGCGCGGAGCAGCGAATTTCCGTTTTTTTGCCGACAAGGCACCGGAGGCGCGCAACGGCCTGGCCCTGCATCAGGACCAGCATACCAACTACACGCTGCGCACTCCCATAGGGCCGGTCGGGGTGATCACGCCCTGGAACACACCCTTCATGCTGTCAACCTGGAAGATTGCGCCGGCACTGGCAGCGGGGTGCACGGTCGTCCACAAACCCGCGGAATTGAGCCCGTTAAGCGCCATGCTACTGGCCGATATCAGTCGTGAAGCAGGATTGCCCGCCGGCGTCTGGAATACGGTAAACGGGTTTGGCGAAGTAGCCGGCAAGACACTTAGCGAACACCCGGCCATCAAGGCGGTAGCACTGGTGGGCGAAACCGCTACCGGCAGCCACATCATGCGGCAGGGCGCCGATACCCTGAAACGCGTGCATTTTGAATTAGGCGGGAAGAACCCGGTAATCGTATTCGACGACGCGAATTTCGACCGCGCCCTCGATGCTGTGGTCTTCATGATCTACAGCCTCAATGGCCAGCGCTGCACTTCCAGCAGCCGTCTGCTCATCCAGAGCGGGATTCGCGATCGATTCATTGCAGCACTCGAAGAACGTGTGCGTGCGCTGCGCGTGGGTCACTCGCTGGATCCGCAAACCGAGGTGGGGCCTCTGGTGCACACCGGCCACTTCGAGAAGGTGATGAGCTACATGGACGCGGCCAGGGAAGACGGCGCAACGGTGGCTGTCGGCGGCGATCGCCGCACCGACCTGGGTAACGGGAACTACGTGCAACCCACCCTGTTTACCAACGCCAACAACACCATGCGGGTAGCACGTGAGGAGATTTTCGGACCGGTGTTAACGGCGATCAGCTTCGATACCGAAGAGGAAGCAGTGGCCCTGGCGAATGACACACCGTATGGCCTCAGTGGTTACATCTGGACCAGCGATACCGGCCGCGCCATGCGCCTGGCCAATCTGGTCGAGGCTGGCATGCTCTGGGTCAACTCAGAGAATAACCGCAACTTGCCCTCGCCTTTCGGTGGTATCAAGATGAGCGGTATCGGCCGCGATGGCGGCGATTACAGCTTCGACTTTTACATGGAAACCAAGAACGTGTGTATTGCCCACGACACGCACACGGTACCGGTACTGGGACGCTGATTATGAGCCTATATTATGTCCAGAAACTGCTGTACAACCTGAACCGCGACGAGGCGCTGCAAACCAAGTTTTTTGCAGACAAGGACAGCGTACTTTCAGACTACAAACTCGACCAAGAGGAAATCAAAGCCCTGAAAGAGCCCGATATCGGGCTGCTTTATATCCTTGGCGTGAATGGGCAAATACTGATGCATTACGCCGCCATGTGTGGCTTTGAGTGGCCGGAGTACATCAAGGCAATGCGCGACGCGCTGGATGAGCATGGCAATGTGCGCGCCGGGCTCTACGTAACCACTGACGGAAAGGGGGCGGTATGAGCCTAGTATTTGCGGGAGTATGCTCTCACGCGCCAGGAATAACCGGGCGCAAACACATGGCAGACAAGGACGACGCGGACACACTGTATGCCGCCATGGATGATATGCGAGAGGCGATGGAGGCTACCCGTCCCGATGCACTCATAGTGATCGCCGCCGAGCACTTCGCAAACTTCTTCATGAATAATATGCCCTCCTATTGCATGGGTATGGCGGACGAGTACGAAGGCCCCATTGAAGACCCTGAATGGCTGGGCATCGAGCGGCGAACAATTCCAGGCAACCCGGATCTGTCGCGCCGGCTGATCGAGGAAACCATGCAGCACAGTGACCTGGCCTATGCCCAGGAGTGGAAGTTCGACCACGGCATCATGGTACCGCTGCACTTTTTGACGCCACGTTACGACCTCCCCATTATCCCGGTGAATATCAACTGCCAGGGCCCCCCGATCACTCCACTGCACCGCGCCTGGGCCTTCGGGCAAGCGCTGCGAAAAGCCTGCGACGCCGTACCCGAGCGTATCGCCGTGGTGGGTACAGGCGGTATCTCGCACTGGCCCGCCACCCCGGATTCCGGCAAGATCGACGCCGACTGGGATCGCGACTTTCTGGACCG
>CAZPVJ010000008.1:0-3995 GCA_964590005.1 uncultured Alteromonadaceae bacterium | reverse complement strand
GGGCTTCTCCTACCGGGGCTTTGTTGACATCGTGGCGCAAGCGCGAGGCCTGAGCTTCGAGCAGGTGGACGCGGTTGCCCAGGGGCGAGTCTGGAATGCCGAAGACGCCCTGGAGGCGGGACTAATCGACGAATTAGGCGGTTTGCGACAGACGGTGGAAGCCGCGGCAGAATTGGCCGGCCTGGAGGATTATCGTGTCGACTTCGTCCAGCCCTCAATGTCGCCTACCGACGAACTCCTGCAGCAGTTATATGACCGGGTCGGTGGTCTGGGGCTGGTGCGCGAAAGCGGTCTGGGCAGGGGGCTGGAAGCGCTGTTGCGGCCGGTAAGACAGGCGGTCGATATGGTGGCCGGATTTGATGACCCCGGCCATCTCTATATGCGTTGCCTGAGCTGTGCAGTCGTCCGCTAGGGTTGTTTTACCGGGAACTGTCCTCGCCAGACTTCGAAACCACCGTCCATGCTGTAGACTTCCTCGAACCCCTTCTCATTGAGAAAGGCGGCAGCGGGTTGACTCGAGTTGCCGTGGTAGCAGTAGACGATAACGGGTTTATCGGGGTCTGCCTCCTCGATAAAAGCCTGCAGGCTGGTGTTATCGAGATGCTGTGCGCCCTCGATATGTGCAGTGTTAAACGACTGCTCATCACGAATGTCTACCCACTGGGCACTGCCCTCAAGTAACATGCTCCGGGCCTGCTCGGTCGAGATCCTGCGAAAATCACCCATGGGCAACGCTTACTCGCTCTTGTCGACGTGCACGTCCATCTGCGGATAGGGGATGCTGATACCGGCCTCGTCGAATTTCAGTTTGACTGCTTCGGTGGTATCCCAGAGTAAGCCCCAGTAATCGGCGGCATTGACCCAGGGGCGCACCAGGAAGTTAACGCTGGAGTCGGCCAGTTCGCCGACCGTGATCACAGGTGCCGGTTCCGCCAGCACGCGATCGTCGGCTGCAATGATTTCCTCAAGCAGTTCTTTGGCCTTTTTGATGTCATCGTCGTAGGAGATACCAAATACCATATCTACCCTGCGTGTGGGGCGAGCCGAGAAGTTGGTGATATTCCCACCCAGAATCGCGCCATTGGGTACGATAACCTCCTTGTTGTCAGGGGTGGTCATGGTCGTGGTGAAAATGCTGATGCTGTCGACAACACCGGTCGCACCACCCGCCTCCACGAAGTCACCCTTGGTGAAGGGACGGAAAACGATCAGCATGACGCCGGAGGCGAAGTTGGACAGCGAACTCTGCAATGACAGACCGATGGCCAGGCCGGCAGCACCCAGCAGGGCGATCAGCGACGTGGTATCGATACCCAATTGGCTGAGGGCGGCGATCACCACAAATAACAGCAACACCCACCGCACGATGGACGCGATAAACTTGACCAGAATCTCATCCATCTCGTTGCGGCGCATGAGTTTCTCGGCAACGCCCACGAGCATGCCGACCACCCGTCGACCGACGTAAAATATCAGCAGCGCCAGCCCTATTTTTATGGCCCATGGCCAGACGTAGAGACTCATAACATCCGCGGTTTCAGTGCCGTTCATGGAGAATTCCTTCCGGTTTGTGAACTAGTTGAACCAACTATAGCCAACATTCCCTGAACTGCACAATCCGTGGGCTGTGATGCTATAGTTTTGCCCATCGTAACGGTGTGAGACGGAGGCTGAATGGCCACGATTTTTGAGTCGCCAGGGGATTTGCTCGCTGCGGTTGGCCAGCATCTTGGCTACAGCGACTGGCTGGCAATAGAGCAGCAACGGATCGATCAATTCGCCGACGCTACCGGTGACCACCAGTGGATTCATGTGGATCCAGAAAAGGCAGCGGCGGGGCCCTTTGGCAAAACCATTGCCCACGGCTACCTGACCCTATCACTTGCCAACCTGTTCCTGCCCGAGATCATGCAGGTCAACAATGTGTCCATGGGTGTCAATTACGGGTGCGAAAAGGTGCGTTTCCCGGCGCCGGTACCGGTGGGTAGTCGCGTCCGGGGCGGTGGCGAAGTGATCAGTGTGGAGGAGGTCAAGGGTGGGGTGCAGATCGTCGTGCGAATGACCATCGAAATCGAGGGAGCTGATCGGCCGGCCTGCGTTATCGATACCATCAGCCGGTTTTATCCGTAATGCTGGAAACCAGTGACAAGGTCGAACCTGTGCACCCGGCGGCAACAATCGTCTTGGTCCGGGACGGTAGCGACGGGCTTGAGGCGCTATTGGTGCAACGCAACAAAGCGCTGCGGCATATGGGTGGTATGTGGGTTTTTCCCGGTGGCCGGGTGGACGATGGCGACTACGAGGGTGCGGCTGATGACTACCAGGCCGCGCTGAATGCAGCCGTGCGTGAAACACAGGAAGAGGCCGGGCTGTCCCTGACCACGGACCAGTTGGTTTACCTGTCGCACTGGACCACGCCCGAGGGCGCGCGCAGGCGTTTTTCAACCTGGTTCTTCCTTGGGGTCCTCGACGATGACCAGGAGGTGGTTGTGGATGGCGGGGAAATCGCCCATCACCGCTGGTTCAAGCCGCAGCAGGCCTTTGAAGAAATCAAGGACGAGGCCAATCCATTTCGGTTGATGCCGCCCACCTTTGTGAGCCTCGTGGATATAGCGAGTTATCCCCATAGCGCTGCTGCAGCAGCGGCGCTGCGGGAACGTGAGGCCATACGTTATCGCCCGCGGATGATTTTTGTTGATGATGGTATCTGTTTCCTGTACGAGGAAGACGCCGGCTACGAGGAGGAGAATCAGGATCTTCCCGGGCCTCGTCATCGCACCTATATGATCAATGACAAGCTGGAATATATCCGCGAGCTATGAGCAGCGCTGGTCCAGGTGCGGATGTCTGAACGGGTACCCGGGCGGGTTAATCGTCGCCAGTTGCTCACCGGCCTGGGAGCCACTGCGCTAACCACTTTCGCTGCCGGCAGTGCCGCAGTTCCGCGGTCCTCCATCAAGCGCTGGGACCTGGAAACCGATGTACTCGTGGCTGGCTCGGGATCGGCGGGCGCCAGCGCCGCCATCGAGGCGCGGCAGGCTGGCGCAGAAGTATTGATGATCGAGGCGCTGCCCAAACTTGGCGGATCCTCGGCCATGTCCGGTGGCGTGGTCTACGCCGGTGGCGGTACCTCATTGCAACGCGCGCTGGGTGTTCGCGATACGGTGGAGGACATGTACAACTTCATCGTCGCCGCTGGTTCTCCGCACCCGCAACTGGACAAGGTGCAACTGTATTGCGAGCAGAGTGCGGAGCATTTCGATTGGCTCTTTGAGCAGGGCGTGCCCTATAGCCAGAAGTTTACCGAGGCCAAGGGCTTGCCCATGGGCGATGAGTCCCTGTATTTCTCGGGCAACGAACTGGCGTGGCCGTCCCGGGAAGTGGCCAGGCCGGCACCCCGTGGACACGTGCCCGGTGTCGCCGGGATGACGGGGGGCAGACGGCTGATGGAGAGTCTGTTGCCTCGCGCTGGCGCGCTGGGCGCTAACACCCGCACCTCAACCGAGGGTCGGCAGCTGATTGTAGAGTCCGATGGGCGGGTGGTAGGAATGCTGCTGAACGCCGGCGATGAGGTTATCGCGGTGCGGGCGCGTCGCGGTATTGTTCTGGCCTGCGGTGGGTTCATTCATAACCGGGAAATGCTGCGGCAGTTCGCCCCGGAGTTGTACAACTGTTCGGTGCCCTGGGGTAATGCTGGCGACCAGGGCCGTGGAATTGCCATGGCCATGGCGGTTGGGGGTGCTGCCCTGCGCATGCACCAGGGTTTTGCCATAGCGCCTATCTATCCTCCCGAAAACGTCCTGTCCGGTATTGTGGTTAATGCTGCGGCGCAGCGATTTATCGCCGAAGACTCGTATCACGGCGTCCTGGGTGATGCGATTGCCTACCACCAGCAGGGCAGGGCCTGGATGATCACCGATCAGCGCAGTGCCTATGGCTTTCACCAGGATAACTTTTTGCCAGTGGCTGAGGCCAATACCATCGGCGACCTGGCC
>CAZPVJ010000007.1:0-6211 GCA_964590005.1 uncultured Alteromonadaceae bacterium | reverse complement strand
GGCATGGTGATATCGGGTTTGGGCGCGGGAGTGTTGTATCCCATCAGCCTGACCCTGGCTGCGGACACCGGCAACCCGGATCGCACCTATGGCATCAAGCTCATGGCCGAACAACTGGTCCCTGCCGCGCTGCTGTTGTTGCTACCGGCGCTGAGCCTGGGTGCCGGAGCCACTGCGATCATGTTTCCGCTTTTGATCACCGTTGGGTTATGCCTGCTGGCAAGCCTGGGTTTACCAGCGGCGGGGCGTTTCGCGGGGGAAGCGGTTTCGGGAGGCACCAAAGGAGCGGGCCTTGGCTACCTGGGTCTTGTCGCGCTGGCGATTAATTTCGCCGGTTTTGCCGGCTTGTGGGTGTTTTTTGAGCGCATCGCCGTGGCGGAGGGTTTTTCCGCCGACTTTACCAACCTGTGGCTGGCGGTGGGGTTGATTACCTCCGGTGTTGGACCGCTGCTGGCTGCGCTGCTGGCCGACCGCTTTGGTCGTATTGTTCCAATTTCCCTGGGCACCGTCGCCGCCGTACTGTCGATTTCAGTATTGGGGCTGGGCGTGAATACCTTCCGTTATGCCCTGGTGCTGTTCTGCCTGCCGCTGGCCTATTACTTTGCGGTGTCCTACGTCATGAGTGTGATTGCATCGGCAGATACCAACGGCCGCATTGCCGGGCTGATGTCCTTTGCGCTGGCGGTGGGCGCTGCCAGTGGCCCGGCGATTTACGGTACGTTGAATGACTCGGGGGCGCCGGTATTGTTGGTCATGAGTCTGCTGATTGCCGTTGGCGCGGTACTCGTGATCGTAGTGGCCCGGGGTACGACCAACACCGCAACGGAGGTGGTGAGATGAGCGAACAGGTGCGCCAGGAGAACCCGGCATTTCTGCATTTCAGTCTGAGACAGGTGGCGATGGCCGCCGGCATGAGCGAGGAGCACGCCGGCTACATTGCCGATGCGATTGTGTTTGCCCATCGCCAGGGCAAACTCAACCAGGGCCTGGGTGTGTACGAGGCCATCGATATTGTGCTGGAGGTCGGTGTGCTGGATCCGGCGGCGGTACCCGAGATGGTCGATGAGGGCCCGGCCTACGCGGTATTCGATGGCAAGCGTTCCAGCGGCTATTACACGCTCACCTTGATGGCCAATGTCGCCATCGAGAAAGCGCGGGAATACGGCATCGCCATTGCATTCGGCGGCAACCACAACGACGGCGGCAGTTTCGCCAGCTACGTGCATATGGCCTACGAGCAGGGCATGGTGGGCATCGCCTCCAACAACACGGTGCCTCTGGCAGCGCCTTTTGGTGCCATGGAGAATATGCTGTCCTGCCCGCCATTCGATGCCATCATCCCGGGAGGGGAGGAACCACCTATCTGGGCCAGCCTGAAGTTTGCCGAGTGGTACGACGCCGACATATCCGAGGCCGTGCTGCAGAACAAACCGATGAAGGGTAAATGGTTGATCGATCCCGAGTCCGGTGAACTCACGGATGACGCCGCCCCTTATGCCAAACCCATTCCTGGTTACGGCCGGGTCTGGGATGCCACCTGCGCCGGGCAAATCGAAACCCCGCGCACCTACGCGCTCAATCTCTGGAACGAGGGCATGTGCGCCATCATCAATCCACTGGGCAAGCCCAGCACCGAGTTACCCACTATCGAGGATTTCGCGGCTGGCGACGCCGCGCCCAGTGTCGGCGGCAGCTATTTCCTGTGTATCGACCCCTCGCGGTTTGGCCCGCTGGCGGCCGTACAGGAGCGCTCCGACCGTTTCATCAACAAGGTGCGTAATGCCAAGCCGCGGCCCGGCCACCGGGTGCGTATCCCTGGTGAAACGGGGTATCAATCGCTCACACGCAATGAGCCCACGGTAAACGTTCTGGAAAACCACTGGACGCCGTTCTTTGACAATATCGCGGCCAAGTACGGTCTCAGTGAAAGCGGCTTGCGGGAGGCATTTGAGAATGAACACTAGTGCGCCGATACCCGGCGAGTTCGATATCAGCCAGTTCACCACGGCGACGCTGCGCATGGACGCACGCATCACCTACGAGGGCAAATCCGCCGACGAAGTTTTCGACATCATGGGCGATCCCGAGCGCATCACCGATTGGTACCTGTTGGCCAAGCAGGTGAAGATGCACCCCCGGGTGGAGGGGGAAGAGCTGAGCTTTAACGTAGAGTTCACTTTCTTCGGCGATGTGTTTGAGGAAATTCTCCTCTGGGATCCACCTCAACGCTACGTCTACCTGGCCACCGGCGAAGACTTCCCGATCAAGGACTATGTGGCCTGTATCGAAGTGCAGGCTGAGACGCCAACCTCGGGCACCATGAGCTGGAAGATCTACAGTGACGTGATCGAGGGCGAGCACTTCCAGCGCATTCTGCCGGTGATGCTGCCGGCGGTGAACGAGGCCAGCATGCACAAGCTATGCGAATTGATTGGCGGCACTTCCTGTGTCGTTGAGAGTTACTTTTGAGGACGGCCCCATGTTTTTCGATTTGAGCGGCAAGCTCGCGTTTGTTACCGGCGGTGCCAGCGGCATCGGGCTGTCGGTGGCGAGGCGCTTCTGCCAGGCCGGTGCCCGTGTGGTCATCGCCGATCTGCAGGATGGTAAGGCAGTAGCGGAAGAGCTGGGCGGACGTTTTGTTCACCTGGATGTCAGCGATGGGGACGCAGTTAACAAGGCCCTGCAGGACACCAGTGAACGCGATGGCAAGCTCGACATCCTGGTCAACAATGCCGGTATCAATGGCGCCGACGGTGTCACCATCGAAGACAGCGACGACGATCTCACCCGCAAGTTACTCGAGGTCAATACCCTGGGCGTTTACTTCGGGCTGAAGTACGGGCCACGCGTAATGAATGATGGCGGCGCCATTATCAATACGGCTTCGCTGGCGGCGTCCTACGTATTCCCCGGTTCGGGTGCATACTCGGCCAGCAAGGCGGCAGTGGCCAACTACACCACCATGGCAGCGGCGGAGCTGGCACAACGAAAAATCCGGGTGAATGCGGTGGCGCCATCCTTCATTCGCACACCGCTGGCGATGGATGATATAGCGTTATTTGAGAAGATCGGTGAGCGCGCCACCAACGCCCTGCGCATTGCCGAACCGGAGGAGGTTGCCGCTGTATTCCACTTCCTGGCCAGCGACGATGCCAGTTACATCACAGGCCAGGTGATCAACGTCGACGGTGGTATGGCCAACGGCCTGACCGAGGCGATGGTCGAGTTGATCAATCAGTAGCTACCAGTTTGTCTGGCCGCAGGCCTGCCTTTCGCTGCGGGCGTCGGCCAGCAGGCAAAGCAATTCGAAAAACAATGCCGCCGCCAGGTGGCCGCTGCTGCCGTCGGTATCCCGGTTGGGATTGGTTTCCACGAGATCGGCACCGATGATATCCAGCCCGCGGGCGCCGAGTATGATGTCGCGTACCTGCCGCGGGTTGAGACCGAAAGGTTCCGGGCCGGTCGTGCCCATCATGTAGCCACTGTCCAGGCCGTCCACGTCCAGCGAAAAGTAGGTCTTCCCGTCGCCCACAACCTCTTTAGCCTTGTCGATCACGTACGCCGTGCCTTTGTCGAACACTTCGTCGGCGGTGATCACGGTCATGCCGCTATCGTGGGAAAACTCCCAGAGGAAATTCGAGCGGCCACGAATGCCTATTTGCACGGTTCTTTGCGGGTCGATAAACCCGTTGAGAACAGCCTGGCGGAAAATGGAACCGTCGTTGACCACGTCGCCGCCCCAGCTGGCCATGGTGTCACAGTGCGCGTCGATGTGAATTACGCCAAAGCTGTCGTTGTGGGCCTCGCTCAGACCTTTGAGGCAGCCAAAGGGTGCGGTGTGCTCGCCGCCGCAGTTGAGGGTGGCGCAGCCCGCGTTACCCAGTGCCAGGAACACCTGGTAGATGTCCTCCAGCCGGGTTTGTAAGTCGGTAGCGCTCCATTCCACGTCGCCGTAATCAATCACGCTGCATTGGTCGAAGGGGATTTTGCCGGTGCTGTCATTGATCGGCCCGTAGTTGCGGCTCCAGTTGCGCACGGCCTGGGGCCCATGCCGCGCCCCGGCAAGACCGATGGCACCCAGGTCCAGCGGGCTGCCTACCATGGCGATATCGACACCCTCGCCGGAACGGCGGTAGGGGGCCTGGAAAAAGCCCGGGTGTTGCAGGAAGCCGGTGGTGTCCAGGTTGTATCCCTGTTCCGCTGCGCGCTGGAAAAACGCGGCCACCGCTTCGTCGGCGAAATCGAAGGCGGGACGATCCATCGCCCGGTATGTCGCCAGTTGGTCTTCAGTGAGCTTGGCCATGGTGTCTTGTTCTCCTACAGGCCCGGTGCCATACCGCCGGCGACCGGGAGTACGGTACCGGTCACATAGGCCGACATGTCGCTGGCCAGGTAGACTGCCGCCTTGCCGACTTCCTCGGGCTGCGCCGATCGGCCCAGGGGAATCTGGCTGTCCTCGATCGCCTGTGCCTCCTCAATAGAGACACCTTCTGCCTCGGCCAGCAGGGCCATGGTCTGTTCGTGCATCTGGGTAATCACCGAGCCCGGGCACAGGGCGTTGACCCTGATATTGTCGGCGGCATATTGCAGGGCCAGTTGCTTGGTGAGCCCCACTGCGGCGAATTTGCTGGCGGTGTAACAGGCGGGAATCGCCGGCAGAGCGCCCGTCCCGGCCAGTGAGGCCACATTAATGATGCTGCCGCCAGTGCCCTGCATGTGTGCGATGGTCTCGCGGCACACGTTGGCGACACCGCGCAGGTTTACTGCAAGGCTGATGTCCCAGTCACTGTCGGTGAGCGCCATGAAATCAGCGGAGCCGAGGCCCACGCCGGCATTGTTGACGACGATATCGAGCTGACCATGCCGCTCCAGCAGCGTATCGACAGCGGCTTTTACCTGCGCGCTGTTGGTGACGTCACATGCCAGGCCCGCAATGTCCGCGAGGCCCTCGGCCGAGGCAAGGTCGCAGCCCACCACCGTGGCGCCCTCTGCGGCCAGCGCATCGTGGATGGCCCGGCCGATTCCTCGGGGGTGGGCCGCACCCGTAACGAGGGCAACCTTGCCTGCCAGTAAATCAGCCACCGGCCTGTTGCTCCATAATTTCCACTGCGCTCAGAAGCCACTTGGGTGCGTCTTCTTCGGCGCCCACACCGCCGTAACTGAGCAGTCCTTCTTCCTTGAGTTCGCCGCTGCGGATTTTGGTGCAAACCTCGTCGAGGTCATCGACAAAGCGTTGCAGATCGGGTTCGTCCATCACGTCGATGGTCAGGTGAATCGCCGGCGGATTGTTCACGCCCAGCAGGCGCCAGCCACGCTCTTCCATCCCGCCGACTACCAGCTGGATGTTGAAATCGTCCGAGGCAATCATCATCAGCGGCCCTTGCGTCGGCCAGGTGCGCAAGCCGTCGATCCGGTTGCAGGCATCCGTGATCGTGTGCTTGACGTGCAGCAGGTTGCGCGCGTTTTCGAGGTAGCCCTCCCGGCCCCAGTAATGCATCAGCGCCCAGATGCCGGCCACCGGTCCCATGGGCCGGCTGCCGACGAAACTCTGGGACAGGTACAAGCCGCAGGCCCATTCGGTGATCGGCATATAGTGGTAGCCCTGTTCCTCCTGGGATCGCCACAGGACCGTGCTGCAGGGCTTGGGCGCATAGCCGTATTTGTGCAGGTCGGCGGACATCGAGCGAACCCCGGGCACCGACAGGTCATAGGGCGGAATTGCTTCGCCGAGTTCGCGCATGAAGGGTAGGATGTAGCCGCCCACGCAGGCGTCAACGTGCAGCCAGAGGTCGTGTTCAATGGCGAGCGCGCCCATCTCGGTGATCGGGTCGACGTGGCCATAGGGCCAGTTTGGCGCGGAGGCGACGATACCTATCGTATTTGGTCCAATGGCCGCTGCCAGGGCGTCGACATCGGCGGTGAGATCGGGTTGCTGGTCCACGGTCACCACCTTGAGGTCGAGATAGCGAGCCGTTTTGTGAACGGTCGAATGGGTGGAGTAGGGGGCAACGATTTCCGGCGCGGTAATTTCCGGCTTGTGTTCGCGTGCCCAGGCGCGCATGGCGTGCAAGCCGCAGAAATTACTCTCTGTGCCGCCGGAGGTGAGGTTGGCTCGCCCTTGCTCGCCACCGCCCGCCAGGTCGATACAAATGTCCAGCACGTCATTTTCCATCCGCGCCGCGGCGGGTTCCTGGAAGGTAAACAGGCCGTT
>CAZPVJ010000006.1:0-3609 GCA_964590005.1 uncultured Alteromonadaceae bacterium | reverse complement strand
ACAGGTGAAGCGCCAGTTGGGGCGTGAACGCGAATTGGCCGGCGAGGTGAGCCTGTTCTGCTCGGTAACGGCCAGTTACCGGGTGCTTTCCCCTATCCTGGAGGCTTTTCGCGTTACCCACCCTGCGGTCGAGATCATGCTGCACACGGGTGACCAGGCAGACGGCATCAGCCGTGTTCTGGATGGGCAGGATGATATCGCTGTTAGTGGCCGGCCCGATCAACTGCCCGATCGCCTTGAGTTTCTTCCTTTGCGGGACTCCCCGATGCGCTTCTGTATGCCGGCGGCGGATTGCCTGGTTCGCCAGCAGATATTGCAGGGCGACCCCGCAGCGGCGGACTTCGACTGGAGCGAGATTCCCTTCATCATCCCCGAGCGCGGTGTTACCCATGACATGTTGGAGGACTGGTTTCGCAGCATGGGAATTCGTCCCCGTATCTACGCGCAGGTGGCTGGCCATGAAGCGATCGTTGCGATGGTTGCGCTGGGTTTGGGGATTGGGATCGCGCCCGAGCTGGTTGTTACTGCCAGTGGCATGACGGAACGCGTCGACTTTATCGATGTGGCGTCGCCGCTGCCGCCATTGATGATCGGACTGTCCAGTCTGCGGCAACGTCTGACCAGCCCCTTGGTTAAATCGCTGTGGGATGTTGCGGAACAGACCTACCACGCGGCAGTTTGATAGAATATCCCCTGTCCCAGAAACTGGAATCGGCAATGGATAATAACGACAAGCCCCAGGAATCGCAGGCGCAGGATACGCCCGAGCGCGCGGAGGACGCACTTTCTGTTGCGCCCACTCTCGATCTTTTGGTCGACGAGCATGAGGAAGAAGTCTCTGAGAATGGCCGCACCGTGCGTCGCCAGGGCGTCTATCTGCTGCCCAACCTGTTTACCACGGGTGCGTTGTTTGCCGGCTTCTACGCTGTTATTGCCGCCATGCGGGGTAACTTTGAGGCGGCTGCTATTGCCATCTTCTTCGCCCTGGTCTTCGACGGTTTGGATGGCCGCATCGCTCGCCTGACCAACACCTCGAGCAAGTTTGGTGCGGAGTACGATAGCCTGTCGGACATGGTGTCCTTTGGGGTTGCCCCCGCCTTGGTCATGTTCAGCTGGGCCCTGGGTGGCCTGGGCAAGCTGGGCTGGAGTGCTGCCTTCATCTATGTGGCCTGCGCCGCCCTGCGGCTCGCCCGGTTCAATACCCAGATCGACGATACCGATAAAAACTATTTTACCGGCCTGGCCAGTCCCGCCGCTGCCTGCATCATTGCCAGCACTGTCTGGGTCTGCCACGACCTGGGCTTGGTGGGAGAGAACCTGCCGCTGGAGTTATCCATCGTTGTCGGGATTCTCACCGCGACAGTGGGCGTGTTGATGGTGGCAAACTTTCCCTACTACAGCTTTAAGGGCGTGGATTTTCGGGGCAGGGTGCCATTCGTGGCCATTTTGATGGTTGTGCTGGTCTTTGGTCTTGTCACGGTAGACCCACCGAGCATCTTCCTGGTAACTTTCCTGGCCTATGCGGCGTCCGGTCCGCTATTGGCGGTGCATCGCTGGCGAAAGGCTCGTCGGGGCAACCCGGGGTGATCTGTTTATTGCGGTAGGCGGTATACCCAGGGGAACCATTCTTCCCTGATCGACTCTGATAAAGCAGATCAAACTCACAGGATGCCCCTCGATGCGCAAGCGTTACCCGATTCCCGCCATCGCCTCGTCTGAGATTACCTCAGAGAGTGCCTATCTAAGCCGTCGTAACTTGATCAAGGCAACTGGCCTTGCTGCCGCCCCTGCACTTATTGGGGGTGCCGGGGTCGCCGCTGCCGAAGAAACCGGCGGACAAGCCCTGGAGTATGCGCCGGCGGGACAGGATGTCTCAGGTGGTTTTTACACCAATGAAACGCTGACACCCCTGGCTGATGTGAAATCCTACTGTAACTTCTACGAGTTCGGCATGGATAAGGGCGATCCGGCCAAGCACGCTCACCAGATGAATACAGACCCCTGGTCTGTGGAAGTCACCGGTGCCGTCAACAAGCCAGGCAAATTGAATCTAGAGGACATTTTGACTGGTTTTGACCTGGAGGAAAGGATCTACCGCTTTCGTTGTGTCGAGGCGTGGTCAATGGTTGTGCCCTGGGTCGGATTTCCGCTGGCAGCCCTGCTGGAACGGTTCGAGCCAAGCAGCGACGCCAAATATGTTGAGTTCCGCACACTCTATCGGCGATCGGAAATGCCCGGAACTCGTTCCTTTACCAGCATCATCGACTGGCCTTACCGGGAGGGCCTGCGGATGGACGAGGCCATGCACCCGCTCACCCTGATGTCGGTGGGTATGTATGGCAAAACGCTGCCGAACCAGAATGGCGCGCCCATCAGGCTGGTGGTGCCCTGGAAATACGGCTTCAAAAGCATCAAGTCTATCGTCGAGATACGGCTTAGTGACAAGCAACCCGGGACATCCTGGCAGTCGCTTAACCCGCGGGAGTACGGTTTTTATTCCAACGTAAACCCCGAGGTCGATCATCCACGGTGGAGCCAGAAGTTCGAACGCAGGTTGCCGTCTTCAGTCTTCAAGCCCAATCGAATGCCTACACGCAAGTTCAATGGCTATGAAGAGCAGGTGGCCGGGCTTTACGCCGGTATGGATCTCAGCAAGTACTACTGATGCAGCAAATAGCCATACGGGCCACCGTATTCCTGCTCTGCCTGGCACCTTTCCTGGTGCTGGCTTACCAGGCGGTTACGGCGGCGCTGGGGCCCGACCCGGCCGACGTTATCATGCACACCACGGGTGAGTGGTCCCTGCGGTTCCTGGCACTGACCTTATTGATAACGCCAATACGCCGTTACCTCCGCTGGCCGGTTTTGTTCAAGCTCCGGCGAATGCTGGGCCTGTATGCCTTCTTCTACGCCTGCGTGCATCTGACGTCCTTTGGCCATTTCTACGTGGGGTGGACGCCGGCTATCCTGCTTGAGGAGTTAATAGAGAGACCTTACATAACGGTTGGCTTTTTGGGCTGGTTGTTGATGCTTCCGCTGGCGGTGACATCCACCCGCAAGATTCAGCGCCGCATGGGCCGTAACTGGCTGCGGCTGCATCGGCTGGTTTATCCGGCGGCGATCCTCGCCTGCCTCCATTTGTTGTGGCAGACACGATCAGATATAGGTGAGGCCCTGGCTTATATTGCCGTGTTTGCGGTGCTGCTGGGTTGGCGATTTTGGCAATATCGCATGCGCCGGATTCTCGCTGCGAGCAGTAGCGCCGAAAGCGCTTCCGCAAGCGCCTGAAAAGTAGTCAAAGAGACGCCGCAAGCCGCTGTTTTTGGACGAAATTCAGGCAGCTCTCCAGCCTCTGCATAAAACCCTCAAATTATTTTTGAAAAGCACTTGCAGGGGCAACTTCCATGCGTATAATGCGCTCCTCGGTCGGGGCACCCCCCCAACCGTAACCCCTGTCCTGGCGATGGTGGGTGTTGCTTAACAAGAAGATGAAGACAGATGTGTGGGCACTTGTTGGGATAGTTGATCACGACTATTCAGACACAACAAGTGACTCATTAATTCATGTAATTTTTGATTTCGAATTGTGTCTGAGCCTTAGATTTGGTT
>CAZPVJ010000005.1:0-7780 GCA_964590005.1 uncultured Alteromonadaceae bacterium | reverse complement strand
TACCACCAGCCCGGACACGATGCCCCCCACGATGCCCAGTAGCGCATAGGAAAGCGCCGACTCGTAGTTGGTCAGTGAGCGTCTGTATCTGCTGAGCAGGTTTTGCAAACGGGTTTCCGCGTCTCGTCAAAATCCCAATATTACCAGTTATCTGCTGCCTTATTGCTTTTATACTAGGCGGCCGCGCCGGTTGTAGACAGCCTGTGTGCGGAGAACTGGATAACCGCAAGGCAGGAATCTTGGCATGATCAGTGTAGGCATCGTCGGTGGCACCGGGTATACCGGGGTTGAACTGTTACGCCTGCTGGCGCAGCACCCCGATGCAGAGGTTGTCACAATCACCTCGCGCGCGGAAAGCGGACGCCGGGTCGATGACTTGTTTCCCAATCTGCGCGGGCACTACGAACTGGCATTTGCCGAGCCCGATGTCGCGCAATTATCGGCCTGCGATATTGTTTTTTTCGCCACGCCACACAATGTCGCAATGAACCTGGTACCTGAACTGTTGGCTGCCGGCGCGCGTATTATCGATCTTTCCGCGGACTACCGGTTGCGCGATGCCGAGCGCTGGTCGCATTGGTACGGCGAGCCCCACGCGAGCCCCGAGCTCCTGGCCGAGGCGGTGTATGGGCTGCCCGAGGTGAACCGCAGCGCCATTGCCGATGCCCGCCTGGTCGCCTGTCCAGGGTGTTACCCCACGTCCGTGCAGCTGGGCTTTCTGCCGCTCCTGCGAGCGAGCCTGGTCGACGTCAACAGCCTGATCGTTAGTGCTGCCTCCGGTGTCAGTGGCGCGGGCCGACAAGCCAAGATAGACAACCTGTTAACCGAGGCCGGCGACAGCTTCAAAGCCTACGGCGTCGCCGGGCATCGCCACTTGCCAGAGATCGAACAGGGCCTTGGCGATATCGCCGGCGGGGAAGTTCGGGTGACTTTCGTGCCACATCTCGCCCCCATGAGCCGGGGAATTCACGCGACCTTGTTCGCCCGGTTAACAGATACCTCTGTAGATCTGCAGCGTTTGTTCGAGGACACCTACGCGAATGAACCCTTTGTCGACGTGTTGCCCGCGGGCAGCTTCCCGCAGACGCGCACTGTCAGGGGCGCCAATACCTGCCGCATGGCGGTTACGGTGCCACAAGAGCGCGAAACAGTGGTGGTGACCGTGGTGGAAGATAACCTGGTGAAAGGAGCGTCCGGCCAGGCAATACAGGCCATGAACATCATGCTGGGGTTGCCTGAAGACAGGGGCCTTGCTCAGGTGGGGCTGCTGCCCTGATACATCGATGACACGCCGTCGCTACCGTTCCAGTCTGAAGCGCCTGGCTGCTCGGCGCAGACTGCAGGTGATTGTTGTGGCCTTGCTGGCCGCAGTGATCCTGGCGATTGGCTTTTACCTCGGTCAACTCGCTGCCTATAGCGGTATGGGGATAGACCCCGGTGAGTACCAGCAGTTGCGGGCCGAGCAGCCGGAGGCGCTGGCACGTGAGCAGTCCCTGCAGGCTGAGCTTGCCCGCCTGGAGTCACGCAATACGGTTGACCGCGCGGCCCTGGAATTGCTGCGCAGCGACCTGGCAGCACAGCAAGCCGAGATTACCGACCTGGAGGAGGGTCTGCAGTTTTATCGCGGACTCATGGCACCGGGTGAGCTCGCCCAGGGCTTGAGCTTGCGGACCCCGGAACTGGTGGCCATTGATGGTGACTCGCGCTACGCCTTCCGGGTAGTGGCACAACAGGAGGCGCGCAAGCACGAAACGCTGCGCGGCAGCCTGTACCTGGAGGTGCTTGGACTGCGCGAGGGTGAGCAGGTAACCTATTCGCTGGCCGATCTGTCAGATGACGTAGAAAAATCGGTGCTGCCGCTCCGGTTTCGCTATTTCCAGTCGATTGAAGGCGTGCTGGTGTTGCCGGAGGGGTTTGAACCCCAATTCATCAATGTCAACGCCAGTGCCACCTCGCCGCGCAAGGCAGAGATCCGGGAGCAATATCCCTGGCAGTTGAAGGAGAAGTTCACACATGTTGGGAAGTAAGAACAGCGGGGGTGGAACCACCCTCATTTCTCGGGATACCGTGGTGGTGGGCGACCTGCATTTTACCGGTAGTCTCGACGTAGAGGGACTGGTCCAGGGCAATATCGTTGCCCGGGCGGGCAAAGACGCCACCGTGCGGGTTGTCGATCACGGCCGGGTTGAGGGTGAAATTCGGGCGCCTATGGTCGTGGTTAATGGCGAAGTTCACGGCGATGTTCACTCCAGTAAGCATTTGGAGCTGGCACCCAAGGCCCGGGTTACCGGCAACGTCTATTACACGCTGGTGGAAATGGCGGTTGGCTCGGAGGTCAATGGCAGCCTTCAGCACGTGGTCGAGCAGGAGGGTTCTGATGTTGGAAAAAAGCCCGATCCCAGCGTGGTCGTAAGCGAGGTCGGGGTGACTTCGAAGGCAGATGAGGCCTGACGGCTAAACTTGACTAAATTACTCGGTTTTTTGATAATAGCCGGGTTAAGCGATGTAAATGGGCGCGAAGCCCGCGAGAAGTATCATGTCAGTAGCAGAAACCTTTAATCCATCGGGTATCAACCTCTCCGATCGCGCTGTGCAGAAAGTGCGTGACCTGGTGACAGAGGAAGAGAATGATGAGCTGAAACTCCGGGTATTTATTACCGGCGGAGGCTGCTCGGGCTTTCAGTACGGTTTCACTTTCGATGAACTGGCGGCTGACGATGATACCGCTATCGAAAAAGACGGCGTCACCGTATTGGTCGACCCGATGAGCTTTCAGTATCTGGCCGGATCCGAGGTTGATTACACAGAGGGCCTTGAGGGCTCCCGATTTGTCATCAACAACCCCAACGCAACCACAACCTGCGGTTGCGGATCTTCTTTCTCCATCTAGCAAGACACGGCCCTGTGACGCGCATCCTGGCAGCAGTGTCCCTACTGCTCGCTATTGCCTGGCCGGTTTCCGCTCAGACAGCCGATGAAGCCGATTCTCGCTACCTGGCTGAGATTGAGGTTCACACGGCCGAGGAGATGTTGGCGATATTGCAACGGACTGAGGATCTTCTGCGAGAGGGAGCCATTCCTCTTGATGGCGATCCCCGGGTAGCGTTCGTGCTGCACGGGCCCGAGGTTTACATTCTTTTGCGCCAGAACTATTTCGACAACAAGGAAGTGGTTGATCGCGCCGCCAGCCTGTCGGCGTTGGGTGTCGTCGAAATCAAGGCTTGTGAAACCTGGATGGGTAGTAAAGGGATAGACCGTGAACAGCTACAGCCCTTTGTAGCCACAGTGCCCTACGGCCCGGGCGAAGAACGGCGTCTTGTGCAACAGGAAAACTATATCCGCTTCTGAGTTCAGGCCGGGTAAACCGCGCCAAGAATCCTGGGCCCCTGCGCACCGGTGACAGACGACGCGTTACCGGGCAGGCCCGTGACAGTCTGGTGGGCCAGCCAGCCAAAGGCTGCCGCTTCTACCCATTCCGGCTCGATGCCCAGCGCGGCCGTTGTATCGAGGGGTGTCGGCGCGAGTTTTTGATACAGCCGCCGCATCAGGTCGGTATTGCGCGCACCGCCCCCGCAAATATAGACATCTTCTGGTGTGAAACCCGAGTCGATGATGCCATTCGCAATAGACTGCGCAGTGATCTCTGCAAGTGTCGCCTGGACGTCGCGGGGCTCTATAGCCGCGCCCAGTGAGGCCAGCGCCTGCTCCAGCCAGGCCATGTTGAAATATTCCTTGCCGGTGCTGCGAGGCCCTTCCCGCGTGAAATAGGGATCAGCCAGTAGCGCGTCTCGCAATCCGGGTAACACAGTCCCCTCTGAAGACCAGGTTCCATCGCGGTCGTACGCTTCGCCCTGGTGTCGCTGCACCCACTGGTCGAGCAGGGTGTTGCCAGGGCCGGTGTCATACCCTGCCTGGACCTCACCGCCCTGCAGCAAGGTGGCATTGGCAATGCCGCCAATATTGACCACCGCCCGGCGACCATCGGCCTTGGCAAAGGCAGCGGCATGGAAAGCCGGCGCCAGCGGTGCCCCTTCTCCGCCGGCAGCCATGTCCCGGCGGCGAAAATCTGCCACCGTGGCAATGCCGGCCTGTTCAGCAATGGTGTTGGGGTCACCAATCTGCAGGGTAAAGCTGGTCTCCCGGCTATGGCTGGCAGAGGGCGGGCGATGTCTGATGGTCTGGCCGTGGCTGCCGATGGCGGCAATATCGCCCGCCTTGTAACCCGCGCTGTCGATGAGCCCGGTTGTTGCCTCAGCAAACAGATAGCCCAGCTGCCGGTCCAGCACACCCAGCCGTTCGATCTCGTTCTCGCCCGGGAGGCTGATGGCAGCGATGGCCTCGCGGATACTGTCGGGTAAGCTGTGCTCGTAGGTGGCCAGCAGGGCTATCCGCCCGTTGGCACAATCGACCAGTGCGGCGTCGATGCCGTCCATGCTGGTGCCAGACATGAGACCGACATACAGCGTACTGGTCATCTGCCGATCAGTGCGCCGCGGAGGAATCGTTGAGGGCTAGCTTGTCGTTGGATTGCAGTGCAGCGAGCCGTTCCGAGGCGCCGACAATAGACTGGCGGAAGCGGGGCATTTCAGCGGACGCCAATGCCTTGGCCTTGGGTAGCTGCTTGTGGATAGTACGCGGATTACGGTGTACACCGTTGACCACGAATTCATAGTGCAAGTGAGGGCCCGTGGCAGCGCCGGTCGCCCCGACGGTACCGATGACCTGGCTCTGCGATACCCTTTGCCCCTGCTTGACCTTGCGCTTGTGCAGATGCAGGTACTTGGTAACGTATTTCTCGCCGTGCTGGATAAAGACGTAATTGCCATTTGCACGACCGTAGCCCGCTTTGATGACCCTGCCGTCGCCGGCCGCATAAACGGGCGTGCCAGTGGGGGCAGCGTAGTCGGTGCCTCGGTGCGGACGAGTTGTTTTGTAGATCGGGTGCTTGCGTCGCATGTTGAAGTTTGAACTCACCCGGGTGAAATCCAGTGGCGCCATCAGGAATGCTTTACGCATGCTGACCCCGTCCTCATTGTAAAAGCCGGGGTCTCCTGCGCTGTCGATGTAGCGAAAGGCGTTGAAGGTCTCCCCCTGATTGATAAACGCGGCCGCCAGAATATTGCCGTCTTTGAATTTCTCGCCGTCGAGGTACATCTCCTCGTACACAACATAGATGGTGTCACCCTGGCGGGGGTCCAGGATGAAGTCGATAACGCCACCGAAGATATTGGCCAATTCCATGATCAGGTTATTGGACAGCCCTGCCTCCTGGCCCGCCATGAACAGTGAGGAGCTGATGGTGGCTGTGGTCCAGGTCTGGCGCACCTCTGGTGTGCGTACAGCCCGTTCGCTGACAAACCCGTCTTCAGCGCGTTCATAGGTGACACTTTCCAGAGCAGAAACAACGTGGCGTACCGCTGACAGTTCGCCGCTGTCTGCGGTCTGGAAGGCGATGGTCTGGCCGGGGAATATGCGGCCCAGGCCCTTGCCGTCGGCAGCGGTGTTTACGATTTTATACACGTCCCGGTCGCTGAACCCGGCGCGTTTGAATACCAGTGACAGGTTGTCACCATTCTTGACTTTGAGCTCCTCCCAGGCTGGCTCACTGGGAGCCGATGGCTCAGCCGCTGCCGGCTCCTCAATGTTGGTCGCGGTTGCGTCCAGCACTCGGGCGACGGCGGAATCTGTTTCGGCCAGGCGTACCTCATCAGCGGCCAGGTCTCGCTTGTTGGCTTCGACGTCGCCAGAGGGTGTGATGAGGGTGGCCAGCGCAAGACAGGCGGAGATAAGCCCCACAGCCAGCAGGTGCTTTTGCTGAATGCGGCGTTCCTCTGTGCGAATTGCGGTGGCCCCCCGCTGTTTCTTCGCTGCTAGCATATCCCCGGATTTTCCTTAATATCCAACGGTAAGTATATAAAAATTCAAGACAAATCGACACTCTTTCAGAGCCGCTTGCATTTGGGGGGGCGTGTTGTATCGTTGTCGCCCATTTTTTGCGACGTCTCAGCGTTTTAGGCATACAGGAAGAATCATGAGCAGTGCATTGTTAGCGGACCTTCAGGCCAGGGGCCTGGTCTTTCAGATTGCCGGTGAGGACGACCTCCCGGGCTGGCTGGATGGTGGTCCGCGCACCCTGTATTGCGGCTTTGATCCCACCGCTGACAGCCTGCACATCGGTTCGCTGGTGCCCCTGCTGATGCTGAGGCGCTTTCAGCTGGCAGGCCACAAGCCGCTGGCGCTGGTGGGTGGCGCCACCGGTCTGATCGGGGACCCCAGCTTCAAGGCGCAGGAACGCCAGCTCAATACCCCCGATATCGTGGCCGACTGGGTGGCCAAACTTGAAAAGCAGGTATCCCGCTTCATCGATTTCGACGCTGGTGAGGCATCGGCCGTGGTGGTTAATAACCTCGACTGGACCGCCGGCATGGATGTCCTGACCTTTCTTCGCGATGTGGGCAAACACTTCTCGGTTAATGCAATGATCCAGAAGGAGTCTGTTAAACAGCGCCTGGAGCGAGAGGGTGCGGGTATCAGCTTCACTGAATTTACCTATATGATTTTGCAGTCCTATGACTTCTCCGAGTTGAACAAGCGCTTTGACTGCACCCTGCAACTGGGTGGATCCGACCAGTGGGGCAATATCACCGGTGGTATCGACCTGACACGGCGACTCAATGGACAGCAGGTATTTGGGCTGACCATGCCCCTGATTACGAAGTCAGACGGCAGCAAGTTTGGTAAGACCGAGTCCGGGACCATCTGGCTGGATCCTGCTCGTACCTCACCGTATGCCTTTTACCAGTTCTGGCTGGGCACCTCAGACGAGGATGTCTATAAATTCCTGAAGTACTTCACGTTCCTGGAAGTTGCCGAGATCGATGCCATTGAGCAGGCTGACCGGGAACGTCAGGGTCGCCCTGAAGCCCAGGCTGTACTCGCCCGAGAGGTCACCAGGCTTGTCCACGGTGCAGAGGGTCTGGCGGCGGCAGAGCGCATAACTGCGGCAATGTTCAGTGGTTCTATTGAGGAACTGTCTGAGGCGGATGTGCTTCAGCTCAGGCAGGACGGTCTGCCCGCGAGCAGCCACAGCCGGGACCAGCTGCCCGAAACCCTGACACAGCTGCTCACCGAAGCCGGCATGGCGGGTTCCGGCAAGCAGGTCAAGGATGCCCTGGGACGCAATGCGGTGACGATCAATAACCGCGACATTGGCTGGGAAATGAACGCGGATCTCGCCGGCTGCTTCGATCCGGGTACCGCGCTGTTCGAACGCTTCTATATCACCCGCCTGGGGAAGAAGAAGTACCACCTGTTCGAGCTCTCCTGACCCTGTTTTGCCGCCGTGTACCGGCGGCAAAATTTGGCATTTTTTCGATTTTTCAGCAAAGCCCTTGCGCCGCTCCGGGGCCGTGCGTATAGTGCGCGTCCCTCTACCGGGTTGGCGACGTGAATGGTCCCGGGAGAGCGCCGGCAAAATGCCCAGCTTTCAATAGCTTAGCCTTGTCAGTGAAACCGACAGCAGGACCTTCCGTAGCGACCTTAAATTGAAATTTTAGGTTGCTTAGATCAGGCGGGTCGGTATAATACGCGTCCGCGGTTCGGGGTACCCCCAAATCGTAACCCCTGTCCTGGCGATAGCGGGTGTTGCTTAACAAGAAGATGAAGACAGATGTGTGGGCACTTGTTGGGATAGTTGATCACGACTATTCAGACACAACAAGTGACTCATTAATTCATGTAATTTTTGATTTCGAATTGTGTCTGAGCCTTAGATTTGGTT
>CAZPVJ010000004.1:0-4192 GCA_964590005.1 uncultured Alteromonadaceae bacterium | reverse complement strand
CACAACCGGAACACCGAGGGCACGCGACATCTCGATGGCGCCGGAAAAGTGATCGGCGTGGGTGTGCGTGTCCAGCACGTAGTGAATCCGAACACCGTCCTGGGCCGCCAGGCCCTGGTAGCGTTCAAGCTGGCTGTCCTCCGGGTCGATGACCACGGCCATACAGGTCTTCTCGCACGCCAGGAAATAAGACTGGCAGCCACGCTCTGTTGCAATCTGGTGGAATATCATAACCCGCGCCTCTTCGCCATTTTCAGTCAGTGTAGACCCATGGCTGCAATCTGGTAAGCAGGGCCATGATTCGCGCGCAAGCCTTACTCACACCTGTAGCGGCCCGTGCTTTACAATGCACCCCATGCTCAAGACAGCGGAATACAGTTTGCCTGGACATCCCCTGATGCGATGGGGTCTGAAACTGGTCTCCCTGGTTGCAGCGCTGCTATTAACTGCCTGCACCAGTGTCCCTTTCGATTACCCCAAGACACCGTCGTATGCCCTCGCTCCTGAAGTCGCCAACCCGGCAGATCACTTCGCAGCCGAGTGGCGTGCCGCGAATGGTGATAAGTCGGGATTCGTCGGACTGGGCAGTGGCGACGACGCGCTAGGCGCGAGGCTGGCGCTGATGGAACAGGCCAGAGGCACAATTGATGCGCAGTACTTTATCCTGAAGAGTGATCGCGCCGGGGCACTGTTTGTCGGCAAGATGCTTCGCGCGGCAGATCGCGGCGTGAGGGTAAGACTACTGATAGACGATATTTTCACACCCCGGGCCGATCGAGCGCTGTCGTTGCTCAACTCACACCCTAACGTGCAGGTGAGGCTGTTTAACCCCCTATCGCGGCAGGGTATCAAGCCCTGGGCCTACCTGATGGATTTCGAGCGCGCCAACCGGCGCATGCATAATAAATCGTTCACAGTGGACAACACCGCCAGTATCGTTGGCGGGCGCAATATTGGCGAAGAATATTTCGAACTCAAGCAGGACATCAAATTCGATGACTACGAGCTGCTGGCGGTCGGTCCCGTTGTGGAGCAAATATCGGCCGGCTTCGACCAGTTCTGGAACAGTGCCCTCTCCGTTCCCATGGAAGCGTTCAAGGTCGATGTGGACTCTGCAGAGTTAGCAGAATGGCGGGAGTACATCGCCAGGGAAATCGCCCTGGGCGACGCAGGCACCTACGCCCAGGCCATCAACAGTACACTGCTGCAGGACCTGCGCAGCGGAGTCCGCAAACCAATGCCGGCAAATGCCGTGCTCATCACCGACAGCCCGGAGAAACTCAAGGGAGCAGTCGGCGATGCGGAACTCGCAAAACTCGCGGTCGATATCGGCAGGCGTTTTCGAGCGGCTGAAAAAGAAATTCTCATCGTGACCCCGTACTTTATTCCCGGGACCCGTGGTGCGTCGCTGCTGGAGGAAATAGTGTCCAAGGGGGTTCGCGTCGTCGTGGTCACCAACTCCCTGGCCTCTACCAACCATGTCCCCGTCCATGCCCACTATCGCAAGTACCGCAAACGCCTGCTTGCCGCGGGCGTCGAGTTCTACGAAATAAAGGCCGATAACGTCGGGGACGATGACACCTGGGGCTTGCGGCCCGAGCTGGTGACCCTGCACTCAAAAGCCAGCGTAGTCGATCGTGAAACGATCTTCGTTGGGTCCCTGAATTTTGACCCTCGCTCCCTGCTGATCAATTCGGAGATGGGCCTGTTCATCGAGTCCGCGGAAGCTGGCGAAGCCTTTACCACAAGGCTCGTCGAAGAGCTGGAGCGGGTAACCTATAAAGTCACCCTGGACGACGCAGGCAAGCTAACCTGGGCGTATACCTACGGTGGGGCCAACGATATAGAAACGCGTGAGCCACAGGCTTCCTGGGGGCGGCGCACAATGGCAAATATCTACCGGATGCTGCCCATCGAGGGACAGCTGTAAACGGGGGCTCTGCCCGCGGGAAGCGCTAAACCGGCTCGATCACCACCACGGGTATCTCACGGCCCTTGGCTGCCTCCTGATAATCGGTATAAGGGGCGTAAATCCCCACCATCTGCTGCCACAGTTGCTCGCGCTCTGTACCTTCAGCGACCCGTGCGCGCGCATCAAACTTATCGGCGGCCACCTGGATGTGGACTTCGGGATCGGCCTCCAGGTTCAGATACCAGGCCGGATGAGAGGGCGCACCGCCCTTGGAGGCAATCACACAATAACCGCCATCGGTTTTGCCATAGATAAGCGGGATGGTGAGCGCCAGACCCGACTTGCGTCCAGTAGTAGTGAGCAGGAGTGTCTCAATCATTCCCACTCCGCCTCCCAGAGAGGCGTCCCATAAGTGGCCGTCAGCACCGTCCGACTCCATATAACGGGTCAGGTGATCCAGGATCCACTCTGGGAGGCCTTCGGCTATTCGTTGTTCTGGCATTGCTCTCAACCTCGTGATGTATTTGCGTCAAGCCTAGCGCATGAGAGCGTCATTACCAACGCCCACGGCGCTACAGCTGTGGTATTTCGGACAGATCTATCGGAAGTTCCGTCCGGCCGATACGGCCGGCGCGCTGCTGCAGGGTCGCTTCAGCATCCTCAATGCCAATCATAATGACGAAACGCTGCTCGCGGATTCCCTGCAGACAAAATCGAGCGAGGTCGTCCAGGTCCTGAAAATCCAGCTGCATTCCCGCTGCCTCGGCGGCCACCTTGAAATCGGCCACGGTAGGCACGGGATCATAGGGCTTCTCGCGCGCGAGGTCAGTTGGCCGGTTGCGGTCAGTTGTCCAGATGCCGGTATCCAGCAGCCCGCCGGAGGGATAAAAGATGGACGCGCCCAGTTGGGTCTTCTCAGATTGGAGCTGAGCCGCCAGGCATTCGGTGATGCAGGAAACCGCGGCTTTGCTGGAAGCATATACGGATTGATAGGGCAATGGCGAAACGCCGCCGTCACCGGATGAAGTGTTGATCACGTGACCCTCCTCACCACCGGCGATCATACGCGGCACGAATGCCTGTATCCCTGCGACCACGCCAAGCACGTTAACCCCATGTACCCAGCGCCAGTCGTTGACGGTAGTTTCCCAAACGTTGGCTGAGGGGGCGGCAACACCCGCATTATTGAACAACAGGTGGCAAGCCCCGTGCCGGGTATACACCGCTTCTGCAAGGGCCTCTACCGAGGCTGGATCGGAGACATCCGTGACCACGCCGGACACCTGGCCAGCCCCGTCAAATTCAGCCAGCACCCTGTCCAGGGCCGCCTGTTCGACGTCAGCGATAACCACGATTGCCTCATCTGCCAGCAATTCCTTTACCAGGGAGCGCCCTATACCGCTGGCACCACCTGTTACCACTGCTACCTTACCCTTGAAACTGTCCACCACTGCTCTCCTTATATCCGCTCAAAACTCGGTCAGTTTACGGTTAGCACTCAACCCGGCCTGGCCCGATGAGTCCACCGCCACAGAAAGTCGCTATACTTGCCGACTGTCCAATACAGAGCAAGGCGGGTTGATGAAAAAAGCTGCTAGCAGGACCGTAAGTGCCCGTCGGATCATATTGATATACCTGCCGGTGCTTACAGCGCAGTGATTCAAAAGCTCGCTATTGCCGTCACAGGCCAGGGGCTCTACCCCATCACCCGCGAAATCCAGGCGGTTGTGGCAAGCAGCGATTCCATCGACGGGCTTTGCACGCTGTTTATACAGCATACGTCCGCGTCATTGCTTATTCAGGAGAACTACGACGACAGTGCCCGCCACGACCTTCAGCAGTGGCTGAACAGGCTGGTGCCGGAAGGTGATTCGCTTTATACCCACACTCTGGAGGGACCGGATGACATGCCTGCACATATCAAGTCCATGCTGACTGCGACCCAACTGAGCATCCCCTTCCAAAATCGTACTCTCATGCTTGGCACCTGGCAGGGTATCTACCTGTGGGAGCACCGCCACCACGGGGGGCGCCGCACGGTTGTCGTACACCTCTAGGGCTCAGCAGGGTGTTTTTGGCGCGCTCACCCCTTTTAAGGCCCATCTATCTTATTGTTTTTATTGATGATTAAAGAAACCGGCTGTCCGGTTTTATAGCTGGTTATATCAGGGCTTACTGTCAGAACAAAACGTTAGTCGACTTGCCGCAAGACGCCGTGCTTTCATGAAGTCGTGCCTTCGGGCACAGATCGCTACATTGCTTCGCAGTAGAACAACTCCC
>CAZPVJ010000003.1:0-9089 GCA_964590005.1 uncultured Alteromonadaceae bacterium | reverse complement strand
ACCACGCCGGTGGCATAAAGCCAGCCGTGAACGTGGCGGTCGTGGTCACTGCTGCGGGCGAAGCTCAGCACTTTCAAGGACAGAATCGGGAAAACACAGGGCATCAGGTTGAGGATGGTGCCGCCGACGAAGGCCAGCAGTAACATATACAGCAGTGTTGTAGCCGACGCGGTTGCCGCCGGTGCAGCGTTCGATACTGTGCTTCGGGGGGCAGCGGCGGACTCGACGACAGAGTCACTGACAAAGTCGAGAGTGAATACTTGCTTACGCGGCGGATAGCATAACCCGGCGTCGGCGCACCCCTGTGAGGTGACTTCCAGTTGGGCTGTTTGGCTGACGCGGGCGGGCACCAGGGTGATATCCGCGTCGTTGTAATACACCCGGACCTCACCGAAATACTCGTCGGTACGCTCCAGCGCCGGCGGTAACTCGACCCTGGCTTCAATCTCGCCGTTATCGTCCAGGAGCGCGAAGGCAAAGCGATGCTGGTACAGGTAATAGGCCTCGGCGATCTGCCAGTACAGGCGCACATCGCCATTATCCTGCAGGTCAATAGCGAGCTGATAGGCCTCTTCCACCGGCAAGAACTCTGGTTGGCTGGCGGCGCTGGTGAAGGGGTTGGCACCGGTGCTATTACCGAAGTCCTGGGCGTGGCCCACGACACTGAATAGCACTAGTATGGCGGCGAACAGGGCGCGCATTGACACTCCTAAAGCAAGTAGAGCCCACGGATAAACGGGCGCTATTGTAACAGTGCGCCCAAGGCGTCCCCAACCGGGGTCGCGGTATAATCGAGCGCAAATGGTATAGTAGTCAGACGCCTGCCCCAGGCGTTAGTTTCACATCGGGAGTGGTAATTTGAGTATTAGATGGACGGCGCTGCTGGTGTCGGCTTTGGCGCCCCTGACATTCGCCTCGGACCTGGCGATCAGCGACGCCTGGGTGCGGGCCCTGCCACCCACCCAACAGGCCACGGCGGCTTATCTCACTGTGCACAATGGTGGTGAGGCGCCTGTGGTAATCCAGGGTGCCAGCGCTGACCTGGCCGGCCGCGCCGAACTGCACAACAGCGTTATGGTCGATGGCTATATGCGAATGCAGGCCATGCCTGAGGTAACCCTGGCACCCGGCGAGTCGCTGGCGCTTACGCCGGGTGGCAAGCACCTGATGTTGCTGGACCTGGAGCGTATGCCTGCAGCAGGCGAAAGCCTGCAGATCTGCCTGCAAACCGATGGGGGAGAGAAAACCTGTACCGATGCACCGGTGCGGCGGGGCGAGGCGGCTGGCCACGATAACCACCACCAGCATCACTGATGGGATACGGACTATGAATGACTTTTCAACTGGCGGCAGCGCAACCAACCGGGTACGCGATCTCGCGGACGATTACCTGCCCGATGGCAACTGGCTGAAGTGGCTGGGTACGGTAGTACTGGTTTACCTGCTGATCGCGCTGCTGATCGGTGTTTACTGGAGCCTGGCCCCGAGCCAATTCGACGTGCAAGATCGCGCGGCCGTGTATGCGGCTGAGGAAGGCGGTAGTGTTGTCACCGGCTCAGTCACCACGGCCGCGCTGATGGGCGTGATGGAAACCTTGCTGGACAAACCCGGCGGCTTTTTGCACAACGATCGGTTCCCCCCCGGCGTTTGGCTCGACAATATCCCCAACTGGGAATATGGCGTCCTGATCCAGTCCCGGGATTTGGCGCGGGCGATGCGCGAGGTGCACAGTCGCTCTCAATCGCAGTCTACCGAGGACCCTGACCTGGCCCTGGCGGAACCGCGTTTCAATTTCCAATCGGACAGCTGGATTCTGCCGGCCTCCGAATCCGAGTACCGCACCGGCCTCAAGTACACGCGCAGCTATTTTCGTCGCTTGTCGGACGTGAATGCCCAGGATGCCCAGTTTTATGCTCGCGCAGACAACCTGCGTTACTGGCTGGCTACCGTCGATATTCGCCTTGGCAGCTTGTCCCAGCGCTTAAGCGCGAGTGTGGGGCAGCGTCGCGTGAATACCGACCTGGCAGGCGACCAGAGTGCTACCCAATCGACCAATGCGCCCGGTGAAATGCTCGTTCGCACGCCCTGGACGGAAATAGACGATGTCTTCTTCGAGGCCCGCGGCACGGCCTGGGCACTGATTCATTTCCTGAAAGCGGCACAGGTGGATTTTGCCGAGGTGCTCAAGGACAAGAATGCAGAAGTGAGCCTGACCCAGATCATTCGTGAACTGGAGGGTACCCAGGAAACGGTGTGGAGCCCGATGATCCTAAACGGTACTGGCTTTGGCATGCTGGCCAATCACTCTCTGGTGATGGCCTCGTTTATCAGTCGTGCCAACGCGGCCATCGTGGATTTGCGGGACTTGCTTTCACAGGGCTAGGTTCAGCGGCGGTCGTAGCGCAGGCGGGTACCGGTATCCAGTGACAATCGTATTTCGGTTGCGCTGATTTCCTCGGGGAAGTACGTGCCCGAAAGCTTGGCGTCGAGCAGGCTGGCACCTTCCAGGTTGGTGTTGCGAAAGTCGATGCCGCTCAGGTCGGCATTGCGGAAGTAGGAATCACTGAAATCAAGACCCTCGGCGTTCATATTGCGCAGGTCACGGCCGCGGTAGTCTCCACTGCGTAGCTCACTGTTGTCGAGCTTGTCGCGCTGTTCGTTGAAGCTTTTGATGTCCTCGTTGCGCAGCAGTTGGTACAAAGGATCCTGCTTGATAACCGGTTTTTTCATGGTGTGCCTGTCCTTGACCCGGGAGCCAGCCGAATGTTTTCCGGGGGCGTTAGCTTAAGCCAGAGCGCCCGCAAAGGATAGTAGAGCGCGGAGGTAAAGTTTGGCAGCACAACCGCTACAGGGATTCCTGCTGACCCGAAACTGGCGAGATAGCCGCGACGGGGTCGAACTGGAATACTGGTGGGCCACTGACAATGGGCCACTGCGGTCAACGGTACGCGGCGAGCGGGCGGTGTTTTTCCTGCGGGAGGACGAGCTGGCGTTGGCACGCCCGATCTTGGCGCGCGAGCCCGACATAGACATCAAGCCGGTTAAACTCCGCGCCTTCGACATGAGGCCGGTACAGGGTATTTACTTCAGTAGCTATCGCCAGGCCCGGCAGTGCGCAGACCGACTGCGCGAGGCAGGCTGTGACCCTCTCGAGGCTGATATAAACCCGGCGGAGCGCTACCTGATGGAGCGATTCATCACCGGCAGTGCGGAACTGGCGGGCTCGGTAGATACCCGAGGCAGTTACCAGCGGCTGCAGCAGCCGGCCCTGCGCCCCGCCAGCTACCGGCCGCCGCTGAAGGTGGTTTCTTTTGATATCGAAACAGCGTTGGAAGGGGTGCAGCTTTACTCCATCGGCCTGCATGCGGTAGGACCGGAGGGTGACGAGGAGCGGCGTGTCTTCATGGTGGGTGAGGGCGCCACCCAGGATTATGTCGTCACTTGTCAGTCACAGGCTGAGGTACTCCAGGCCTTTCTGGTCTGGTTGCGAGATTATGATCCCGATGTGCTGATAGGTTGGAATGTAGTCAATTTCGATACCTGGTATCTGCAGCGGGTCGCTGATCAGCTTGGTATCGAACTCACCCTGGGAAGGGAGCAGCGTCCGGTGCATTGGCGAGAGCTGGACGAGGATGGCGAGCGTCGCACGGCACAGCTGCCTGGTCGTGTAATCCTTGATGGTATTGAGCTGTTGCGTGCGGCCTTTTACCGCTTCGAGAGTTTCTCCTTGGAAAATGTTGCCCGACAGTTACTCGGTGAGGGCAAGCTACTGCAGGGTAACCAGCGGGGCCTGGAGATTACCGCGCTCTTCCAGACGGACAAAACCGAGCTCGCTGCTTATAACCTCAAGGACTGCGAGCTGGTCTCGGACATCTTTGCCCATACCTCATTGTTGGACTTCGCATTGGCCCGCAGCGCCATGACCGGTCTCAATATCGATCGGTTGGGCGGTTCCGTCGCCTCTTTTGACAACCTGTACCTGCCGCGCCTGCATCGCCGTGGCTACGTGGCGCCCAATGCCCGCACTGACCAGGCCGGTAGCCCCGGTGGCTTTGTGCTGGATTCGCAGCCGGGCATTTACGACCACGTCCTGGTCCTGGACTTCAAGAGCCTGTACCCGAGCATTATCCGTACCTTCTTTATCGACCCACTGGGTCTGGCCCTGGGTGTGTCGGGTGAACTCGAGGAAGAGGAAACCGTGCCTGGTTTCGTGGAGGCCCGTTTTGCCCGGGATGGGCACATCCTGCCCGGGCTGATAGCGGCATTGTGGCAGCAGCGTGACGAGGCCAAGGCGGCAGGCGACGCGCCCTTATCGCAGGCAATCAAAATCATTATGAACTCGTTTTACGGTGTGCTGGGAACGCCGGGCTGTCGTTTTTTCGATGCCCGCCTGGCCAGTTCGATTACGCTGCGAGGGCACGACATTCTGAAGCGAACCCGGGAGCATATCGAACAGGCTGGTCACCGGGTGATCTACGGTGACACCGACTCGGTGTTTGTCTGGATACAGCGGGCACGCTCTGACGAGGAAGCGCGGGCCGCCGGCAGGGAATTGCAGGCTATGTTGAATGCCTGGTGGTCAGCGCAGCTGCGAGAGCAGTTCGGCCTGGACAGTGTGCTGGAGCTGGAGTTCGAAACGCACTTCAAGCGCTTCCTGATGCCCACCGTGCGCGGTTCCTCCGAGAAGGGTAGCAAGAAGCGCTATGCCGGGGTCGTTGCCGGACCCGACGGCGACCAGCTGGTTTTCAAGGGACTGGAGAATGTGCGCACCGACTGGACCCGTCTGGCCCGGGAATTCCAGGAGGAGTTGTATCGCAGGGTGTTCATGGGTGAGCCCTTCGAGGACTATGTCAAGTCGTTAACCGCCGAGGTGTTGGCCGGGGAGCGAGACGCTGAACTGATCTACCGAAAGCGCCTGCGCCGACGACTGGACGACTATGAGCGCAATGTGCCGCCCCACGTACAGGCCGCCAGACGTTGCCGCGAGCGAGGCTTGCCGGTACCTTCACGCGGTAGTTGGGTCGAGTACGTGATCACCACGACCGGTGCTGAGCCCGCAGAGCAGCCGCTTGCCCAGTTGGATTATCAGCACTACGTAGACCGACAACTACAGCCGGTGGCCGACGGCATCCTGGGTTTTGTAGGGACTTCGTTCAGCGCACTGACCGACCGCCAGTTCGACCTCTTCTAGTCGCCAAAAAACTCAGCGCGCAGGCTGGGGTAGTCGGCGGCGGGAAGGCGCGGTCCGTAGTTGGCGACGATCTTGCCGGCGGCCAGGCTGGCAAACCGGCCGGCGGTGGGAAAGTCCTCGCCGCGGGTGATCGCGTACAGGAACGCGCCGGCAAACATGTCGCCGGCACCGTTGCTGTCAACGGCCTGGACCCGGTGGGGTGGAATCTCGGCCAGCTCGGTGCCGTCAAACGTGATCGCGCCGTCGGCTCCTCGGGTAATCACGAAACTGTTGGCCACCTGTTTAATGACCTCGATGGCAGTCTGCAGATCATCGGTCTGGGCCCAGCCCAGTGCCTCAGCCTCATTGCAGAATATGAGGTCCAGGCGATCACCAACGATTTCTTCCATGCCCTCGCGGAAAAATTCAACCATGCCCGGGTCAGAGAAACTGAGCGCCGTCTTGACCCCGGCGGCTTGGGCCAGTTCGCGCGCCTTTACGGCTGCCGCCCGTCCGGTTGGAGATGTCACCAGGTAACCTTCTATGTACAGATACTCGGAATCTGCAATGGCATCGTGGTCCAGCTGTTCTACTGACAGGGTCTCCGAAATACCGAGATAGGTATTCATACTGCGCTCGGCATCGGGGGTAATCAGCACCAGGCACTTGCCGGTGATACCACTTTCACGGCCATTAACCAGGCAGTGGTTGACCCCGGCGGCTTCGAGGTCGGCGACATAGATGTCACCATCACCGTCACTGGCTACCTTACAGGACATGAAGGTCGGCCCGCCAAACTGGGCGGTGGCAATCATCGAGTTGCCGGCGCTACCACCACTGGCGTGGCTGGCTTTAACCAGGTGGTCCTCCAGGTGGTCCAGAAGTTCCCGCTGTCGTTCCTGGTCGACCAGGGTCATCAGCCCTTTGCCGACCGACATCTTGTCCAGTTCGCGATCTTCGACCTTTATCTCGGTATCCACGAGTGCCGCGCCGATGCCATACACCTTGTACTTCTTCATTCTGTCCCGCTCTTGGTAAATTCAGCGGGCTATTATCCGGATACCTGCTTTAATTGGAAGCCGCGGTTGGCTCGTCTTTTAGATGAAGAAGATACACTGCCCGGGTAAGGACGTGGCGCGGGAAATCAGTGGCCCGGTTACATAGACCGTGCGAGACACGGACGTCGAGCCCGAGCCCCCAGGGATGGGTTCATGGCGTGTCTATGTAACCGGGCCACTGGTTTCCCGGAGCTCCTCTCGTACCGACCGGTCAAAATAAGTGGATGCGCATCGGGAGCGAGGTCTTTTTGCGGTAAACTCGCTGTCCATGACCCGCACCTCCCGTCCCTTCCTGAAACTGTTTATCACGTTGGCCTTCATTGGCCTGTTGGCGCTGATCTATCTCGACGCCCGCATTACGGCGACCTTTATCGACAAGATGTGGGAGCTGCCGGCGAAGGTGTATGCGCGTCCGCTGGAGCTGTTCCAGGGCGCCAAGCTGAAGCCCGATGACCTGGCCTATGAACTGGAGGTCCTGGGTTATCGCTCCGTTGCCAGTGCCCGCGCCCCGGGCCAGGTATCGCGCTCAGGTAATCGCTTCGATATCTATACCCGCGGGTTCAGCTTCCCCAACGAAAGGGAGCCAGCCCGGGGCATCCGGCTGGTCTTCAACGGTAACCGGGTGGGGTCACTGACCAGTGGCGGAGCGGGCGTGGACCTGATGCGCCTGGACCCTGTTCAAATAGGTGGCATCTACCCGCAGCACGGCGAAGACCGCATCCTGGTGCGGTTGGATGATGTGCCGGATACGCTGGTAGGCGGGTTGCTTGCCACCGAGGATCAGCGCTTTTACAGTCATTGGGGTTTTTCCATTACCGGTATTGCCCGCGCCGCCCTGAGCAATATGCGCTCCGGGCAGGTGGTTGCCGGGGGCAGCACGATTACCCAGCAGCTGGTGAAAAATTACTACCTGACCCCCGAACGTACCATTACCCGCAAACTCACTGAGCTGGTGATGGCGGTGCTGCTGGAGCTGCACTACAGCAAAGAGCAGATTCTGGAGAGCTACCTCAACGAGGTGTACCTGGGACAGGAGGGACCCCGGGCGGTCCATGGTTTTGCCCTGGCGGCGCGACATTACTTCGATACGCCGCTGGAACAGTTGGGTCTGCACCAGCAGGCCCTGTTGGTGGGCATGATCAAGGGCCCGTCGCTGTACAACCCCCTACGCAATCCCGAGCGAGCCCGCGAGCGCCGCAACCTGGTGCTGGACCTGATGGTCGAGCAGGGTGTTATCAGCGAAGAACACGCCGTGGTCGCCCAGGCCATGCCACTGGGTCTGAACCGAAATCGCAGGGTTCGCGATACCTTCCCGGCCTATCTGGAGTTGGTACGACGGCAGCTGCGGCAGGAATACCGCGAGGAGGACCTGACCACCCAGGGCTTGAATATCTTTACGCCTTTCGACCCGATCCTGCAGCGCCAGGCAGAACGCAGCACCACGGAGGTGATGAAAGCGATCGATGGCAGTGGCGAGCTGGAAAGCGCCACGGTCGTGACCCGCTTCGACACCGGCGAGGTGGCTGCCCTGGTCGGCGGCCGCCGGGTGCGTTATGCCGGGTTCAACCGGGCACTCGATGCGCGACGCCCTGCCGGCTCTTTGTTGAAGCCGGCCATCTATCTGGCCGCTCTTGAGCAACCCACGCGCTACACCCTGGCCACACCGCTCTCCGATAGAAAGGTGTCAGTGACTGGCCCCGGCGATCAGCTCTGGGAACCGCGCAATTTCGATCGGCAGGCCCATGGCGATGTGCTCTTGCACAAGGCCCTGGCCAAATCTTACAACCTGGCCAGTGCGCGACTTGGCCTGGATATCGGGCTCGATGCCGTGATCGACATGTTGCGGCGGCTCGGCGTTGAAGGGCCTATTCCGGAGGTGCCCTCGCTGACTCTGGGGGCCGGGGAATACTCTCCCATGGCAATGGCGGCAATGTACCAGGCGATCGCCGCTGGTGGGTTCAGGATGCCGCTGCGCAGTATTCGGGATATTGTCGACGCCCAGGGTGAACCCCTGCAGCGCTACCCCCTGGCTTATGAGCGCACGGTCAGCCTGCAGGCAGTGCACCTTTTACACTATGCGCTTCGCGAAGTTGTGCGCGAGGGCACCGGAAAGGGGGTCTATCGTTACCTTGGGCCGCAGTTCGAGGTGGCGGGCAAGACGGGTACCACCAACGAGGGGCGCGATTCGTGGTTCGCCGGTTTTTCCGGGGACCTCCTGGCGGTTAGTTGGGTGGGACGTGACGACAATGGCGGTACCGGCCTGACCGGCAGTACGGGTGCGCTGAAGGTGTGGGCCCATTTTATGTCGCGCGCCGCGCAGCGCTCTTTTGCCTATCGAATGCCCGACGGTATTGCCTTGCACTCGGTAGATGACGGCAATGGCTACCTGACCGGCAAAGGTTGCCCGAACTACCGGCTGCTGCCCTTTATCGAGGGCTCGGAACCCCGCCAGCGCACCAATTGCAGCCCGCGCAAGTCCTCGATCAAGGACTGGTTTCAATCACTGTTTGGTGGAGATAACGGATGAATGTGACAGGCAAGTTATTGCGCGCCCTGGTTTTGGGCACCGCTGCGGCTCTCGGTGGTTGCTCGATTTATAGCCTTCCCGGCGATCAGGCGCCGGCGCCGGTCGAACAAAAACAGCCGGACTACCAGCAGGGGTCCCAGCCCGTGCCTGCCACCCCGGCACCACCGGTGGCTGCGCCGCCGGAACCCAATGACAGCGCTGCCTATGGTGGCCTGCTAGCCAGTGCGCGAGACGCCCGTGATCGCGGCGATTACGAGCAGGCGCTGGCATTACTGGAACGCGCCCAGCGTATCGATCCCGACAGCGGTGAAATCTATCTCGCTCTGGCCCAAAC
>CAZPVJ010000002.1:0-106560 GCA_964590005.1 uncultured Alteromonadaceae bacterium | reverse complement strand
AGAGATCATCGCCAGTGAGCTTGATGCCCCGAGGCAACAGGTCGCGGAACTCGCAGAACTCTTTCAGCGCATCGGTGAGACCGCTGCGCAGGCCGTTGACGTGGGTGCCACCCTGGGCGGTGGGAATCAGGTTTACGTAGGATTCCGCAATCACCTCGCCGCCCTCGGGTAGCCACTGTACTGCCCAGTCGACCCCCTCGTTGCTGCCGCTGAAGCTACCGACGAAGGGCTCTTCGGGTATGCAGGGAAAATCGATCGTGGAATCCGCAAGATAGTCAGTCAGACCGTCCTCGTAATACCACTCCTCGGACTCGCCCTTCTTTTCATCCTTGAAGCGGACCCGTAAACCGGGGCACAGCACCGCCTTGGCACGAAGAACGTGCCGCAAGCGCGAAACAGAAAAGTTGGTGGAGTCGAAGTATTTTCCATCCGGCGTGAACTTCAGGGACGTTCCGGTGTTGCGCTTGCCGCAAGTGTCGACAACCTTGAGGTCGGTCTTCTTGTCGCCACCAGCGAAGCTCATCTGGTAGACCTTGGCATCCCGACGGATGGTCACTTCGAGGCTGCTCGACAATGCGTTGACCACCGAAACGCCCACTCCGTGAAGACCGCCGCTGAACTGGTAATTCTTGGAGGAAAATTTGCCGCCTGCGTGCAGAGTGGAAAGGATGACCTCGACCCCCGGCTTGGCCTGCTCAGGGTGCATATCAACCGGCATACCCCGCCCATTGTCGGTCACGGTGACCGATTGATCCTTGTGCAGGATGACATCTATTTCGCTGGCATGCCCGGCGAGGGCCTCGTCGACGCTATTGTCGATTACTTCCTGGGCAAGATGGTTGGGGCGACTTGTATCGGTATACATGCCCGGTCGTTTGCGGACCGGCTCGAGACCCGTGAGAACTTCGATATCTTCGGCGGTATATTGACTCATTCCCTCGATCTGCTCTGAGCAAATAACGTTAGGGCATTGTACATGAGCACAGGCGGAAAGCGTGATTTTGCTTACAGATATCCGCTAGATTGCAGGTCGACAGAAAACTCGACACCGGTGACCCGGGACACTGCGGTCTCGATGCGACCATCTGGGTGCAGGCGCAGCCAACGATAGCCCGGGGAAAGGTCATCAGCCTTAAAAGTTACTTGCCCCGGTGCAAACTGCACGCAAGTGGAGGGCGATGACATCAGCAACACATCCCCGCGGTTTTTCTCCAACTCCTGGTGAACATGGCCCCATAGGACACCGCGAACCGTGGACGCCCCATCAATTATCGCCAGCAATCTCTGCGCATCGGCGACCATTTGTTCGTCGAGCCACTCACAACCAATTTTTATCGGTTGATGATGCAGGCAAACCAGGCAGTGCAAGCCCTCCTCAGCTCCTCGCACCAGGGCATCTTCAAGGAAAGCCAATTGCTCCGCGCCCATTTCGCCACCGACCTCTCCAGGTATCTGGGAGTTCAGCATCAATATCTGCCAACCGCCACCACGCAGCTCGCCACAGAGTCGCTCACTTCCGCCGGCGATCTGCATATGCGCCAGATCATCGTGGTTGCCGGGTAACCAGAAATGCTGTTCTGTCAGCTGGCCAAAGTACGCCAGCAAACGCTGATAGGACTCCTGTGCACCCTGGTCAGAGAGGTCTCCGGTACCAAGTACCGCGTCCAGGGATGGCCGCTCCCGCTTGACCAGATCGATCACAGCCTGCAACGAGTGATCGGTATCCATCCCAAGCAGGGTGCCGCCGCTTTGGCGGCAGAGATGGGTGTCCGTAAGCTGAACAAGCTCCAGAAACTCTCCAGAGACAGCGAGATGGCGGCATTCTTGCGACATACGGGACATGCGGGAGCGAACCTCAGACTGGCGTCATGAACCCGCGGATGGCGCGGGCAAATCTACCTGGGCCCTACCATTCTCGAGACAGTATTCCAGCCAATCGGCCAGGAATCGATTCTGTTGGGCCTTTTCATCCTGTTGGTGCATCTTTGCGTTGGGATACTGGTAGCGAGCCTCAATCCTTTCATGAGACTGAAACACCCCAACCTCTAACATCCCCGCGTCGTGGTAGGCGCGCACCTCAATTTTAAGGTGGCCCAGCCATTCCGCGGCCAGGTGTTGTTGGTACAAACGGAAAATAGTGGTGTATCGAGCCCTCTCAACCACCTCCAGCCTGATACGCGCATCACCGCAAGAAAATTCACGGCTATTGCTGGTCTCATAGTCGGGAAAGAGCAACATAAGCCGGGCATAATTTGCCTCGCAAACTGCATGCAGACCCGCCAGGTCGACCTTATACGGTTTCTTCAGTGCTCTTTGCACAGCGCTTCTATCCCTCAATACCAACGCTACCGCGCCTAGCTAGCCCATCTAACGGAGCCAAAATCAGCGCTATTGCAGATTAGTGTAGCACTTACCACACACCAAACTAATGGCATATTACACCTTTAATGGCGCAGAGATTGGTATGCGCTTCCGGTCGCGGGCTGCTAAACTTAGGCTCGATTTTTGGCGATCGCCGCACAGGGGAAAATTGAATGAAACACTCCGGCACTACTTTGCTTGCGCTGACACTCAGCATTTTGAGCTTCTCGGCCCAGGCGGACTCACTGCGGGATATTTACGAACTGGCGCTGGAAAACGATGCGCAGTTGAAGTCTGAGGAAGCGCAATACCTCGCCAACCTTGAGAATGAGAACCTGAGCCGCTCGGCGCTGCTGCCACAGATCAATGCCAACTATGACTACACCGACAGCGACCAGGATCGCACGGGCGAGAGCTTTGAAGTGACCGGTGGCGGAATTTCCCCTATCGATACGTTCACCAACACCGATGTCACCACCGACGGCTACCAGGTATCACTGAGCCAGGCACTGTTCGACCTACCCGCGTGGTTCAGCTTTCAGTCGGGCAAAGAACTGACCCGGCAGGCGGAAGCAACCTTCGCCGCCAACCAACAAAACCTGATAGTGCGCACCGTCGAGGCCTACTTACTGGTATTGCGGGCGCAGGATAATCTCGAAGCGTCACGGGCGCAGGAGCGCGCTTTTGAACGCCAGCTGGAGCAAACACAACAACGTTTCGAGGTCGGGCTGATCGCCATCACCGACGTCTACGAGGCACAGGCAGCCTATGACCTTTCCCGGGTGAACCGTATTGTTGATGAAAACAACGTATCAGTCGCGCTGGAGCGCCTGTCAGTGCTTACCGGGAAGAACCACAGTAACCTCAATGTGCTGAAGGAAGATTTTGAGATTAACCTGCCCGAGCCCAACGACCGGGCCGCCTGGGTAGAGTTTGCCCTGGAGAATAACTTCAATCTCGCCGCCGCAAGGTACGCCGAAGAGGCCGCCCGGCAGTCGGCGAAAGCCAACCAGATGGAGCACGCCCCGAAGGTGAGAGGCAGTTACGCCTACTCTGATTTCACCACGGACGGCGACCTGACGCGCAAGCCATCGACCGACTTCGATACATCACCTGACAATGATACTGAACTCAATACCTGGTCCATCAGGCTGGATGTCCCGCTGTACAGTGGGGGCGCTATCAGCGCCAACCGACGCAAGGCGGCGCAGGAATTCAATGCCTCAAGAGAACAGCGCATCAACCTGACCCGCAACACGGTTACCAGCGCGCGCTCACTGCATATGACCGTGGTCAGTGATGTCTCTCGGGTAGCGGCGCGCAAGCAGTCGATCGTTTCATCCAAGAGTGCGCTTGATGCCACGCAGGCGGGTTACGAAGTTGGCACGCGTAATGTGGTGGATGTACTGAATGCGCAGAACACCCTGTTCGCCGCCCAACGCGATTATGCCAACAGCCGCTACGATTACATCGTCAATGTATTAAGGCTCAAGGAAGAGGCCGGCCTGTTGAGCCCGCAGGACGTTTACAACCTGGACTCCTACCTGGTCACTCCGCCACCGCCAACAAGCGCAAGCAAGTAAACGGGCCAATCTGGCTTAGTCTCACGGCTGTGGCAGCTCACGGGCCACGATCTCGAGTACCCTGTCCTGCGCACCCCGATTAGCGTCTAACTCAGCCAGCGCCGCTTCACCCATCCGCCGGCACCGCGCTGGATCCCCCAGCAAGCCGTTGAGGCAGTCCGCCAGCTGTGACGGCGATTCCAACTGAATCATTGCACCCGCCGCTACCAGCTTGGCGCTGATCTCGGCAAAATTGAACATATGTGGGCCCGTGACCACCGGTGCGCCCCAGGCAGCGGGCTCCAGTACATTGTGGCCACCGTGTTCCACAAGGCTACCACCGACCACGGCCACATCTGCCATGCCGAGTATCAGCAGTAGCTCGCCCATTGTGTCGCCAAGAAAAATGTCCGTCTCGGCATCCGGATCCGCACCTGACGAGCGCCGTACAACGCTGAATCCAGCCTCCCGACACAGCTTATATACACTGTCAAAGCGCTCAGGATGCCGCGGCACCAAAACCAGCAGGGTCTCCGGGTGATCAACCCTGACTTTGGCGAAGGCTTCCAGGGCCTGCTCATCTTCACCGGGATGCGTACTGGCAACAACAATCACTGGCCGGTTGCCACAGGCCTGACGCAGCTCCCCCGCTAGCTCGCGCAAGCGATTATCAATCTCCAGATCAAACTTGATACTGCCGGTCACCTCTACCCGGCTCTCCGGCAGGCCCAACGCCACCAGTCGATCGGCATCATCCTGAGACTGGCTGGCGACTGCCGCCAGCTTCGCCAGCATCGGCCTGGTCAGGGCAGCAACCCGGGCGTAACCCGATGCAGAGCGCTGCGACATCCGCGCGTTGGCCAGCACAATCGCGCAGCCCGTAGCGGCGGTCTGTGCAATCATGTTGGGCCACAACTCTGTCTCCATCAGCAACAAGAGTCGGGGTTGAACGCTATTGAGGAATCGCCGCGTCGCACCGGGCAAATCCCAGGGTGCGTAGACATGAAAAACCCGCTTACCAAACAAGGAGTGCACTCGCTCTGAACCTGTCGGTGTGGTGGTGGTAACCACCAGCCTGTGATCGGCAAAGCGCTGCAGCAGCGACTCAATCAGCGGGGCCGCGGCAAGGGTCTCACCAACCGAAACGGCGTGCACCCAGATGACCGGCTTTCCATCGTATAGTTCTTCGTCATCGAAAACAGCAAAGCGTTCTGCCAGGCGATCGCGATACGCCGGCGCCTTGCGAGAGCGCAGCAACATGCGCAGCAATAACAACGGTATCAGGCAGTAAAAAAAGGCGCTGTACAGTAAGCGCATGCAGCGTTCCCAGGCCTCTCTGGCAGGTTCCTTGCGGCAGCATAGCGTCAGCCCGTCACTGAGGCCAGTGCCGGTGACAGTTAACGGCGGCATAATCAGGCTATAATCGCCCCTCAACCACGCTCTCCGACAGGCCATGGACCAGCAAACCCTACACATAGATATCGCTATTATCGGCGGCGGCGTCGCCGGGCTGTGGACCCTCAATCAACTGCGCAATCGCGGCTTTAGCGCTGTGCTATTGGAAGACAAGGCCCTGGGTAGCTACCAGACCATGGCCTCGCAGGGGATGATCCACGGCGGTATCAAGTATGCCCTGGGCGGCGCCTGGAGCGGTGGCTCAGAGGCCATCTCTGCCATGCCGGCCGCCTGGCGCGCCTGCCTGGCCGGGAAGGGACCGGTGGATTTGCGCGGCAGCAAAATATTAAGCGAGGACTTTTACCTCTGGTCAGACGGTAATCTTCAGTCTCGTATGAGCTCTTTCCTGGCCAGTAAGATGTTGCGCGGTAGAGTAGAAAAGCTGGCGCGCAAGGATTTTCCCGCCCCGCTGCGACACAAGGAGTTCAGGGGCCAGGTCTACCGTCTCATCGATATGGTCATGGATATGCCCTCGGTGGTGGCGGCCTTGGTGGACAGACAGCGCGACGCCATTTTTGGGGTGGATTGGGAGACGGCCCGCCTGGAAAAGAGCGGCAGCAGCGCAACGATAACGCTGGCGGATTGCCAGCTGGCACCCCAAAGGCTGTTGCTCACCGCTGGCGTGGGCAATGAGTCGCTGCTGGCGAAGCTGGGCGCCAACGAGCCGCTGATGCAGCGCCGACCCTTGCAGCAGGTTATCGTAAAACACCAGTATCCCGAGCCTTTCTTCGGTCACTGCACGGGTGGCAACCCCTCGCCCAGGCTGACGGTTTCCAGTCATATGACCAGCGCCGGGGAGCCGGTCTGGTACCTTGGTGGGGACCTGGCCACCGAGCATGCCGAGGACGATCCACAGCGGTTGATCGAAAAAGCCAGAAATGAGCTGGACTCATTGCTCCCCTGGATTGAGTTCGGCCAGCGGGACTGGCGAACAATCAAACTGGATCGCGCCGAGCCTCGACAAAACGCTCTACTGAGGCCCGATCGCGCCTTCGTTGGCCGTGCAGACTCGGTCGATAACACCCTGGTGGCCTGGCCCACCAAGCTCAGCCTGAGTCCCGACCTGGGCGATGAAGTTGAACGCTTCCTGCGAGAGGACGGCATAGCACCGACATTCTCCCAAGACCTGGGACCGCTCAGTACGCTGCCCACTCCAGACATCGCGCCCACCTGCTGGGACGAACTGTTCTGATGGCCTGGATGAGAGAGCTGGGACATACCGGCATAGTGGTCAGCGCAATCGGCCTGGGGACGGTAAAGCTCGGACGCGACCAGGGCGTCAAGTACCCAGACCAGTTTTCAATCCCGGATGACAGTTCCGCCAGGGCCTTGCTGGCACAGGCCAGAGAGCAAGGCATCAATCTTATCGATACGGCGCCGGCTTACGGGCGCAGTGAGCAACGGCTCGGACACCTGTTGACCGGCCAACGCGACCACTGGGTAATTTGCAGCAAGGTTGGCGAGGAGTTTGACAATGGGGTATCCCATTTCAACTTCAGCCCGGAGCATACCCGGATGTCAGTGGAGCGCAGCCTCAAGCGGCTGCACTGCGATCATCTTGACATTGTGCTGGTGCACTCAGACGGCGACGACCTCGCGATCATCGAACAGCGGGGTACCCTGGAAGCCTTGTCGGAGTTGAAACAGGCCGGCCTGATCAGGGCATTCGGCCTATCGGGCAAGACCGTAAGCGGGGGGCTCGCGGCGGCACCAGCCTGTGACGTTCTGATGGTGACCTATAACCTCGCAGAACAGGAACAACAGCCCGTACTCGACGCCTGTAAGGCCCATGGGACCGGGGTACTGATCAAGAAAGCGTTTGCCAGCGGACACCTGGCAGGAGACTACGAAAATCCGGTGCAGGCCAGTATGGACCTGGTATTCAGCCACCCGGCGTGCACCTCAGCGATCGTCGGTACGATTAATCCGGAACACCTTGCGGACAACATCGCCGCCGCGCGGCGGGCTCTGGCGGACCACTAGGCGTCATCCTGCTGAATCTTGGTGACGATGGCGGTGGTAGAAACATTGTCAACAAATGCCAGCACTTTCACTTCGCCTCCGTATTCCTCGACAATCTCCCAACCGACCACCCCTTCCTTGTCATAGTCACCGCCCTTGGCCAGCACCTCGGGCTGTAAGGTCCGCAGTAGCGGGCGCGGCGTGTCCTCGCCAAACTGCAGTACCCAGTCAACTGACTCCAGACCAGCCAACACTGCCATACGGCGCTCGACTGGATTGATCGGTCGGCCCTTGCCTTTCAGGCGACGCACCGACTCATCGCTATTGATGGCGACAATGAGCCGATCGCCCAACTGGCGGGCCTGCTCAAGATAGGCGACATGACCGGCATGAATAATGTCGAAACAGCCGTTGGTGAAAACCACTTTCTCGCCATGGCTGCGAGCATCAGCAATCGCTATCTCCAACTGTTCCAGGGTAACAACACCACGCTCGGAGCCCTGGTCCTCCTGGACAGCACGACGCAACTCGGGCGCGCTGACCGAGGCCGTGCCCAGCTTGCCAACCACAATGCTGGCAGCGACGTTGGCCAGGCCCACGGCTTCGGGTAACCCGGCACCGGCGGCAACAGCAGCCGCCAGCACGGCGATCACAGTATCTCCCGCGCCGGTTACATCGAAAACCTCCCGGGCTCGGGCAGGCAGGTGCAATTCCTCCACACCGGGCCGTAGCAGGGTCATCCCACTCTCCCCGCGAGTGATCAGTAACGCGCCCAGGTCGAGCTCCTTCATCAGCGTTTCGCCGCGGTCAACCAGGGCCTGCTCCGAGGGACACTCACCCACCACCGCTTCAAACTCGTGCAGGTTGGGAGTGAGCAGCGTCGCGCCACGATAGCGCTCAAACTGGGTACCCTTGGGGTCGACCAGTACTGGCACACCGGCCTTCTTGGCGGCACTGATCAGCGGCTGGGGATCGTCCAGGGCACCCTTGGCATAATCCGACAACACCAGGGCACCGCAACCCTGCAGCATGCTGACGAGGCCATCCTCGAGTTGCCCGCTAGAGGGATGTTTGTCCGGCTCTTCGAAATCCAGCCTGATCAGTTGTTGATGACGGCTGACGACACGCAGCTTGGTGATGGTCGGGCTGCCGGTGATGCGCAGGAAATCACAGTGCACGCCGGCACCTTGCAGCATATCTGTCAGGGAGTCGGCCATCTCGTCATCGCCTGTATAACCCCGCAAGGTGCTACCCGCGCCCAAGGCAGCGATATTCAGTGCGACGTTGCCGGCACCCCCGGGTCGATCCTGTATTTGCTCCACCCGGACTACCGGTACCGGCGCTTCTGGAGAAATACGCGAAGTGCCCCCGTGCCAGTAACGGTCCAGCATAATATCGCCGAGTACCAGCACCTGGGCCTGTTCGAAGCCGGGCATGCTTAGTTTCATGGTCGAGGGCGTCCTCTTCGTCACCGCCACCCGTGGGCGTGGCCTTGTTTTTGCGCAATCATAGCACGCTGCGGCCGCAGTCCCGCCCTTGCCAATACCTGCCAAAACCGCTACTTTCGCCGGCCGATGTTCTCAAGAATCTACGCATGATCCCCGACCTGCCAGCCAATATTGACCAGATAAAAGGGTTTCTCGCCGACGACGAAGCACTGGCTTTGTATGATGCTGCGCGCGAAGTGGGCAAGCTGGGCCCGGTACTGGAAATCGGTAGTTACTGTGGCAAGTCCACGATTTACCTGGGCCTGGCCTGTCGCCAGAGCGGGAATACCGTATTTGCCCTGGACCACCATCGCGGCTCAGAGGAACACCAGCTTGGTGAGTTTTTCCACGACCCGGACCTGTACGACGCCGGCATAGACGCGCTGGATACGTTTCGCGAGTTTCGCCACAACATCGAGCAGGCCGGTCTCACCGACTCGGTGGTACCGATCGTCAGTGATTCCAGTACCGCGTCGAGGCACTGGCGCACTCCCCTGGGAATGCTGTTCATTGATGGTGGCCACAGCCTGGAGGCAGCGCTCAATGACTACCGCTGCTGGGTATCAACCCTGGCTCGGGGAGGCACACTGGCGATACATGATGTTTTTCCCGATGCCAGTGAGGGAGGACAGGCACCCAACGCCATTTACCGGTTGGCATTGGCCTCGGGGCTATTCAGTGAAAAAGCAAAGGTGAACTCGCTGGCGCTGCTAAGGCGCCTGTAGCGATCAGTCTATCTGCCGGCGCTGCGCAGGCGGCTCTTCGGCAGACGTTTCCGCCAGCAGATTCACCTCGGTGAACAGCCTCGACGCAGCGGTGTGCTCGGTTAGCGCATCGGCGGCGAGCAGGATAGCTCCCGCTGTCCAGGTCGGCTTTTCATCTGGCCACAACAGGTCTTCCACCAACTGATAGCCGGTCCAGTAAGATCCGTCTTGGTTACGCCACTGGTGCAGCCAGCTGTATAACTCGACGGCACGCGGATGGTCACCTGCGGCCAGCAGGGCCATGACCAACTCACAGGATTCGGCAACCGTTACCCAGGGCTCATCGGCGACGCAGCGACAACCCAGCTGGTCCTCGACAAACTCATCCCAGCGGCCGGCCAGGCGTGCCCGGCCCTCGACGGGAGGATAAATACCCGCCAGCACCGGGTAAAACCAATCCATCGAATAGCGTGATTTGCTCTCCCAGGTACGATCAAAACGCTCGGGATGATAGCGCAGGGCACGCCCGAGCCGGGTGCGCGACAACAACCACTCTGGCCGTTCTTCACCCAATGAGATCGCAATATTGTGAGCGCACTCCAGGCTTTTGAAGATTGAGCTGCAGCCGGTCACCAGAGCGTCACCCTTGGCGACACCCTCTTCATCGACAGCCCAATCGATCTCACCATGTGCTGACTGCAGGGACAGTACAAATCCAATAGCCTTGTCGACCATCGGCCACATGGCTCGCAAAAAATCACGATCTCCGCTAACCAGGTAGTGATGCCATACCCCTGTGGCGGCATAGGCAACAAAATTGGTCTCCCGCCGCTGGCCGTTATCAATCTCCTCGCCGCGATAAGACGCCCACCAACTGCCGTCAACGAGTTGCATCGAATACAACCACTCGTAGGCTCGCACAGCAGCGGGCCATTCTCCCGCTATCGACAGGCCCATCGCGGCTTCAACATGGTCCCAGGGGTCGGTATATCCGTGATCGAACCAGGGAATCTCGCCACTGGGCTTCTGCACGCCAAGAATGAATTCCACAGTAGGCCGGAGGAATTCCTCTGGAAACAAACCGCGGCTCAGGTACAGGCCGCTCATGCGGATAACTCCTTACGAAAATACATAACAACACTTTTGCCCAGTATGGGGTTCATCATCGTCTCCAGGGCACGGGTAAAGGCCGGCTTCTCCATCAGATCCCAGACCAGCAGCCGGTGATACTGGGCCACCAGCCAATTGCTGTCCTGCGTCTTCCAGAAAAGACATTTGAGCCACCAGAACGGTGCATGCAACGCGTGCGCCCAGTGTCGGTAATAATGATTGAAGCCGAGCTCTTCGATATCGCCGCGCAGTTCACGCGCCTTGAAAATGCGAACATGTCCGCCGGGCACGTTGTAATAGGCTTCACTCAGAGCCCAGCAAATCTTTTCAGGCCAGCGGCGCGGCACGCTGGCACAAAACAGGCCCCCGGGCTTGAGTATTCGCTGGATTTCAGCCAATGCCCCCTGATAATCAGGTATGTGCTCCAGGACTTCACTGCAAATCACCTTGTCGAAGGTGTTATCGGCGAACGGCAGTTCCAGGGCATTGGCCGAGGCCAGGGCAAACAAGCGTGCAGGGTCATCCGCCTGCTCGAAGCCACTGAATTTATCACGGGTGGTCTGCAGGTCGCGCACCGACAAATCCACGCCAATGGATTCAATGCTGGCCTCCAGGTAGGCTGATATCACGTGACGGCCCTCACCGCAGCCAAGGTCTAGCACACGGTCACCGGGCTCCAGTGGGAAATGCCGAAAATCAACGGTCTGCATGCGCCAGCACCTCCCGGTAGTAGGCAGTCATTTCACGCGCGCAGACACGCCAACTGAATTTTTCCTCTATTCGTCGGCGCCCCGCCGCCGCGAGAGATGCGCGGCGCTGGGGATCGGCAAGCAACCCATCAATGGCTTCGACCAGCGCTTCCGCAGACTTGGCGGGCACCACAACCCCGGCCTCACCAACAACCTCTGGCAGCGCCCCCCCGTCGGTCGATACAACAGGTACCGCGCAAGCCATGGCCTCGCCGGCTGGCAGGCCAAAGCCTTCATAGACGGAGGGCACGACAGCAATGGTTGCCTCGGCGTAGTAACGCACCATCTCTTCGGTACTGATACCGCTGACAAACTTGACCTTGTCGCCAATCCCCAGTGATGCCACCAACTGTTCGGTCTTACCGCCTGGCTGTGGCTTGCTGACCAGAAGAAGCTCCAACTCTGGATATTGCACCAGCAACTTGGCGTAGGCACGCAGTAGGTAGCGCAAGCCCTTGAGAGGCGCATCGGCGGAAGCAGTGGCCATCAGGCGCAGCGGGCGCCGGGGCACCTCGGCAAGCGGCCTGAATTCCTCAGTATCAATACCGTTGTAAACGAGACTGATACCCGCGGGCTGCAGACCAAAATCCCGGGCAATATCCTGGCGGGAACAATCCGACACGGTTACAACATGGTGGAGTTGCTTGACGACCTTTTTCTGCATACCCAGGAAAGAGTGCCAGCGCCTGATCAGTACGCGCTCGTGCCAGCGCCGCGCCGCGCCCAGCGCAATACGCAGGTCACTGGTGACCGGGTGGTGGACAGTAGTCACCAGCGGCAGGCCCATCGCCTGCAAGGTGAGCATGCCATAGCTCAGGCTCTGGTTGTCGTGGATCAAGTCGTATTCATGGCCATGCTGACGCAGATACTTCACCGCTCGACGGCCAAAGGTATAGGGTTCGGCAAAGCCACCCGTCAACTTGCTGGTCCACTCGATGATATTGGTCAACGAGCGCAGGTGTCGCGGGCGCAGCGAACCCAGACCATTTTCAAACAGATCAAGGCTAGGCAACTGGATCAACCTAACCCGGGGATCAAGGTGCGGATAGGGCGGGCCGGAAATCACGTCTACCGTATGGCCAGCATCCACCAGCGCCTTACTGAGGTACTTCAGGTAAACGCCCTGGCCACCGCCAAATGGCTGGCTGCGATAACCCAGCAGCGCAATCCGCAGCGGGCGGCAACTCTCTCCTACCGGCAAAACAGCGGCTGAGTCCGTGTTGGAGGCGGACAGCGCAGGCGCCGCCTGCGATTCGCTATGCATTGTGTCGAGATGCCTGATGGCACATTCCTCGCTTAATGGGGGTCAGGCGCGGAAATGTCGCACCGCCAGGCAGGTTCGCCCGCAAGTAAAGCACGCGGTTTAACCAGTGAAAGGGGCTGGATTTTATCAGTGATTGATCAAAAATCCACCCCTTACGGGCCGCATAGTGATACCCCAGTGGTGCAATGGACGTGCCATTACACCTATAATTCGGCCCGCACTTCAAAGGAACCTCCGATGGCGGCGAGTAATTACAAGGGCATTATCCTGGCAGGCGGCTCCGGCACACGCTTACACCCCCTCACCAGTACCGTCAGCAAGCAGCTGATGCCCGTCTATGACAAACCTATGGTGTACTACCCATTGGCCACGTTGATGCTGGCCGGCATCCAGGACATCCTGGTCATTACCACGCCCCGGGACCAGGCAGCCTTTGCCGAACTTCTGGGCGATGGCGGCCAGTGGGGCATCAATATCCAGTACAAGGAACAACCGAGCCCGGATGGTTTGGCCCAGGCATTTATCCTCGGAGAGGATTTCATCGGCAACGACCCGGCAGCCCTGGTACTGGGCGACAACATATTCTACGGTGGCGGCTTCAGCCAGAAACTGGCCAGCGCAGCGAGCAGAACCAAGGGAGCTTCAGTTTTTGCCTATTACGTGCAGGACCCCGAGCGCTACGGCGTGGTTTCCTTTAACAGCGCCGGTGTCGCTGAAGATATCGAGGAAAAACCGGCCAACCCACGCTCGCACTACGCTGTCACCGGCCTCTATTTCTATGACAACGACGTGGTCGATATTGCCAAAAACATCAAGCCCTCTCACCGCGGCGAACTGGAAATTACTGACGTCAATAAAGTCTACCTCGACCGGGGTGACCTGCAGGTAGAGGTAATGAGCCGCGGCACCGCCTGGCTGGACACCGGTACCCACAACTCCCTGCTCGACGCTGCCAACTTTATCCGCGTGGTAGAGGAGCGACAGGGACTCAAAATCGCCTGCCCAGAAGAAGTTGCCTACCGAATGGGTTACATCAGCGCAGAGCAGTTGCTGGCGCTGGCAGCGCCGCTGGAAAAGAGCGGCTACGGTTTATACCTGCAAGGCCTGCTCAACGATGATGGCGTGGTCTTCGAATGAACTTCGAAGAGACCCCGCTGGCCGACGTATTCCTGCTGCAGCCTCGGGTGTTCGGCGACGAACGGGGCTTTTTCCTGGAGAGCTGGAATGCCAGCACCTTTCGCGATGCCGGCTTCGACCTCCGCTTTGTCCAGGACAATCACAGCCGCTCCGCCGGCGGCATACTGCGTGGCATGCACTACCAGACCGAACACACCCAGGGCAAGCTGGTCCGGGTCACATCGGGCAGCGTGTTCGATGTGGTAGTGGATTTACGTCGCTCGTCTCCCACCCTTGGCCAATGGTATGGCGTGACGCTGGACGCGGTGGAACACCGAATGTTGTGGATTCCACCCGGGTTTGCCCATGGGTTTTATGTCACTTCTGACTTTGCGGATTTCCAGTACAAGTGCACAGAACTCTACCACCCCGAAAGCGAGGTCAGCCTGGCCTGGGATGATCCCACCGTCGGCATAGAGTGGCCGCTACTGGGGAACAAAGCGCCCAATCTCTCAGCAAAGGACACCGAGGGGCTGGCCTGGGATCAGATACCCCTGTTTGACTAGTAGCTCAGTCGCGCACCAGTAACGGGCGCCACCAGTCCTCGTTAGCCAGAAACCAGTCCAGGGTCCGCTCGATCCCGGTCTCGAAGCTTTCACGGGGGTCGTAGCCCAGCTCCTTGCTGATCCTGCTGGCATCAATTGCGTAACGCCAGTCATGCCCCGCCCGGTCTTCAACGAAGTTGATAAGCTCTCGCGCTTTTCGCCCGGAAGCCTGCGGTGCGTCGGGATAATGTTCAGCGAGCGCAGGATCTGCGGCAAAGCGCGCGTCCAGGCGATCGCAGAGCAGGTGGACAATATCCAGGTTATTCCATTCGTTGTTGCCACCAATATTGTAGGTCTCGCCGACCACGCCCTTCTCAATCACCAGCTCGATGCCACGGCAGTGATCCTCCACATACAGCCAGTCCCGAATGTTGCTACCGTCACCGTACACCGGTAGCGGCAGACCGCGCAGAATATTGGTGATGCACAGGGGAACCAGCTTCTCCGGGAAATGATAGGGACCATAGTTGTTGGAACAGTTACTGGTGGTCACCTGCAGGCCGTAAGTGTGGTGGTAAGCTCTCACCAGGTGGTCTGAGGCCGCCTTGCTGGCCGAGTAAGGAGAGTTCGGCTCGTATTTCTGGTCCTCGTAGAAGCCGGGATCATCTATCTCGAGCGAGCCGTATACCTCATCGGTGGAGACGTGGTGGAATCGATGCCGGCGAGGTTCTTCTCCAAGCCAGATTTCGCGCGCAGCTTTGAGCAGGGTGTGGGTGCCGACCACATTGGTTTCGATGAATGCATCGGGGCCGGTAATGGAACGGTCCACGTGGCTTTCGGCAGCAAAATGCACAATGGTGTTGATGTCGTGCTCGCGCAAGGTTGAGAGCACCTGCTCATAGTCACAGATATCGGCCCGCACAAAGTGAAAGTTCGGGTTTTCCCGGAGTGGCGCGAGGTTAGCTTCGTTACCTGCGTAGGTCAGTGCATCATAAGCAACCACTCGGTCACCGGGATGATGTGCGATCCAGTAATGGACGAAATTGGCACCAATGAAACCCGCGGCACCGGTAACCAGAAGAGCGTCAGCCATCTTCGTTTTCCTTGAGTTCAGCCAACATGGCGCGCAACTGTTGGCGCCAGTGGGTCAATGTTAAGTCCAGGTCTCGACAGCTCGCGGACTTATCGAGAACGCTGTAAGCGGGTCGAGCTGCCGGGGTTGGGTAGGCACTGGCGGGTATGGGGGCGATGGGTATCTCGCGCTGCAGCAATCCGACTACCAGGGCCTCTTCCTGTATCGCCACCGCGAAATCGTACCAGCTGCAAACACCCGCATCACTCCAATGGTATAGCCCGTGCAGCTTTTCTCGCTGCACTCCCGCCCAGGCGGCACGGGCCAGGCCCTTAGCCCAGGTCGGTGTGCCCACCTGGTCGACCACCACACCCAGTTGATCGCGCTCGGCCATGAGCCTGAGCATGGTTTTAACAAAGTTGCTACCAAACCGTGAGTATACCCAGCCGGTCCTGAGAATGAGGGCAGATGGGCAGGCAGAGCGCACCCCTTCCTCCCCGGCCAGTTTGCTACGGCCGTACTCACCCAAGGGCCCAGTGCCATCGGAGGGCTGATAAGGCTCACTGTTGGTGCCGCTGAATACGAAATCCGTGGAAATATGCAGCAGGCGGATGCCACGCTTGGCGCACAATTCCGCAAGGTGAGTGGGACCAACCGCATTTGCCTGCGCAGCAGCCTCGATCTCGGTCTCGGCTAGATCGACAGCCGTATAGGCTGCCGCATTGATTACCGCCGCGGGTTGAACCCGCTCCAGCGCCGCTAACTGAGACGCGGGATCGGTAATATCCAGCTCGGCACGCTCCAGCGCCACCAGCTCGATATCGGCAGGGGCCGTAGCCTGTAATTCTTGTCCTAGCTGGCCGCCAGCACCGGTGACTAGAATCGTTTCCGTCATGAAGTGCTGCCCCCAGGCAATGCCCCGTTCACTGATAGGTCAATAACCTCGCCCTCGCCCGGTTCCGTGATGCCAACCGATCTCAGCGCAAGCAAGGCTGCCAGCGGCAGCCAGAACACTACATAGACCGCAGAGGGCGAGTTAATGGGTTTGTGCACGTCGGTCATGACACACAGCAGAAAAAATACCAGGGTGGCAACAAACGCCTGCTCAGACGGGGTCGCGTACCAGGCACGCCAAACCACGAAGCCCACAATGGGTAAGAACAGCAACATGCCGATAAAACCAGCCCGGGCCTGCAGATCCAGGAGCAGGTTGTGGGCATGGGGAGCAACAAATTTATCGCCGTATTCTACCCCCAGAGGAGTCCCCAGCCCGATGCCGCCCCAGAAGTTGGTGCGGATGATCTCCCAGGTGCCCGTCCATATCTCCAGCCGAAAGCTCATACCCCTTTCCAGCAGCACATCCTGGATAAGGTAGGCACCGATCGCCGTCAGGATTAGCAAGACTGCGACATGGGCATAACGGCGGTGCCAAAGTCCGGATATCATCAAAGCCACCAGGACGAAGCTGATCAGGGTGCCTCGCGATTCGGTGAGCAGGACGAAAACCAGGCACAAACTGGCAGGCACTATAGCAAGCAGGCGCTCGCGCAGTTCGCCAGCCTGGTAAAAGCGCGCCAGCCCGTAGACGGCAAAAAACCCGAAGTAGTGGGAGGCGTGGAGGGAGCGGCTGAATATTGTGCCATCACCGAGGCGCCACATCGGCCCCTTTGGCTCCATGAATGGCAGGCTGAGCAGGTGAATGGCTGCACCCAAGCCAACCAGGACCAATGCGCCATCCAGGTATCGGATCAGCCCATTGCCCAAGCCAATCACCAAATTGGCGACCACCAGCAGAAACACAAAAAGGGTCAGCGACCGCCTGAGAAAGGCGTAAACATTATCGGGCTGTTCAGACCAGGCGTTAGTCAGAGACCAGTACATCAGGGGAATAGCCAACAACGCAATAGTGGGGCACTGCCGCAAAATCCGCTCAGGTTTGAGTTGCCGCGTCACCAGCATCAGCAGGGCGGGTAACAATACCAGACCATAGAAAATTGGCTTAAAGGAGAAGTCGCTACCCAGGAATGATGGCAGGGCGGCAGCCAGCGCGAGCATGGCGGCGCACAGTTTCACCAGCCGGTCGGGCGACTGTACAGTGGCTGATGACGTATCTGGACTCAAATCCTTTCCCCGGGGGTTGCTTGCCTTCAGGCTTTATGCGGCCAGCGCCAATATTTGGTATCGAGGCGCCACGTTTTCGCGCGGCTAAAGCGATTTTCAGGGGGATATCACGGGACTCGGCCTGCTAACCGACTTGCCTCATGTTAACAACAGCCCGAACCGAGTGAATTCATCAATGCCTCAACGATCACGCCGCGACACAATTCATTTTCCCTTGCTGGAACTTCGACCGGCGGGAATTATGCCACACAAGGTTCGTCTCGTGCAGGCAATCGCACCACAAGTAATGGCCTGAGACCAAGACCATTCTCCACGTTTTTCGCAAGGACAGCCGGGATTCCCCGCTATTCAACAACGTCGTGCATTCTGCCGCGGCTGCAACCCCGAGGGGTGTCAGATAAGCCCGTTAGCCAGGGCTCCTGCTAACTGAAGGTATACCCAAACGCGTCGAGATCTTCGGCAAAGTGTTCCTCCACAATGGCACGTCCCTCATCACTGTAATACTGGTGATAAGTACCTCTGGAAGAGGGCTTGGCGTGACCCAGCCTGGCCTGCAGGCCGAGTTCATTGCAAACATGACCAAAGTCGTCCTCAAGGCGCTCGAACCGACCAACATAATCAACCAGGAGCTCACCACTCTCTGCGATCAGCCACTGGCGTTGGGGCATAAACATCCTGGGTTTATCGTAGTAGCGGTGATCCCGTTCTACGTATACCTTCTGCAACCATTCCTCGAACGGTAAGGGCTTCTCGGCAAGCCCCGTCTGGTTGGTTTTCACCCGGTAGTGGTAATGGCTGACCACTTTATCCCAGGGGTTACGAACAAAGGTGAAAACGTATTTGCGCGACCAGGCGGCCGACCCAAGCTGTTCAAACTTTTCGGCGGCCGTGCTGTGATCCAGGCGAATACCCAGTGCTCGCTCTACACTGCTGCCACCGGTCTTGTTTATGTGGATAAAGACATAAGGGCGCAGGTGGCGTTCCCGCAGGGTGCGATGCCAGGCACGAAATCTCGCGGCGCCATTACTGGCCAACCCCATTTTTGCTCTCCCCTGCCCAGCAGGCTTAAATTGCAGACGGCATGTGCCCCGCAGCGTAGAATAACATGACCGAAATAACCCGGGAGGCAGGATCGTCAGCTCGCCAGCAATCAGCGATAAGCAGTTCCAGGAATGGGCCATAGCGCTCGCCGACGAACGCCTGCCCGAGGGCTGGCAAATCGTCAGCAGTTCAGGCTTCGCGCGGGTGGCAACCCATCCTGAGTTGGCTATTTTCTTCAAGGAATTCCTGAACCGGAGTCCGGCGGAGAGACTCAAGGCGAGAGTCCGCGGAAGCCGGGCAACCCGCGCTCGACTAAATTCCGAGGCGTTAACGCGAGCGGGTTTTGACGCCCCCGCAAACCTGGCCTGGGGCAAGCTGCCCAATGGCCTGGAGTACCTGTTCACCGCTGCCGCCAGCGGCCAGGGCGTCACTGACTGGTTGCGCCACACGCTCACCGAGCGGACGGGTCCACAGCTCGCGCTGCGCCGTCAACTGGTAACGGAGCTCGGCATTTTCATAGGCCGGATGCATGCCACCGGTTTTACGCACGGTGACCTGAGAACCAGCAATGTGCTGGCGGACCTGCGCCAGGGACGATTCAGGTTCACCCTGATCGACAATGAACGCAATCGCAGGCAGGTACCGGCAGCAGGGAAACTGATTCTGAAGAACCTGATGCAACTCAACATGCTGACCGCGACCGAACTCAGCCGCACCGATCGCTGGCGGTTCTTTCGCAACTGGCACCGGCAAATGCGTGATTTATCTGAGCTGGAGGCACGCTTGCTGGCAGTGGAAGCTTACCAGTGGGCGCAGCGACGACTGGCGGCGAAGGGTAAGGCATGAAACGCTTACACATCGTGGGGTGTCCACGCAGCGGTACCACGCTGCTGATGGAATTGGTCACCACCTGCTTCGCTAGCAGCGGCTTTTGCGAGCATGAATCCAGTATCTTCAACCCACCAGATATCAGCGAGGGTGAGCTGTATATCACCAAGCAGCCGAACGACATAAAACAGATTCACCACATTTTTCCGCGCGACGAGAACCTGCATATCATCTATATGGGACGTGATCCGCGCGCTGTAATTACCAGCAAGCACCGGGAAAATCCGGATCAGTACTTCTGTAATTATCGGGTCTGGAAGGAGTGCGACCAGGCTGCAACGCGCTACAGCCAGGAGCCACGTTTCCTGTCACTGCGCTACGAGGATCTGGTGGCCGATGCCGACCAGGTGCAGGACGTCATCGCGGGCTGCTTTCCGTTTCTGCGACGGCGCCACCACTTCAGCGAATACAGCAACCATGCCAACCCCTCGGAACAATCCGAGCGCGCGATGCATGGCGCACGTGGAGTGGATCAGCAAAGCCTGGAGAAGTGGCGTGCACACCTGCCCAGGATCGCGGAGCAACTGGCTCGCCACCCCGGGCTGGCGGAGGATGTACTGCGACTGGGGTATGAGCCAGACAGCAACTGGCTGGCATTGCTTGAAGGCGTAGAAGCTAAACGCTACCCCTGTCGCTACCCGGAGCGGCGACCGGTATTAAAGGAGTGGGAAAAGGCTGTTCGGGTGTATCTTAAATCCCGCCGCTACCTGGCAGCTGCAACCACCTGATCAGGCCCGCTGGTAAAGCCAGTCACGCAGCTCTGACAGTACCTGCAGACGCTCTGGCTCATTGAATATCTCATGATAGAGCTCCGGGTAAATTCGTAACTGCTTGTCGCTGGAGGACACCCCCTGGTAAAAGGCCTCGGAGCCCGCCGGTGTCGTCATCGCATCAGCTTCGCCATGCATGATCAGCAGGGGCAGTTTTATCGATGCCCGGCCCGCCTCGACCTCCGCCATGGTTTTGAAAAGCGCATGGGCCAGGCCTGCGCTAATCTTCCCGTTATGGACTAATGGATCTTCGATATAGTCCCGCACAACGGCGGGGTCGCGACTGACCTCAGCGGGATCGAGTTGCATAACCCCAAGGCTGGGCCAGATCGCTGCGAGCAGGCGGATGATCAATAAAGTCGTTTTTGAAGGGGGGCTAGCTGTCTCCAGGGCAGCTGCTGACAGCGCAGCCCCGTCAAACCAATCCTGCCGGTCGAGTAAATAGCGCGCAGCAATCAGGCCTCCCATGCTGTGACCAACCAGAAACCTGGGTGCTTCCGGGTACCATTGGTCAATGGCCTCGCGCAGGGCGTCCAGGGGAGCTATGAACTCTGCGAAAGAGCCAATATGAGCACGACGCCCCGGCGACTCCCCGTGCCCGAGGTGATCTGGTGCGATCACAGCAACTCCCTGGCCTGTGAAAAAGTCAGCGAAGCCACAATAACGTCCACTGTGCTCTCCGAGTCCGTGAACCAGCAGGATGACGGCCCGGGCAGGTTCCTCTACTCGCCAATGGCGATAATAAACTCCACCGGGCAGGCGCTCGTCCTCGCTCAATGCTGCCGGTGTGGCTGCTTCCCCAACCGCTTCATTCATTACTGTAAGTCCTCAAGCAAGCGCACTCCCCGGCGGCCATATTTACGTTCATGTCGTCGCCGCAACCGGGTCAGTTGCGGTGCGAGCAACTCTATCACGGCCTCTTTTGCTACACCGGTGTTTTCAGCATAAACCTGTAGAAAAATGACAAGAAGCCCGGCATCCAGGTTCAGCTCTTCAGCATTGAGTACGAAACGCGCGAGGTCACGAGCGCGTTGGTCGCCCCGTGAGGAGCGGCGTACATTGTCAAGATCCACCAAAGTCACGTCATGACCGTTCCACATTAGATTGCTCCACTTGCAATCCCCATGCACAAAGCCTCCATTGTGCAGACAGGCAATGGTCTCCGCAGAGCGCCCAATAAGCGCTGGCCATTCCACGCTGGATGATTCCGACTGCCACAGGGCTTTCATGTCATAGCCATCGACCGCGGTGGTGACCAACACCATGGATCGTGGCAGGCGCAGACAGGCCAATGGCTCCGCCACATGAACGCCGTGAGCGGCGAGTGTTTCGCCCGCGTCAAAGGCCCGCTGCGCGCGGCCCCGCCCAAGAGCAAAACCGATTTCCTGCAAGCTCGATCGCGCGAAAAAAAATTTTATGTAGCACGAGCGCCCTGCGATCTCGACAATTCCCACAACGTCGCGACCGTCGCTTTTAAGGACTGTTCCGTACTGGTGCAGCCACTCAAGGGGCGCCTCAAGCGACTCCAAGATCGATCGTAATTCAGAGACTATCGGGCCATGCCCCCGCAGAACTCTTACCGTCATCGTCCGATACCCGCGGTCCCCAGGGGTGGAGGTTCAATGCCGCGCTCACGACGGTAAAGCGCCCGGGCACGCTTATCGACCTGCCGCCAGAACCGCTCATCCGCACCCAGTGCCGAACGCAGTCCACCGGGGCTGCAGTGCCGCAGGAAGCGCAAAATGTCCCGTTGTTGCAGACCGCAATCCATTGCTGAGAAATATAACCCGGCCAGGTCCTTTATGCGCCAGCGGCGGGGGGTGACATCGCGCAGCTGTGCCCGGTGCAGATCAATCAGGTGGCAACGGGGATGGGTGGCGTCCAGAGTATCCGGCGCAAGGTGGAAGTGGCAGAGATAAAAATCCCGGTGATTGATGCCGGCCTCATGCATGGCACGGGCAGAGTCCGCCAGAACCCTGATCAATTTACTGCGCACTGCGAACGATGGCGGCCGGGTGGACCAGGCTTCGCAAAAGTCCTCGAGACTCACCGTGCCGGTGAGTTCATCGGTGACTAACAAAGACTGCCGGTGAGCCGGGTTGCTGCCCTCACAGCTATAAGCTGCCACGGTAAGTGTCGGAATACCAATTTCTGTCAGCCGTCGAACGGCCTCGTACTCATTGCGCGCACTGGTTACCGGCAGGCGCAGTTGCAGCAAGTTCTTGAAAATCTCGCGCCAACCAATGCCAAGGTGCAGTTTCAGGAAATAGGGCCGCGAATCGAGCACAAAGCGCAGCGTTGTTCTCCCCTCCTTGTTCCTAAAAACATCTTCAGGCCGCGCCTGTCGCGCGATCTGCCGCGCCCATGCGATAGCGCCCTCTGCCCCAAGCCGGCAAGCAATGTCCTCGCGCAGGAATTGCTCAGCCATGTTCGGTACCTACCCCAGCGGCGAGTTGTTCGATCAACTCGGCACCGGTGGTATGCATGGAGTACAAGTCCACGCGCTTGGCATACTCCAGTCCACGCTCTCTGCATTGTCCCCTGTAGTAGCCATCCAACATTCGGAGCAGCGCTTGATTGAGCTGCGACTGTTGAAAAGGAGACGGCAATACCAGGCCAGCGGTGGCGCTGCCTATGTGGTGGGCATAGCCACAGACATCGGTGACAACGACCGGCAACCCGGCCACCAGGGCCTCCAGAAGAACAATCCCCCCCGCTTCATCGATAGCCGGATGAACCAGGGTATCCGCCGCCAGCAACAGGTCCGGGACGTCGTCACGCCCGCCGAGAAATACGACACTGTCGGCGACACCAAGACGCCGCGCCAGTCGTTTGAATCGTCGCGACCTGTCCTGACCAACGACAAATAGCCGTGAGATGGTGTCGCTGCGTTCTTCCTGTAAGGCCGCCAGGGCAACAATAGCCCTGTCCAACCCCTTCTTGATAAACCCCGAGCCGACAAAAAGCATCGCGAAGTGATTGCCTTCCAGACCCAGGTCCGCGCGCAGGCGCTGCCGGCGCCTGGCAGCGTCTGCGGGAACACAGCGATCCCTGGATACCCCGGGCGGCAACATGTGCATCCTGTCAGGCTCGGTGTGGTAATGGCGTTCAAATTTGGCTTGCTCGGTTTTTGAGATCAACAGAATCTGGGTGGCATTTCCGCGGCCAAATACGGCCTCCTCGTAGGCGGCAAAATGCCGAAAGCGCGCCCCACGGCGGTACATCCAGCCGCGCTCAGCCAGCGCCTTGTCCAGGTAACAGGAATCGGCAGCGTAGTAGATGTCCAGACCGGGCATCTTGTTGAAACCAATCACCGCATCTACAGGCGACTGCTCGAGATCGGACATCACCCACTCATAATACAGTGCGTTGCGCCGATGATTACTGAGAGCACGCACGGGTACCTGGCGTTGCTCTATACCGGCCAGGGTATCCCCTTGCCAGCTGATATAGTAAACACGGCAATCATGGCCACGGGCGCTAACCTCTTCCACAAACCGGCGAAAGTCACGCTGCATCCCGCCATAGGGAAAGTACTTATAAAGTAGAAATGCCAGCTTCATGACAGATCGACCTCGGGCAATACCTGCCGCAGTGAGTCCCAGGCCATCGCCGGGGTGATGGACGCCATCATCGCTTCAGCGTCCGAGGTCTCAGCAGTGCCGATGGGCGATTGAATATGAACCTGGTTCTGGCCGTAAGCGCCGATCAGTCTGGTGTCGGTAGGGCCATAAAGCGAAACCGTGGGAACGTCCAGCGCCGCGGCCAGATGCCCCAGGCCGGTGTCGACAGCCACGGCGGCATTCACCTCCAGAAGCATGCTCGCAAGGCCAAGCAAGTCGAGTTTCGGGAGCACCTGTACCGCTGAACAAGATGCCGCTATGCGATCGGCTCGTTCGCGCTCCTGCTGACTGCCCCAGGGCATCCACACCCTGTAACCGCTGTCCACGGCCTGACGGGCAAGTTCCCGCCAATGTTTCTCGGGCCAGAGCTTCTCGGCGCGGGCGGTACCGTGAAAAAACAAGAGACTCGGTGGCAAGTCGTCTTTCGCGGGCTTCAGGTATTGCCGGACACCGTAATCACCGGGGCCTTCGGGCAGACGATAGTTTAGCGACGCAGCAAACAACCGGCGTATTCGCTCGACCGCGTGCAGGTCACGAGGAACGGCGATCTTGTGATGATAGCCGCGACTGGCGATGCGTTCACGGACCGAGTCTTTATCCATACCAAAAACCGGCGCCTTGACCCGCCTTGCCACCAATGCGCTTTTGAGTAAGCCCTGGGCATCGATAACCGCGTCATAGTGCTTCTTGCGCAACGCCTGCCGACACTGCCGCCATTCAGGGCCGGTAAAAGCCCTTAGCGGATGCTTCCGCCAGCGCCGCAAAGCAATGGGAATCACCCTGTCGATCGCCGGATGCCAGCCCGGGATCTCGGCAAAAGCCTCCTCAACTACCCAGTCAAACTGGCAGTGTGGCAGCGCCCTGGCAGCATCACTCAACGCGGGCAGTGTGTGGATAACATCCCCCAACGAAGACATTTTTACCACGAGTACGCGCACTAGGTTCGGGCCTCCCCTTGACCTTCCACGGCAATCAGATCCGCCAGTTTAGCAGCTACCTCATCGACAGTTGCGTCCTGCATGCAACGGTGGTGTTGCAGTGGGCATTCCCTTTGGAAACACGGCGCGCACTCCAGCTCACTCACTTGAACGCGGGCTCGGGGCGTCAATGGCGGGGTAAAATCCGGTGTCGTGGGGCCATAAATTACCAGGGTCGGCCGATCCAGCGCCGCAGCAATATGCATCAGGCCCGAATCGTTGCTGACAACCACAGCCGCCAACGACAGCAAATCTATGGCCTGGGCCAGGCTTGTTCGACCGGCAAGATCGAGGCAGCGCGGATCATCACCGGATGCCCGCTTTATTGCGCTGCTAACTTGCGCATCGCGCTGGGAACCGAACAGCACCACCTGCCAGCCTCGCTGCAAATAGTCACGGGCGAGCGCTGCGTAATGCTCTGCGGGCCAGCGCTTGGCCGGGCCAAATTCTGCACCCGGGCACAACGCAATCAGCGGCTGTCCTGCTCTCACCCCAAAGTCATCGGCGCAAGACCTGGCCATTACATCGCTGACTACCAGTGACGGCTGAGGTAACACCGCCGGTAGAGGCGCTCCCGGATCCTGTCCGAGTGCCACAAACCGTTGCACCATGAGCGGCAGCGCCTGCGGATCCAGCCGACGCATATCGTTGAGCAGGCCGTAGCGCAACTCACCGCGCCAGCCGGTGCGTCGGGGAATGCGTGCCAGGAAAGGGACCAGCGCAGCCTTGATCGAATTCGGCAGGATAATGGCCTGATCGTAAGCTGTGCCACGGAGTTGCCGTCCCAGGCGACGACGGCGACCCAGGGCCAGTTCGCCATGGCCAATAGGCTTGGTCAATGCGGCACTGACCTCTGGCATGCGCTGTAACAGCGGCTCACTCCAGGCGGGCGCCAGAACATCGATGCTGACATTGGGCCGCGACTGCTGCAGATAGCGGTAAAGGGCCTGTGACATGACCATGTCGCCCACCCAAGATGGGCCGACGACAAGTATTTTTTCAGGGGACGGTTTCATGGCAGCAACCGAGAGCCACCGGGGGCCGGCTCAGGCGACGGGCGCCAGCCACTCACGGTTCTGGCTGCGATTACCCCGGACGGTATCGAAGTACATGGTCTGTAACTTCTCAGTGATCGGGCCACGAGACCCACTACCTATCGCCCTGCCATCGAGCTCCCTGATGGGAACCACTTCCGCCGCTGTACCGGTAAAGAAGGCCTCGTCGGCGATATAGACCTCGTCGCGGGTAATGCGCTTCTCCTCGATCGTGTAACCAATCTCCTGCGCCAATGTGTAGATCGTACGGCGAGTGATACCGTCGAGGCAGGAAGTGAGCTCCGGCGTGTAAATACGATTGTCGCGGATTACGAACACATTCTCCCCGCTGCCCTCTGCAACGTAGCCTTCGTTGTCCAGCAACAGGGCCTCCTCGGCACCACTTTCCAACGCCTCCCGGAGCGCCAGCATCGAGTTGATGTAGTTGCCGTTGGCCTTTGCCTTGCACATCGCGATATTCACGTGATGACGGGTGAACGAAGAAGTGCGTACCTTGATACCCCGGTCGCGGGCATCGGGATCCATATAGGACGGCCACTCCCACGCTGCAACCATCACATGCGTCTTAAGATTATCAGCGCGCAGACCCATGCCCTCAGAGCCGTAGAAACACATGGGGCGAAGGTAAGCTTCTTCGAGGCCGTTTTCCCGGACGACGTCTTTTTGCGCCTGGTTCAGGGTCTCCTTGTCAAAAGGAATACTCATGGCCAGGATGTGGGCCGAATTAAAGAGGCGATCGGTGTGCTCCTGGAGGCGAAATATGCAAGTGCCATCGTCAGGTGTCCGATACGCCCGAACACCCTCAAACACGCCGAGGCCATAGTGCAGGGTATGAGTGAGCACATGCACCTTGGCCTCGCGCCAGGGCACCATTTCTCCATCAAGCCAGATAAGACCATCACGATCGGCCAGACTCATCTCATTACTCCTGTTTCTTCATCCTGCGGTGTGGTTTCGGGGTAAGACGCGAACATCTTTTCCCACTTGGCACTGACCTCGGCCCGAAACTCGCGAAAGCGTTCAGCCGGCACTACGCCGGGCTGTTGCTGCAAGGCAAGTTGGTGAGCAGCGGAGCGGTAGGCGAGGTAAGCACGGGTCAGGAGCTCACACTCCTCCGGTGAAAATAAACCTTCCTCGCCCAACGCCTCCAGAATGCGTACGTTGTCTGACCATACGGCAAGACCAGGCACGCGATGGGACCACGCCAAGACCGCGTATTGCACCATAAATTCGATATCCACGATACCGCCACTACCCTGTTTTAGGTGAAATTCCCCCTTTTCTTCCATCCCGGGTGGTAGTAAGTGCTCACGCATACGCCGTCTCATGCCTTGCACTTCACCCGCCAGGGCAGCCTCTTCCCGGGGCTGGCAGAGGATTTCCCTGCGGACACCGTCCACCTGGGCTGCTACTGAGAGATCACCCGCCACGAAGCGCGCACGCACCAAGGCCTGGTGTTCCCAGGTCCAGGCTGTATCACGTTGATAAGAAGCAAACCCGGCGCAACTCGTCACCAACATCCCGGACTCACCGGAGGGCCGCAGCCGCATGTCGACCTCGTACAGCTGGCCCAGCGCCATCCGGGTCTCCAGTATGTGAATCATCCGCTGGCCCAGGCGGGTGTAAAACACATTGTTATCGATGCTACGGTTGCCATCAGTGACACCCTGGCCGGCGGCATCATAGATAAAAACCAGGTCCAGGTCGGAGCCATAACCCAGCTCCAGACCACCCAGCTTTCCGTAGCCATAAACTGCGAAGCCCGTGTCTACGCTGTCTCGCTGTGGCTCTCCAAAACGGGCGGTCAAATCTGCCCAGGCCACCGCCAGCACCTGGGCGAGGATAACCTCGGCAATATAGGTCAACTTGTCGCTAACCTGCATTACCGGCAAGCTGCCCGATAACTCGCTGGCGGCAACCCGTAGCACATGGGACGCCTTGAAGTAACGCAGCGCATCCATTTGTGCCTCGAGATCATCCGCAGACAAGCGAGCCACCTGCTGCCTGAGTTCATCCTCAAGCAGCGCCTTGTCAGGCGCCGAGTAAAGGCTGGCGCCATCCAGCAGTTCATCCAACAGCACGGGGCTGCGAGCCATCTGTTCCGCAATCCAGGGGCTGGCCGCACAGAGGCTTACCAGTTCGCCCAGGGCGAGCGGATTTTCCAGCAGCAGGGCGAGATAGGCGCTGCGCCGCAGGACGGCACTGACCAGTGGCAAGATCCGCAGCAGGGCCACATCAGGCTGCTCGACTTTGGTACAGGCCATGAGCAGCTGCGGAATAAAACGGTCGAGCCGCTCCCGACCCTCAACCTGCAGTGCGAGGACCCTGGGGCTGGCCAGTAACGATTGCAATTGTTGACTGGCTTCATCCCCAAAACCCAGTGCGGCCAGCCCTTCCGCGGTGGGAAGTTCCGGGCTGTCACCATCGGCTTCTTCGTCTTCCGGTGCCGCTATCAACTGGGCAAAATGCCCGGAAACCCTATCTCGATGCGCATCCAGCGCCTGCAGATACTGCGGCCAATCCACGAAACCCATGACGCAGGCCATTGCCGCGCGAGGCAGTTCATCCACAGGCAGTGCCTGGGTCTGCTTGTCGGCATAACCCTGAATGGCGTGCTCGCTGTCACGCAAAAACAGGTAGGCCTCGCGCAGTTCAGTCACCGCGGCAGCCGGGAGACAACCCAGTTGTGCACATTCCCCGAGCACCGGCAGCAATTCACGCTGCTGCAGGCCGAGATCACGCCCTCCGCGAATAAGCTGGAAGCACTGGGCAATGAATTCAACTTCCCGGATCCCGCCATGCCCCAGCTTGACGTCGGACTGCAAACCCCGGCGCCTGACCTCGGCGGTGATGCCGGCCTTCATCGAACGCAAGCTCTCTATGACGCCGAAATCAATGTAGCGACGAAACACAAAAGGGTTAAGAGCTGACATCAATTGCCGCGCCTGCTCGGGTTCGCCGCTAACCGGGCGCGCCTTGATCAAGGCGTACCGCTCCCAATCTCGCCCCTGGTCCTGGTAATACTCCTCGAGGGCGTTGAAGTTGTGAACCAGGGCTCCACTCTCACCATAAGGCCGCAGACGCATATCAACCCTGAAAACAAAGCCTTCAACAGTGACCGTGTCCAGGGAGGCTATAATCGCCCGCCCGACACGGGTAAAAAATTCCTCATTACTCAGGGGCTTTTCCGTGCCCTGGGTCTGTCCGGATTCGGGGTAGGCAAATACCAGGTCGATGTCAGAAGACACATTGAGCTCACCGGCACCCAGCTTGCCCATGGCGATCACGATGAGCTGCTGGTGCTCTCCGGACTCGGCACCCATGGGGCGGCCATGGCGCGCCTCCAGCTCGCTCTGGCAATGCGCCTGCGCCACACGGATGCAGGCGTCGGCTAGCAGTGAGGTATCACCCACGGTTTCCAGGGTATCGGCCAGGCGGCAGAAATCGCGCCAAATAATGCGCACCATGTGGTACTGGCGAAATCTGCGCAGCACCGTGTTCAGCTCGGCCTCCGGTTCCGCCAAAGCCGCCTCCAGGTCGCTCTGCCAGCTCTCTTCGGAACGGCTATCAGCCAACTGGCCGCTGCTCAGCAGTTCAAGCAACAGCGCAGGCCTTCGCCGAGCCACCTGTGCCACATAGGGACTGCAAGCCATTACCCTGGCACACTGGTTCGCCACGGCCGGCGCTTGCAAGGCTAGCTCTAGCCCCTGGAGAGTCGCGGGATCAGCCGCCTCGGCAATATTGTTCCAGGCTGTTTCGGCGGCGGCGGCGAGTAGGGTTGGCAGGTCGTTGGTGATCATGCCCATAATAAAGCCCTTAGCCGGTCAGGCATCCAGCACAGGGGCCACTCGCATAACTTCTTCGATCGTGGTCTCGCCACGGGCAACCCGACTGGCGCCACTCAAGCGCAGTGTTTTCATGCCCTCGGACATGGCCACCTGACGCAATTGCGCTGTTTCCATTTGCGGGGTGATCAGCCCCTGCACGGCACTGCTGTTGACCAGCACTTCGTAAATACCCCGACGCCCTGTATAGCCCGTATCGCGACAAGCACGACAGCCAACCGGCCGGGCAATCTGCTGCGGGGGCGCAATTTCCCAGGGCTCGGTAAGCTGTTGCCAGGCGTCGAGGTCGGGGTCGGAGAAGGTCTTGCACTCGGGGCACAGTATACGCACCAGCCGCTGCGACATAATGCCCCGCACCGTCGCCTTTATCAGGTAGGCGGGAACACCCAGCTCCAACATGCGCGACATCGAACTGGGTGAGTCATTGGTATGCAGCGTCGACAGCACAAGGTGACCGGTCAGTGCGGCCTGCACGGCCATATTGGCGGTCTCCAGATCCCTGATCTCGCCCACCATAATAATGTCGGGATCCTGTCGCATCAGCGCCCGTACCCCGGACGAAAAGTCGAGATCGATGGTGTGGTTGACCTGCATCTGATTGAAGGCGCCCTCCACCATTTCGATAGGGTCTTCAATAGTGCAGACATTGACCTCCGGGGTAGCCAGTTGCCGCAGCGTCGAGTACAGCGTTGTGGTCTTGCCGGACCCGGTAGGCCCGGTCACCAGCACGATGCCGTTACCCGCCGAGGTCATATCATGCCAGCGTGCCAGGTCTTCATCGGCCAGCCCCAACTGCTCGAAGCTCTTTTGCAACACTTCCGGGTCAAAGATGCGCATCACCAGCTTTTCGCCAAAGGCGGTGGGCAATGTGGCCAGGCGCAATTCCACTTCATTGCCTTCAGGGGTGCGAGTTTTCAAGCGTCCATCCTGAGGCCGTCTTTTCTCCGCCACATCCATGCGACCGAGAATCTTGATACGGCTGGTCACCGCCGCACAAACCTGCTGCGGCAGCTCATAAACACTGTGCAGGACGCCATCGATACGAAATCGCACATGCCCGACATCTCGCCTGGGCTCTATATGAATATCACTAGCCCGTTGCTCAAAGGCATACTGCAAGAGCCAATCCACGATACTGACGATGTGCTGATCATTGGCGTCCGGCTCTTTCATCGAGCCCAGTTCCAGCATCTGTTCGAGGTTGGTAACGCCGGCGACGCTCTCCGACTTGCCGGTTCCGTGGGCACCACGCACAGAACCGGCCATGGTGTAAAACTCTGCACTGTGGCGGGCGATAGCGCGAGGATCGGCGATCACCCGACGAATCGGCTTGCGCAGGGTATGCTGTAGATTACTTTCCCAGCCGCGGATATAGGGCTCGGCACTGGCAATTACGACCTCATCGGAGTTCACCTCCACGGCCAGGATGTTGTGGCGCTCGGCAAAGGCCTTGGACATCACTTCAGAAATGGCGCTGACATTGATTTTCAGCGGATCGATCTCGTAGACATCCTGCCCGACTTGTTCCGCCAGCCAGGCCAACAACTGATCAATATCCAGGGTTCGCCCGGGCCTGGCGGCATCGTCAAAGTTTTGCTCCGCAAGGTAAACCAGTGGATGTACCGCACCGATGGCGGTCTTGCTGGCGCGGGTCATATCCTCTGCCGACAGGCGGCCGTCTTCGTGCAGGAGCTTCGCCAGGCTGGGCAGGTGGAGGCTGTGCTCGGTCATTCGCGCACCATTATTGTTTGCCATCTTTTCGCCATAGTTCCCATGAATTCAACGCCTTTTGGATGCTATCACAGGTCTTCGCTAACCCAGTCTGGCCTACGCCCGAAATAGTGGCATAAAAATTTCGTTTTCTCGTGTGTGACAGCTATAGAACTTGCACCTATACTCCGCTTTCGCCCGCCTCCGGAGAACCCACTATGGCCACTCAAAGCTTGCTAGGCAACTTGTTCGGCAGATCACCGATAGGCCCTATCCAGGAGCATATGCAGATTGCCGAGGAAGCAGCCCAATTGCTGCCACAGCTACTGCAAGCCAGCATCGATGACGACTGGGAGCGGGCCGAAAAGGTCCAGGCCGCAATAGTTAACGCCGAGCGAGAAGCCGACAAGCTGAAGCGCTCTATACGCGGCCACCTGCCGAAGAGCCTGTTCCTGCCCGTGGCCCGCTCTGACCTGTTGGAGCTGGTATCCCTGCAGGACGTGGTAGCCAATACCGCCAAGGACATTGGCGTCCTGATGATTGGCAGAAAGATGCGTTTCCCCAAAAAAATAGAGAAGCACGTCGTCGAGTTCGCGGCGGCCTGCGTGATAACCGTTAATCAAGCCCTGCTGGCGATTCAGGAACTGGACGAGTTGCTGGAAGTCGGCTTCACCGGCAGAGAAGTGAAGCGCGTCGAGGCGATGCTCAAGAAGCTCGATAAGCTTGAGGGTCGAACCGACAAGCTGGCAGTTACGCTGCGCGGACGACTGTTCAAGTTGGAGGCGGACCTGCCGCCGGTTGATGTCATGTTCTATTACCGGGTGCTCGCCCTGCTGTCAGGGATCGCCGACGCCGCGGAAAAAGTCGGCGATCGTCTGCAGATACTGATGGCCAAATAGGGGAATTCAATGGAAATTATCGCCAACTATGGGACGGTATTTCTGGTCCTCGCATGCCTCTTCGGGTTCTTTATGGCATGGGGCATCGGCGCCAACGATGTAGCCAACGCCATGGGAACCTCGGTTGGCTCGCGTGCGCTGACCCTGAAACAGGCCATCCTGGTGGCCATGATTTTCGAATTCCTGGGGGCCTACCTGGCAGGAGGCGAGGTTACTTCAACCATTCGCAAGGGCATCATTGACCCCGAATTGCTGGCCGACACTCCCGAGCTGATGGTCTATGGGATGTTATCCGCCTTGTTGGCCGCCGGTACCTGGCTGTTGATCGCCAGCGTCAAGGGCTGGCCTGTTTCTACCACGCACTCGATCGTTGGTGCCATCGTGGGCTTTGCGGCAGTAGGCATATCAGTCGATGCGGTCGCCTGGGGCAAGGTTGGCACCATTGTCGCCAGCTGGGTTGTTTCACCGCTCATGGCGGGGACCATCTCTTTTGGTCTGTTCATGAGTGTCAAGGTGCTCATTCTGGACACCGACGACGCCTTCCAGCGAGCCAAGCGCTTTATACCCATCTATATGTGGATGGTCGGGTTCATGATTTCCATGGTGACCCTGCTCAAGGGCCTCAAGCACGTCGGCCTGAACTTCGATCTTGGACTCGGCAGTAGTTTTGCTAACGCGGTCCCGCTATCCGCCGCTGTCGGGTTAGTCGTCGCTGGGATCGGTGCCCTGCTCTTGCGAGGTGTCAAAGAAGAGCACGATGAACTCAACCGGTTCAGCAGCGTGGAGCGCGTATTCGCCATCCTGATGATTTTCACAGCCTGCTCAATGGCCTTTGCCCACGGCTCCAACGACGTGGCCAATGCCGTCGGACCGCTGGCAGCCGTTGCCAGCACGGTAATGTCGGGCGGCCAGATTATGGCCAAGTCCGCAATGCCCTGGTGGATACTGTTGGTGGGAGCTCTGGGTATTGTTATCGGCCTGGCTACCTACGGCTGGAAGGTCATCACCACCATCGGCAAGAAGATTACCGAGTTGACGCCAAGTCGTGGATTTGCCGCCGAACTGGGCGCTGCAGCGACGGTTGTTATCGCTTCGGCGACAGGCCTGCCTATCTCCACCACCCACACCCTGGTGGGGGCGGTGCTGGGCGTCGGTATGGCCCGCGGAATAGCCGCGCTTAACCTGCGTACCGTGGGTTCCATCTTTATGTCCTGGGTTATAACGCTGCCTGCCGGCGCGGGGCTGGCCATCCTGTTCTTCTTCTTGTTCAAGGGTATATTCGGTTAACCCTGGCCACACCCCGGTTGGCGCTGCCAGCCGGGTTGACTAGACTGAAGTCAGACCGCCGGCCTGTTCATACCATCAACAGGCTCACTCCCGACGTCCCGGAGCACTGATGCCCTATTCCGAAAAGCTTGTGCTATCGCAGCTGCAACAGCTGGTTGCGACGCCGTCCGTGAGCTCTACCGACAAGTCCTGGGACCAGGGTAACCGCCCGGTCATCGACCTGCTGGCGAGTTGGCTAGGGGATATGGGATTCAACATCGAGATAATGGATGTCACACCCGATGGCCGCAAAGCCAACCTCATCGCCACATTGGGCAGCGGCCCCGGCGGGCTGGTATTAGCCGGACACACCGATACCGTGCCCTTCGACGAGGGGCGCTGGCAATCTGACCCGCTAAGCCTGAGTGAACGCGACCAGCGGCTTTACGGACTGGGCAGCACGGATATGAAGGGCTTCTTCCCACTGGCACTGGCGGCGGCCAGTCAGTGCCTTGAGACCAGGCTCAAGCAGCCACTGATCATTCTCGCCACTGCCGACGAGGAAAGCTCCATGAACGGCGCGCGGGCGCTGGCGGCCGCCGGCAGGCCAAAGGCAAGAGCCGCCATCATCGGCGAACCAACCTCACTGGCTCCGGTGCGCCTGCACAAGGGCATTATGATGCAGGCGGTAAAAATTAACGGCCGCGCCGGTCACTCTTCCAACCCGGCACTGGGCAACAGCGCCCTGGAGGCAATGCACTCGGTAATCGGGGAGTTGATGAAGTTCCGGGAAGAACTGGCGGATCGCTATAGCAACCCGCTCTTTGATATCGCCTACCCAACCTTGAACCTGGGGTGTATCCACGGTGGCGACAGCCCCAACAGAATCTGCGGCCGAACTGAGCTCCACTTTGACCTGCGAATGACACCGGACGGCGATAACGATGAAGCCCGGGCTGACGTGGAGCGCAGGTTACAGCGCATCGCACGACAGCGGGATATAGAGATCGACCTCGAATCCCTGGTGAAACACATTCCTCCCTTCGAACAGGCCGCAGACAGCGACCTGGTTACACTGGCTGAATCGCTCACCGGCCACACCGCGACAGCCGTCGCCTTTGCCACCGAGGCACCGTTCCTGCAACAACTTGGCATGGATACTATCGTCATGGGCCCAGGTTCTATTGACCGCGCCCACCAACCCGACGAGTACATGGAGCTGGAACAGATGCGCCCCTGCGTCGACCTGTTGCAACAGTTTATCCAGCGCTACTGCCTCTGAGATCTGTGCAATATTGCCATTAGAGTATCCAGGCACCATTGGGTACCCTTAGCAGCCCACTCATACAGGGCATACGGAGCAGTCGGTGACGACAGAGAGTCGCGGTCATATTCGCTGGTTCAGGAATACCGCACCCTACATCAACGCACACAGGGACAAGACCTTTGTGCTGATGTTGGGGGGTGAGGTCGCGCAACACCAAAACTTTGCCAACATCATCCATGATATCGCCCTGCTCAATAGTCTAGGTATTCGACTGGTACTGATTCACGGCTCGCGTCCTCAAATCGATCAGCGATTACAACAGGCTGGTGTCAGCAGTGAGTTCCATGATGGGGTCAGGATCACCGACAACGATACGATTGATCACGTGAGAGATGCGGCAGGCGCATTGCGTACGCAGTTTGAGGCATTGCTGTCCATGGGTTTACCCAACTCGCCAATGCAGGGGTCAAGCATCCGGGTATGCTCGGGTAACTTTGTCACTGCCAAGCCGATGGGTGTCGTGGGTGGGATCGATTACCACCTGACCGGGCAAGTCCGCGGAATTGATGTGAAAGGGATCAAGGCGCAACTGGACGCGGGTTCCATTGTCCTGCTCTCGCCGCTGGGCTATTCCCCTACCGGTGAGGTTTTCAACCTGTCGCTGGCGGACGTCGCGGTACAGAGTGCCGCTGCTATCGGTGCCGATAAGCTTCTGTTATTCGGTGAGCAGGCCGGGGTACGAGACAGCAACAATACATTGGTACGCCAGTGCACGGTGGGAGAGATAAACACACTGGTGGTTTCGGAGCCGGCGGAAGCCGCGTTACTCGCCACTGCTCGGCAAGCCTGCCTGGCCGGTGTCCCTCGCTGTCAGGTTATCAGTTACAGTGACGACTGCGCGCTGCTAGAAGAACTGTTTACCCATGACGGCAGCGGGACGTTGATCGCCAACGATGACTACGAGCAGTCCCGGGTTGCCACGATCGATGACGTCGGTGGCATCTTGGAGCTGATCGAGCCGCTGGAGCAGGAGGGTGTGCTATTAAAGCGCTCCCGGGAGTTGCTCGAGGCAGAGATCAGCCAATTTCGGCTATTGGAAAGGGACGGGCGAATTATCGCCTGCGCAGCATTGTACCCCTTCCCGAAAGCGGGCTGCGGCGAAGTCGCCTGCATCGTGTCCCACCCGGACTATCGGGGTGGCCGCCGTGGCCAGCGACTGTTGCAGGACCTGGAGAGTGAGGCCAGGCGCCAGCAACTGGAGCGAGTGTTCGTCCTTACCACCCAAACAGCGCACTGGTTTATAGAGCAGGGCTTCCTGGAGGCACCCTTGACGGAGCTTCCGGAACAGAAGCAGTCGCTGTACAACCTTCAGCGCAACTCCAAGGTATTTTTCAAGCAGCTCTAGGCCCTTGGGTAATGGCTACAATGCCGCTCTTTTTTTGCTATTCTGCGCTGCCCCAGTTAATTCGACGCAGACCGCTGGTCGCGCCAACAATACAGGTAACAAGGCATGCCAGATTTACGTTCCAAGACTTCCACCCACGGTCGGAATATGGCCGGGGCTCGCGCCCTGTGGCGAGCCACGGGAATGCGCGATGAGGACTTTCAGAAGCCCATCATCGCGGTAGTAAACTCATTCACCCAGTTCGTGCCCGGACACGTGCATCTGAAGGACCTGGGCCAACTGGTTGCACGGGAAATCGAGGCCGCCGGTGGTGTCGCCAAGGAGTTCAATACCATCGCGGTGGACGATGGAATCGCCATGGACCATGACGGCATGCTGTACAGCCTGCCATCGCGGGATATTATCTCTGATTCCGTAGAATACATGGTTAACGCTCACTGCGCCGATGCCATGGTCTGTATCTCAAACTGCGACAAAATCACCCCCGGGATGTTGAATGCAGCCATGCGGCTCAATATCCCCGTGGTCTTTGTATCAGGCGGCCCGATGGAGGCCGGTAAAACCAAGTTGTCCGAGAACAAGCTGGATCTTGTGGACGCCATGGTGATCGCAGTCGATGACCAGGCCAGTGATGAGGAAGTGGCCGAGTATGAGCGCTCAGCCTGCCCAACCTGTGGCTCTTGCTCCGGTATGTTTACCGCCAATTCGATGAATTGCCTGACTGAAGCCCTGGGTCTGAGCCAGCCAGGCAATGGCTCCACACTGGCCACGCACGCTGACCGGGAACAGTTATTCAAGCGCGCTGGGCACCTCATCGTAGAGCTCTGCGATCGTTACTACCGCCAGGATGATACGTCTGTATTACCGCGCAACATCGGTTCATTCAAAGCCTTCGAAAATGCGATGTGTCTCGACATCGCAATGGGGGGCTCCACCAATACCATTTTGCACCTGCTGGCCGCGGCACAGGAAGCAGAGCTTGATTTTACGATGAAAGATATCGACAGACTTTCCAGGAAAGTACCCCAGTTGTGCAAGGTGGCGCCCAACACGCCCAAGTACCACATGGAGGACGTCCACCGCGCTGGCGGCGTCATGGGCATCCTGGGCGAGCTCGACCGGGCCGGGCTGCTGCATACGGATTGCCCCACCGTACACAGCGCAACAATGGGAGAGGCGCTGGCTAACTGGGACATCATGCGCAGTGAAGACGCGGACGTGCACCAGTTCTTCAAAGCGGGACCTGGCGGCATTCCAACCCAGACAGCCTTCAGCCAGGACACTCGCTGGCCGAGTGTGGACAATGATCGAGAGGAGGGCTGCATTCGTTCACTGGCCAATGCCTACTCCAGCGAGGGTGGACTGGCCGTGCTGTTCGGAAATATCGCGGAAGATGGATGCGTGGTCAAAACTTCCGGGGTCGATGAAAGCATCCTGGTCTTTTCCGGACCGGCTTACGTCTGCGAAAGCCAGGAACAGGCAGTCGAGGATATTCTGGCCGACAAGGTCAAGCCAGGCGACGTGGTTGTGATTCGATACGAGGGGCCCCGCGGAGGCCCGGGCATGCAGGAGATGCTCTACCCTACCAGTTACCTCAAGTCCAAAGGCCTGGGCAAAGACTGTGCACTGCTCACCGACGGCCGTTTCTCAGGCGGAACCTCGGGACTGTCCATCGGGCACGCCTCTCCGGAGGCAGCCTCCGGCGGCGCGATAGCGCTGGTTGAGCACGGCGATACCATCGACATCAACATCCCGGAACGAAGCATTAACCTGGCAATCAGTGATGACGAGATGAACCGCCGCCGGTCTGCCATGGATGCTCGCGGTGACTCGGGGTGGCGGCCGGTGGATGCTCGCCCGCGCAAGGTCAGTCCTGCCCTGCAAGTGTACGCACGGCTGGCAACCAGCGCCGACAAAGGTGCGGTCAGGGACCTGGCTCAGCTGGACTAGTCGGCCTCTTCCTCAAGGCCCTGTGCCAGGAGGGTCGTGAGATCCTCTTGCAGGCTATCTATCTCACGGCGCAATCGCCGGTCCTGTTTCTCTGTCCGACTGTTAATCACCTCGGCCAGGGCGGCATAAATCACAGAGGCATTGTGGGCGTATGTTTCACGGTATTCGGCTGAGACTCTTTCGTCCCGACTGGCAATGGCATCGCGCAATGCCTGCTGCCAGCCAGCTTCCCGCTGCAACACCTCCTCCAGCATATTGAGCCAGGCGGCGCGCTCAGTCAGCCAAACCCCGTCAGAACGCCGCAGTGTATCCGCGGCATCTTCCAGCACCGTTCGCTGAGATTCATCCAATCGACCCATGTAATCCTGCAGGCTATCTCGCAGGTTTTCATAGGCCTCCTCGTGATACTCCTCGTCAGTTCGCGGCAAATATTTCTCTTCATACTCGCGCTGTTTATCCCAGAGTTCAGCGATAAAGTCCTGAATCTGCTCATCGCTCAACTCTTCGCCGAGTTCCATCAACCACTCAAGCGCCCTCTCCTCAATTCTCAGCCAGGCGGCCTCAAAGGCCAGCGCAAGCTCTTCCACATCTTCCGGGGTCAAGTCCCGATCCAGATCGCGCTCTGCCTGTTCCAGCAACTCAAGGTACTTCGGTAATTCTTCGTTTCGGTGCCAACCGAGAAAAGGGTCGATCAGAGTATCCAGATACTTTTTCTGTTCGCGCTCCAGCTTGACGTAGTCGCCCATATACCAGGGCAGTAAAAAGTCGAGTCGGTTGTAGACGAATGTCGTGCTACTACATGCTGACAAAAAAACCAGCAGGGCTATCAACAACCAGCGAACATTGCTCTGCACAGGCCCACCCTGAATCAGTATGGTTAAATTAGGTTTATCGCCAGATCGGCAAGGCGTCACCCAGAGGCTCAGCCAATATTGTCTCTCCAGCGACGTGTTCTACCCGGTTGCGACCACTGCTCTTGGCACGATAGAGCGCCTCGTCAGCTTGCTGCAGCCAGTCCTCGCCATTGGCAGCCGCGGAAATATCACACACGCCCGCACTCACGGTCAGTGTCCCCTGGGGCAGAAGGTCGCTCTCTTGCACACGCTGACGTAACTCTTCGGCCAGGCGCAAGCCATGGCGCGCCGAGGTCTCGCTAAGCAGTACGGCAAATTCCTCGCCACCGTAACGGCACAAGGTATCTACGCCTCGAATTCTGCTGGAGATCAATTCAACCAGCAGTTTTAATGCATCGTCACCCACGCCGTGCCCGAACTCGTCATTGACCTGCTTGAAGTGATCAATGTCCAGCAGCACCAGGGTTGAAGGTCTCTTGTAGCGTGCCCAGACCTCAAAGGCCCCATTTATCTGCTCTTCGAAGTAGCGGCGATTATAAGCACCGGTCAGGGGATCGGTAACGGCGAGGTCCTTAAGCCGACGGGACTGCTGGGAAACAGCAAACATCAGCCAGGCACTGATCAGCCAGGTGTGGGCCATCGACAGGCAGATGATAAGCGCCGTGCCGCGCTCAAACTGGCTGAAAACCAATGGAGTAACCAATACGCCGCTGAGTATACCCAGCCAGATGGCCCAGCGAGTTTGCAGGAGGACGGGCAGGGCCACCAGCAATGGGTACATCCAGTAGAGGCTGTAATTCTGGCCGTAAGATACCGATAGCACGACCAGGGCGATGGTCAGCAACAAGACGACGCCGGGTGACATGAACGCCTCGCGCCCACTACCCAGGCGCCAGATATTGGCCAGGAATACAAACAGCACAGCGAGGCCGGCGAACGCTGGTACATATTGACCGGTGTAGAAGTTATGCGCGTCCACCGGTGCCAGAACAACTGCCAGCAATAACAGGATGTATCGGTAGGCGTCGCGTTGTCGACGAACGACTGTCTGGTCCAGCCGCTCACCGTCAAAGCTGCGCCGCTGTATCTCCAGTTCCCCGGAAAACGCTTCGCTGAAATTCCGCCTCAGCCTGCCCCAGCGGGATACACTGGTTGTGATTTGGCGACTATCCATACCTACCATTTGTGCGTGCTACCACGGGCTATCTCCGGCGCCCTCAATACCCGGATTTTCACACAATCGACAGCAGTTTTCATGGTGATTAATCCCTGCCCAGGCAGATGCGGTAACGGGATTACCAGGGCAGGTTGTCGAGATCGAGATTGCCGCCGGTGATGATGACGCCTGCGCGGCGCCCGCGAAATCGCTCGGGATGCTCCAGCGCCCCGGCGTAGCTAACAGCTCCAGAGGGTTCCACAACGGTTTTCAGCCTGCTCCACTGCAGCTTCATCGCCTCTACAATGGTGGCATCCTCGACGGTAACAATGGTATCCACATAGCGCTGAATAATTTCAAAGTTCAACACCCCCAGGCTCGCGCGCAAGCCGTCGGCAATAGTGTTGGGCGCGGTCTGTTCGACACGCCTCCCAAGGCCAAAGGATCTGAAGGCATCATCGGCACCGGCTGGCTCCACTGCCATGACCTCGATATCGGGGTCGATGCTTTTTACGGCGATCGCAACACCGGCAAGTAAGCCACCCCCACCGACCGGCACCACCACCAGATCGAGGTCCTGCACCTGCTCCAGAAGTTCCAGGGCCACCGTGCCCTGGCCGGCAATTATCCGGGGGTCATCATACGGTGGCACCGGGTGGGCGCCCGTTCGCTCAAGCACCATCGCCAGGGTTTCCTCCCTGGCGGGTAAAGTCGACTCGCATTCGACGACCAGCGCGCCGTAGGCGGCAACCGCTGCTTTTTTTGCAGCGGGCGCATTCGCAGGCATCACAATGTGAGCGGGAATGCCGCGCATCGCTGCCGCCATCGCGAGTGCGGCGCCATGATTACCCGAGGAGTGCGTGGCAACACCGCCGACGGCCTGCTCCGGGTTCAGGCCCAGCACCGCGTTGGTGGCGCCTCGCGCCTTGAATGCACCCACCTTCTGCAGATTCTCACATTTAAAGTGGAGTTCACCGCCAGTATGTTCATCGAGCAAGTGGCTGTGATACACCGGTGTTTTATGGATGGCCTCGGCAATCCGGTTATGGGCGGCTTCGATATCCGCAAGTGTCGGGGCAGGCATTTCTATACTCTTCCAGGAACCTTTGTCATCGCAACGGATAACGCGTTTCAGGATTATGCGTTTTATTGTTACATTTGTGCGAATTTTCTGAGAGATACCCGATGGCAGCGCCCTACCCACCGCCCCCGACAAACGGGCGCCGCCGCTGGCGCCTTCCCGTGGTGCTGGCGCTGACCGTGTTGATCGCCTACCTGGATCGAATCAACATTACCCTGGCATTACCGCTGATCGCCGAGCAGCTCAACTGGACGGAAAGTGAGCTGCAGCGTTACGGCGGCTTGCTGATGTCGCTATTCTACGTGGGCTATGGCCTGTCCGGCCTGCTGGTAACGCCTCTGGCTGCGCGACTGGGCCCCAGGCGTGGCATTATAATAATCCTTACCCTGGCCTCGCTGTTTACCGCGCTCAGCGCCTTTCTCAGTCAATTTATTCTATTGTTCGCCGCCTGCCGGGTATTACTGGGCGCCGCCGAGGGGCCGCATTTCCCGCTGGCGGGCAAGGCAATCAAAGACTGGTTTCCGCCGGACGAACGCAGCCGAGCCAACAGTATCCTGTTTTCCGGTGTTTTCCTGGCCATTATCCTGGGCCCCATCCTGCTGGTACCCATGATGCAGAGCTTTGGTTGGCGCGCCGCATTTCTTGGTCTGGCAGTTGCCGGGCTGGCAATAAGCGTACCCCTGGTCGCCCGCTTTGTTTTTGATACCCCGGAACAGGATCAAACGCTGGGGAGACACGAGCGAGACTGGTTACAGGACCATTTTGAAACAGAGGAACTGGCAGCAAACAAAAGCCCGGAGGGCAGCCGGTATCCTTTATACCTGCTGAAGAATCAGGAGTTCCTGCTGCTTCTGCTAGCGGGCACACTGAACAACGTCGTCAGCATCGGTCTCACCAGCTGGATACCAACCTACCTGACGGTTACCCTGGGCGTCCCCTACCATCAATTGACCTGGCTAGCGTCCCTACCCTATGCAGCGGGACTGGCCGGCCTGGCATTCTGGTCGCAACTGGGGGATAGAAGTAATCGGCGGGGCCTGGTGGCCGCAGTGGGATTTATCATTCTGGCAGGGTTGATCTATGTCGCGTTCACAGTCGACAGCCTTAAACTCACCATCACCGCCATGGTCGCCGCGGTATTCTGTGCCTCGGCCTACACCACCGCGGAATTTGCGTTCGCACAGCGCATTATTCCGCACGATGATATCGCCACGGGTATTGGCCTGTTCAATGGCGTTACTATTGTGCTCGGCGGAGCACTGGCACCACTGCTGGCAAGCACATTGATCGGGTCAGATGGCGCTGGCTTCAGCCTGTGGCTGTTGATCGTACTCGCCCTCCTGACAGCGGGGGTCATGGCCGCCCTGGGTCGTATCAAGGCCTACTGACCACCAGACCCCATCCAGCACGCCGCCAGAGAAAGTAACCCAGCAGGAAATTGCTTTGCAGGAGCAGGGACAGGGCCCACTCGAAAGCGTCTTCGATCGACTCATACCACTGCTCATCCCAGGCGTCTAAAGCCACCGTTAACAGGCCCAGTGCCAGCAGCAAAATACAGATGGCCAGCATCAGGTGCGCGATGGCCTGGAGTCGCGGCAGAGTCCGGCTCAGCTGCCGTAACTGTGCGACCAGTAACAATTGGGCGATAAACGTAAAAGAGAAAAACAGTACTGTGCCTATGCGCCGTTGTCGTCGCCACAGATCACCGGCTTCGCCCAGCACCGTCACATACAGCACCAAACCAATACAGGCCAACAGTCCAAGGGCCATCATCCAGGGACCCAATAGCCCTCGCGGTAATTCGGCACGCGCTCGCTCACTGTCGAGCCAGGTCAGGTTAAACCACCAGTAAACTGCCATGAACACAGCTGACGGCAACATGGTGGCACGGAAGATATAACTGGCAGGCGGTTCACGCCCGGTAGCACTTATCGAGGTACAGCTATCAATGTAGGGAATGCACCAGTCCACCGCGCCGGTGCTGGCAGCAACCAGGTAGGTTAGGTGCACTGCGCAGAACGGCACCACCGCGGCCAGCAGTGGAATCGCCCTGATATTCATTGATGGGAAAGCCAGGCCAGGAGCGCTGTCAGGCTGCGGCAATAGCGTCCTGTTCCGCGGCGCGATTAATCGCACCGAGAATGCCGTCCAGGGAAGCCTGCACAATGTCGTGACTGCGGCCTACCCCACAATAGCGATCACCGTCGATGTTCAGCTGAATGTAGCAAATCGCCTCCGCGTCAGCGCTGTGGCTAAGTGCATGTTCGCTATATTCCACCAATACAATCTGCTTACCGATAAAGCCGGCGACCGCGTCGACGAATGCAGCCACAACGCCGTTTCCTGACCCGGACAGCTGATGGCCAACACCGTTATGCAACAATTCCACTGTCAGTTGGTCTATCCCGTCAGCGCGCTTCACCTGGTAATCGCCCAGCCGCCACTGCTTGTCCTCACCGAGATAGGTTTGCTCAAACAATTCAAATATCGAGGAGGACTCAACCTCGCTTTCGCGTTCTTCCGCAAACGCCTGCACAGATGCACTAAAATCAATCTGCAGCCAGCGCGGCAGTTCAAGGCCATAATCACGCTCCAGCACATAGGCAATACCGCCTTTGCCTGACTGGCTGTTGATGCGAATCACTTCCTGATAGGAACGGCCAATATCGGCCGGGTCTATTGGCAGGTAAGCGACTTCCCATACCTCGCGGCCTTCACGGCGGGCCAGGCATTTCTTGATCGCGTCCTGGTGGCTGCCGGAGAAGGCGGTAAACACCAGCTCGCCAGCGTAAGGGTGTCTTGGGTGTACAGGTAGCTGGGTGCACTCCTTGACCGTCTGGATGATCTCGTCCATCTGGCTGAAATCAAGCTTTGGATCGACGCCCTGGCTATAGAGGTTCATTCCCATGGTGACGATATCCATGTTGCCGGTGCGCTCACCATTGCCCATGAGAGTGCCTTCAATCCGGTCGGCACCGGCCAGGACACCCAGTTCCGCCGCGGCGACAGCACAGCCTCGGTCATTGTGGGTATGGAGAGAAATCAACAGGCTGTCGCGACGCTCCACCCGGTCACAAAACCATTCGATCTGATCGGCATAGATATTGGGAGTGCTCATTTCCACTGTAGCGGGCAGGTTGATAATGCAGGGATTCTCCGGCGTCGGTTGCCACACTGCAGTGACGGCATTGCAAACCTCAACAGCAAAGTCCAGCTCTGTTCCCGTGAAGCTCTCGGGTGAATACTCAAACACCCACTCCGTCTCCGGGTGGCGGTCTGCGCAGTCCTGCACCAGCTGAGCGCCCTTCACCGCGATATCAATAATGCCCTCGCGGCCCAGGCCGAAGACTTGCTCACGCTGTACCGTGGAGGTTGAGTTGTAAACATGGACGATGGCCCGTCGCACGCCGCGCAGTGATTCGAAAGTCTTTTCGATCAACTCCGGACGGGCCTGGGTCAGTACCTGTATGGTGACATCATCCGGAATTCGGTCGCCGTCGATCAGTTCGCGAACGAAATCATAGTCATGGCTGGACGCCGACGGAAAGCCAACCTCTATCTCCTTGAAGCCGATCTTCAGCAATTGATCCCAAAGCCTCGATTTCTGGCCAGCGGTCATTGGCTCTATCAGGGCCTGATTTCCGTCTCGCAGATCAACACTACACCAGTGTGGAGCCCGGTCGAGGACCCGGTCTGGCCAGCGACGGCCAGTCATTTTTACCGGCTCAAAGGCGGGGTATTTACTGTAATCAAATCTGCTCATGGCATTGTTCCGCTATTTCTCAATTAGGTGGCTGGTTTCACCTGTCCGGTTTCCCGGGGGCATGCCCTTGTGAGGCTTTGCGCTGCGCTGGGCTCTGACGGTAATCGGAGCTTCACGCCAGGTGACACTGACAGCCAGGGCGATAGTATAGCGCTCTACCAGGAGTGAATGATTGCTAATATCGCCCCTTTTTCAATCTATATAGTGAATAAAATCGTATATATAGATATTTTTAGTTAAAATCACCACTATCGACCGCTTCCATGACGTAGGGAAACTCTGCAATATGACAATAAAGCTCGACAGGACAGACCGCAGAATCCTGGAGGTGATGCAAGGTGACGGCAGGATAACCAACCTGGAACTGGCCGAGGCTGTCGGCCTATCCCCGACCCCCTGTTCCCGGAGAGTCAAGCGCCTGGAAGAGTCCGGACTGATTCGGGGCCACGTAACGCTCCTGAACCAGTCGCTACTGGGCTTAAAACTGACTGCCTGGATCAGTATCAGCATGGATCGCCACACCCCGGAGCGCTTTGACGCCTTTGAGGCCGAAGTCAGTAAATACCCCGAGGTCATGGAGTGCGCCGTGGTAACGGGACAGGCGGCCGACTATCTGCTCAAGGCTGTCGTCCCGGATATGGAGTACTACGAGCGGTTCCTACTGGGTAGGCTGACCCGAATAGCGGGTGTAACAGGCGTACAGTCGAGCTTCGAATTGCGCCGGGTAATCCAGCAGACAGCCCTGCCACTGGACCACCTGAGCGACTAGGTTTGTGGGCGCTTACTCGCTTCTTAGGCTTTAATCTGCTTGCAGTTGCACCGCCCGACTTAAGGACCAGGGGGGGAAGTCCCCACAGTCCAGCTGCTGGTATTCGGCGGCGTCAAAGAAATCATCTGAACCGCCGGTATCGAGAAACAAGCGCACGTACAGCCGGCAGCGCTCCCGTGGATCCTCGATAGAGGTGTCACGCCGCAATCGCTCCTTTAAATCCTCTGCCATGACGCGCTGTTCGGCAAGCCGCAGCCCGCCACCTTCCGGAGAGTCGAGCAACATAAACTGGCCGCCGGAGCCCACCCAGGAGCGCCACTGAGGCAGTTTGCCGCTACGTCCACGTGCAGGGTCCCCGGTGTAGGCAAACTGAGCCCAATATTCGCGCATGGCGGCAGACAGGTACTGCCTGCCGGCGGCATTCTCCTCAGTAAAAAGCCCTGGCAGGCGGCTGCTGATAAGGGGGCTATACAGAAAATCGAGCTCCAGGGCGTGGGCAGCGCCCAGCAGCAGGGGCAAATCCAGCAACCAGCCTGAGGACCCTTCATCCCAATCGAAACGATAGGCAAATACCGGCGTATCGACACGCGAGTCGCTGATCAGCGCCGCAACTTCATCAACAGCCAATGCCTTCCAACCGTCACTGAGATAAGCCGAGTCCCTTTCGTAGCGTTCCCGGTCGCGGACCCTGGGTATCAACCCGAACCAGCGTTTGACGTAGGACGGATCCTGCAGTTGAAACAACTTGTACTCATCCCGATTGCTTCCCGTCATCAGGGGCACCTTGTTCCAGCGCGACGGATCCGCGAAGGCCTGCATCAACGGCTCAGCGGGCAGCACCGCACCATCCCGAAAGTTCTGTGGCGGCCGATAGAGGCCACCCGGGACGTGCGCCACCGGTGCCAGGATATCTGCCACAGACAAATCGCGCAGCAGTGTCGATAACTCCTGCTCTTCCAGGCTGTCCTGGAGCTTTCTTGCCTGTTCCCTATCTGCCGCGCGCCCGGTTTCAAGCAGCCAGCTCAAACCCAGCTCGCGGGAACTGAAAGGGTGTCCCGGTTTGGGGTCATCTCGATAGTTCTCGGCTCGTTGCAAACCGAAAGTACCCACCGATCCACTTTGTGCAATGGCCCGATGAAAAAGCCCGCCGGCAAACTTCGCGCCCAACAGCGCATACACATTCCTGCCGCCGGCGGACTCACCCGCGATCGTGACGCTATCGGGGTCACCGCCAAAGCTCGCGATGTTGTTCTGCACCCATTGCAGGGCTGCAATCATGTCAAGCAGCCCGAAGTTACCTGAGGCGTCGCGAGGACTTGGCGCCGTTGCCTTCAACGCAGGGTGGCTAAGCCAGCCCAGCAAACCAAGGCGGTAATTTATGGTGACAACCACCAGTTGCTGGTCTGCCGCGAATTCGGCCATGTCGTAATTGCTGCCAGCGCCGAGCGTGTTGCCGCCACCGTGGATCCAGACCATTACAGGCAGGGGGCGTTGCCCGGGCTCTACCCTGGGGGCGTACACGTTAAGGGTCAGGCAATCCTCATCACCGACCCAATCGCCCTCTACGCCCTCTCCGGGGTCCAGCAGGCTGGCAAACTGCGGGCAGATATTGCCAAAAGACAGCGTGGGGCGCAGTTCTGACCAGGGAATCGGCGGCTGGGGCGCACGCCAGCGCAGATCGCCAACGGGTGGTGCTGCGAAGGGAATACCGAGCCAGTTAAGGGTATCGTGCGAGCCGGCAAACCCAATAATCGGACCCGACGTGGTATAGCGCTGGCTGGTGACATCGGGCTGGGGTCCAGTCGGAACGGTTTCACGGCCCAGCCACCAATCCAGGGACAATCCTGCGACGACCAGCACCACACCCGCGCCTAGCAATACTTTGTTCAATCCGTACACCCTCGCACGTGAAAAACTGCAACTTTAACTGGCCGGATCGGGTCTTGCGAGCACAACGGGCCAATCTCACTATGAGCATCACTAATTTGTGTAGTCCACTTGGAGTAACAATGGCGGATATGGCGGGCAAGGTGGCCCTCGTAACGGGTGGTGCCAGCGGTATGGGCCAAATCATCGCTCGACGGCTGGCAGCGCGCGGGGCCCAGGTGGGTATCTTTGATGTCAATGCCGACGGGCTGGCGGAGACTGCCGCGGACAGTAGCAACATCCACCCGTTCTCCTGCGACATCTCTGACCTTGCCGATGTGGAGGCCAAGGTAGCCCAGGTGATCGAATCACTCGGCCCCATAGATCATGTGGTGCACGCTGCGGCCCTTATGCCAAGCCATCAGCTTATGGACCAGACCCATGAGGGTATGGAGAAATTGTTCCGAATAAACTATTTCGGTACAACCTACATGGCCAAGGCGGTGCTTCCAGGTATGTTGGCCCGAGATTCAGGCAGGTTCATCGCCTTTGGTTCGATTGCCGGTCATGCCATGGTGCCCCATATGGGAGCCTACTGCGCCACCAAGTCGGCGGTGAACACCTATATGGAGGTGCTTCAAAATGAACTGCGAGATTCCGGGGTAAACATTCACCTGGTCTGTCCCCCCGCGGTCAATACCCCGCTGGTTGACCAGACGCTGGCCACCGACAGCCCGGGCAGTATTATCGAAGCAAAGAAATCCGGGCGGCTCGCGGACCCTGAAAAAATCGTCGACGCGATCGACAAGGGCGTCGCCAAGAATAAGGACATTATCTACCCGGGAGAAGCGCGCCTGCTGCAACTCTGGCACACCCTGTTCCCCGGTCTGTGGTGGAAAGTTGTCATGAAGTTCGAAAACTAGTCTTTCCCGGATACCTCACACGCCCCGGGTTGTTCACCCGGTGATACCATGGACGGCTGATGACAGCCGCCCGAATAGACAATGACTCTCCCAAGCTACTGGCTCTACTGGCGGCTCTGGTCGCGCTTGGGCCGCTGACCGTCGACATGTACCTGCCCGCCATGCCGCAGATGATGGTGGCGCTGGATACAGACATTGCCCATATGCACCTCACCCTGAGTGCGTACCTGACAGGGTTTGCGGTGTTTCATCTCGCCTGCGGGCCCCTGGCGGACCGCTTTGGTCGACGGCCACTACTCATCGCCGGAACCCTGCTGTTTGTCATTGCCTCTATTGGTTGTGCCCTGGCAACACATGTCGACGAGTTATTCTGGTACCGGTTTTTACAGGGCGTGGGCGCCTGTGTGGGGCCAACGCTGGCGAGAACGATTGTTCGAGATGTATTCGGCCCGGACCGCGCGGCCCGAGCCCTGTCCATCATCGCCATGCTGATGGCACTTGCGCCCGCAGTCGCGCCGGCGATCGGTGGCCTGCTGCTGCTCTATCTACCCTGGACCAGTATTTTCTATTTCCTGGCCCTGTACGGAGCAACAATTCTATTACTCGTTCATCGCTTCCTGGCCGAAACGTTGCCGGTAAAACAGAGCCTGCACCCCACAGGTATCGCCCGCAACTACCTGGAACTACTGGTCAACCCTTACTTCCTGTCCGTGGCCAGTGCCGCCTCGATGATTTACGCGGGCCTGATGGTGTACCTGTCATCCTCCAGCTTCATTTTTATCAATATGTTCGGCATGCCGGTGGAGTTTTTTGGCTTTATATTTATCAGCTCGGTAATCGGCTACATCCTGGGCAGTGCTATCAGCGCAGCACTGAGTAAAGTATTTGCCTCGGAGTTGGTGATGCTATCGGGTACCGTGCTGGCCGCAGTGAGTTGCGCTGTGATGTGGTTGGCTAACGCCGTTCTGGCTGACAGCATACTTGCGCTGATACTTCCCATGGTGACGTACTCGACGGCGCTGGGGCTGGTGCTTCCTCACTCGATGGCCATTGCCTTGCGGCCCTTTCCACACATGGCGGGAACCGCCTCGTCGTTGTTTGGCTTTGTCCAGATGACCCTGTCGGCCACAGCCACCGCAATAATGGGGCGGTACCTGGTAGACACCCCAGTACCGATGATCCAGGGCATGTTTGTAATAACGGTTATCGCGGTGCTACTCGGCTTGCGGGTGCACTACCTGTCGCGGAACGGGATCGCCTGACCGGCCAGCTGCGCTGTGGCATACTGACCCGCCCAAGCACGGAGACCTGATCTTGCACGCTGCTCATGACGTAACCAGCCTGATCGGCAACACACCCCTGCTATACCTCCGCCAGGCTTCGGAGAAAACCGGCTGTACCATCCTGGGCAAGGCTGAATTTCTCAACCCTGGTGGTTCGGTCAAGGACAGAACTGCACTGGGCATCATCCGCGCCGCCGAAAAATCCGGCGAACTGGAACCCGGAGGGCGTATTGTCGAGGGCACCGCGGGCAACACGGGAATCGGCCTGACACTTATCGCCAATGCACTGGGGTACAAGAGCAGCGTCGTGATGCCGGTTACCCAGAGCAAGGAAAAAATAGATTCTCTGGAATTACTGGGCGCAGACCTGCACCTGGTAGGCGCCACCTCCTACAGTGACCCAAACCACTATATCCACACCGCTGAGCGACTGGCCAAGAAGCTGGCGGAACGGGAAGAAAACGGCGCCGTCTGGGCCCGCCAATTCGACAACCTGGCCAATATGGAAATTCACCGTGAAACCACCGGCGTAGAAATCTGGGATCAGACCGTCGGCAAGGTCGACGGGTTCATCTGTGCCGTGGGTACCGGCGGTACACTGGCGGGTGTGTCGCAGGCGCTAAAGGCGGTCAACAAAGACATCGTAATCGGGCTTGCTGACCCCGAAGGTGCGTCACTGTATGAATACTACCGTAGTGGCAACCTGGACGCCGGCGAAGGCAGCTCCATGCTCGAGGGCATCGGTATTAATCACGTCACCGACAATATTGCCCAAGCAGAGGTGGATGTACCCTTCAGGATCAGCGACGCCGAGGCACTGCCCTATGTCTTTGACCTACTGGAGCACGAGGGGCTTTGCCTGGGAGGGTCCGCTGGTATCAACATTGCCGGCGCCGTGAGGCTCGCCCAGCATATGGGACCGGGGCATACGATCGTGACGATCTTGTGTGACTATGGGAATCGATACCAGAGCAAGCTATTCAACCCGGTCTTCTTGCAAAACAAGGGTCTGCCCGTCCCTCACTGGCTGTCCATATAGCAAAAAGCCCCACAATCGGGGCTTTCTCGCCAACCCCCATACCCTGGGGATACAACAAAACCGCTATCAGCTATTACTGGCCGCGGCCGCTGCGCGCTCCTTCTCGATCAAGAAATCCGCCAGCTTCAGCATATTGGCCTGACTGCCAACCTTTCGGGTGCTTATACGGTACTTACCGTTGACCATCATTTCCGGCGTACCAGTGATTTTTGCGGCGCGGGCGTTGGCAGACGCCTGGCGAGCCTGGCTGCCGACACCAAAGGAGTTGAACGCTTTGGAGAAATCTTCAGCACTGACGCCATGCTCTGCGAACAGTTCGGCGATTTCAGCCTCCGAGGAAAGCCGCTTACGGTCAACGTTCATGGCCTGGAAGATGACCAGGTGCATGGTATCGAGCACACCGAGAACCTCGGCCGCGTAATACGCCTTGGCGTGGAGTTCCATAGGCTTATTCCAGGCTGCCGGTGATCCGCGAAATACCACGTCATCCGCCAGGGTTTTTTTCCACTGGCTGATCACTGGCTCAAAGTTGTAACAGTGGCCACAGCCGTACCAGAAAAACTCCGTCACCTCGATCTTTGCGGGATCGGCGGTACGGATAGCAGGGGTGATAAGGTCGTAGTGTTTACCCTCTTCCCAGCTCTGCTCTTCCTGGGCACAGGCCCAAAGCGGAGTCAAAAATACCAGGGCAAACGGCATTAACAGGCGCTTTAACATGTTTTTCTCCATCAATTCAGTCTCACTTTGAGACAGTAATTCAGGCGGCTTGTTTCATCAGGCATAAAAAAGGTGGCCTAAACCACCTTAGTTTCATAACCCAGGGACTTATTTCAATCCCGCAACATAGCTGGCCACTGCGTCGATTTCCATATCACTCAGGCCGAAAGCCGTGGTCCGCATAATCTTGCTGTCACCGTCATTGGTGCGGCCAGTCTCGTCTTCGTAGCCCTTGCGATAATTACGTAATTGCGCTGCCGTGTACTCCGCATGTTGACCAGCGAGGGCGGGAAAACCGGCAGGTGCATTGCCTTTACCCGTGGGCGAATGACAGGCGGTGCAAGCGGCTACATTACGCTCCATCACGCCACTGCGATAGATTTTCTGTCCCAGGGCCAACAATTCAGGATCAGTCTGGCCACCGGATGCCGGCTGGCCTGCATAAAACGCAGCAATATCAGCGAGGTCCTGGTCAGACATATTGTCTACCTGGCCCACCATGGTCGGCACGGGCCTTGCGCCATCGCGAATGTCCCGCATTTGCTTTTGCAGGTATTTCTCTCCCTGGCCCGCAAGCTTGGGAAAAGTCGGGGCTGCGCTATTACCATCGGCGCCGTGGCAGGCGCTACAGGTCACCGCCTTGTCTTTGCCCGCAGCAGCATCCCCCGACAGGGTGACTTCGGCCGAGTGTGCCAGCTGTGAGACGCCCAGAAGAAGGGCAAAGGTCATAACAGATCTGTTCATTGTCTTTCCAGGTGATTAGTCGAGCAGAAAGGCTTAGCTCGCAGGCTTGGCCATGTATTCGATCAGGGCCTTGTAATCGTCCGCAGAGCAGTCAAAGCACATTCCCTTTGGCGGCATCGCGTTGAGGCCGTTCTCGACGGCTTGCACCAGCACATCCATGCCCTTCGCCATGCGTGGCTCCCAGGCAGTGGCATCACCGGTTTTTGGCGCATTGGCCGCGCCGGAAGCATGACACACAGCGCAGCTCTTGTTGTATTTGTCCATATCAGGCTCTGCCAACGCAGTCGCAGCAAAAAAAGTACAGGCCAGAATTAACAGCTTCTTCATCAGGGACCTCGGATCTCTTAGTTCAGGTTTGCGGCGAGTCGCCGCAAGCAATTGATAACAGTCGAAAAAAGCTGTGGCATTATATACGAGATGTGGCCACCAAAAAAGCGATCCGCAAGATGACCCAAAGCGACCTCGCTGGAGAAATTCCAGCGCCAGACTATCGTCAGGCCAGCTTCGAGACCAGCGCCAGCAAACTCAGTCAGTGTCCGGCTGACGAAGGATGGGAGGTGGCCTTCGCAGGGCGCTCCAATGCCGGCAAATCGAGTGCAATCAACAGCTTAACAAACAACAAGAAGCTGGCGAGAACCTCCAAAACGCCGGGGCGCACCCGCCTGCTCAACTTTTTCCGGCTCAGCGACAGACAACGGCTGGTAGATCTGCCCGGCTATGGATTTGCGAAGGTGCCCCAGGCGGTGAAGCAAGAGTGGACCAGGCAGCTCGAAAATTACCTGCAGCGACGGCAAAGCCTGCGCGGTATGGTATTGCTGATGGACGTCAGACATCCGCTGCAGCCCTTTGATGAGCAGATGCTGGGCTGGGCACTGGCGGCCAATATGCCCGTTCATATACTGCTGACCAAAGCGGACAAGCTGAAGAAAGGCCCGGCAAAAAGTACGCTGTTGCAGGTCCGGGCAAAACTGGCGGAACACGCTGAACTGGTCACTGTGCAACTGTTTTCTGCACTGAAGCACGACGGCCGTCAGGCGCTCACGGAAGTGCTTGATGCCTGGCTTACCGACACCAGCGTGTATGAGGAAGAGGACGAAGAGCTATCCCAATAGGGGGGTATAAAAAACCCGGCCGCCTTTAGGGGGGAGGCAGCCGGGACAGCTTGGGTCTCTGGGGAAAGAGACTTGCTTGCAACGGCCTGCGGAGACAGGCCGCCCGTAGTAGCAATTACTACGAGATTTCAGACTGGAATAACAACAAAAAGTTCCCGCTGGGCTCCGTTTAATGTGCCTCATCCCAGTTATCGCCCACGCCGGCCTCTACCAGTAAGGGTACCGACAGGGAGGCCGCGGCGGACATCAGGCCACAGAGCTCGGCACACACCGAGTTTACCTCTTGCTCAGCGACTTCGAGCACCAATTCGTCGTGGACCTGCATGATCATGCGCGCATCGGCAGCGCCCGCCTGCAACCAGTCGTCAACCGACAGCATGGCCTTCTTGATGATATCGGCTGCGGTACCCTGCATGGGCGCGTTGATTGCCGTCCGCTCTGCCGCTTGCACTCGCATCTTGTTGCGAGCGTTGATCTCCGGTAGATACAGACGTCGGCCGAACAGGGTTTCGACATAGCCCTGCTCATGAGCCAACTCCCGCGTCCGGTCCATGTACTCGGCCACGCCCGGGTAGCGTTCAAAGTAACGATCGATGTACAACTGCGCCTCATTGCGCCCCAGGTGCAACTGCTTGGCCAAGCCAAAAGCCGACATCCCGTAGATCAGTCCAAAGTTGATTGCCTTGGCCTTGCGGCGCTGGTCGCCAGATACCTCGTCTTCGCCCACCTCGAATACCTCAGCCGCCGTCGCGCGATGCACGTCGCGGTTGTCGTTGAAGGCTTGCATCAGCCCGCTGTCGCCGGACAGGTGCGCCATAATCCGCAACTCGATCTGTGAGTAATCAGCAGCGACGATGCGGTAGCCCTTGGGCGCTATAAAAGCCCGACGAATCCGCCTGCCCTCCTCTGTCCTGATCGGTATGTTCTGCAGATTCGGGTCCGAGGAAGACAGTCGGCCGGTGGCAGTGACGGCCTGGTGGTACGAGGTATGTACACGCCCGGTGCGCCCATCGATCATCTCCGGCAACTTGTCGGTATAGGTCGACTTCAGCTTACTCAAGCTTCGGTATTCAAGGAGTAGTTTGGGTAGTGGGTAATCCAGGGCGAGCTCCGCCAGCACATCTTCCGCCGTTGAAGGTGCACCTTTGGGTGTTTTCTTGATGACCGGCAGCTCCAGCTTCTGGAACAGAATTTCACCGAGTTGCTTGGGCGATCCGAGGTTGAACTCCTGGCCCGCCAGGTCAAAAGCCTGGCCTCTCAGCTCTTCGAGGCGTTCCCCAAGCTCTACACTTTGTTGCTCAAGTAATTCCCGGGAAAGCAGCGCACCCTGCCGCTCTATCCGGGAAAGCACCGGAACCAGCGGTAATTCGATGGTGTCGAACACTGACTTTAGGCTCGGTGCAGCCTCCAGCCTGGGCCACAGCGCCTCGTGCAGGCGCAGGGTAATGTCAGCATCTTCCGCGGCGTAGGGCGCCGCATCTTCAACCCTGACCTGGTTAAACGTCAGTTGTTTGGCGCCCTTCCCTGCCACGTCCTCAAAGTGAATGGTTTTCATACCCAGGTATTTGAGCGCCAGGCTGTCCATATCGTGGCGGCTGCCAGTTGATTCGAGTACGTAGGATTCGAGCATTGTGTCGTAGGCGATACCGCGCAAAGTAATACCGTGGTTGGCCAGGACACTCGCATCGTACTTCAGATTCTGCCCGAGCTTGGCTTTACCCTGATCTTCCAATAGCGGTTTCAAACTCGCCAAAACGGCATCGCGATCCAATTGCTCCGGCGCGCCCTCATAGTCGTGGGCCAGGGGCACGTAGGCGGCCTCCCCTATCGTTACGGCGAATGAAACGCCCACGATCTCCGCTTGCATGTAGTCCAGGCTGGTGGTCTCCGTATCAAAGGCGAATACCTCGGCGCTTTCCAGCTTATCCAACCATCGATCAAAGTCCGCCTGGGTCAAAATGGTTGCGTACTCACCGACAGCTTGTTCAGGGTCGATAGCATGCTCTTCGTCCCCAAGAAGCTCCTCCAACCAGGCTTTGAATTCGAGCCGGGTATATAGCGCCTGCAAGGTATCGCGATCTGGCTCGCCATTAACCAACTCGTTGAGTCCTACGTCCAGTTCAACGTCGGTCTTGATGGTGGCCAGGCGATAGGAAAGCTCAGCGTTATCCCGCTCTGCCTCAAGTTTAGCGGCCATGGTCTTGGCGCCTCGAAAGTCCAGGTCCGCCACCTTGTCCAGAGAGCTGTAAACTTGTTCGAGACTACCCAGGCCCTGCAGCAGCGCCAGAGCGGTTTTTTCACCCACCCCGGCCACACCGGGAATATTGTCGACCTTGTCGCCCATCAAGGCGAGAAAGTCGATGATCAGCTCCGGCGGGAGACCGAACTTATCTTTTACACCCTCGATATCCATTCGAGTGTCAGTCATGGTGTTCACCAGGGTCGTGTGGTCGTCGACAAGTTGAGCCATGTCCTTGTCGCCGGTTGAAATGACCACAGGCAGCCCCTCACGGCTGGCCTGCCGGGACAGCGTGCCGATCACGTCGTCGGCCTCGACACCAGGCACGCACAGCAGGGGCAGGCCCATGGCCCTGACGATATCGTGAATGGGTTCCACCTGCTCGCGCAGCTCGTCGGGCATGGGCGGTCTTTGGGCCTTATACGCCTCAAACATCTCGTCGCGGAAGGTCTTGCCCTTGGCGTCAAAAACAACCACTACCGGACTCTCCGGGTAGTCCTTGGCAAGGCGCCGCAACATACTGATGACACCTTTAACGGCGCCAGTGGCTTCACCTCTCGAATTGGTCAACGGTGGCAGCGCGTGAAACGCCCGATAGAGGTAGGAGGAACCGTCCACCAGGACGATCGGCACTTGCGGGTCGGACATACAGTCAGCCTTGCTTTGATTGGCAGCCGGGACAGCGGCGTGAGCGAATTAAAGCCCATCCAAGTGCAAATTACCACGCAGCGCGGAGGCCCTGTTGTCGGGCCCGGAGCCGTTCCTCGAGCGCCAGGTAGGCGTTACCTGGACAGAAAAGTGTTACATTTTTGCAATGTTGACGAGACAGTTATGCCACACCCCATAAATACTTATTAAATACAATAGGTTATGGGGATTTCAGTTTGTGTGTGAGAAATTCACAGCACCCTTGAAGGCACAACAAAAGGTGCCAATATAGTGATCTCAACTTTACTTGTTACCGTACAACCCAGCAAGGTAACACTTTGGAGATTCAACAATGAAGACTATGACACTACTGGCCCTGATGCTGATGGCCGGGGGCGCTATCGCCCAGGACACCCTGCTGGTGGACCCCGAACAGAGTAAGCCGTCTGCACTCCCCGCCACCAGCGATCAACAGCCGGGCGCTTTCACGCCAATTGATGTTCGGGATATTTCCCTGGAGCTAGATCGCAAATTGGAACTTACTATCGAGCCCGAGCTGTCGGACCCGGCGCGTAAAGACGATCTGTTAGTAAGCATTGACTAACTCATCAGGCTTTTGATACCGGCGATAGCTTATCGGTCCCAGAGAACCCTGGCAGACCGATAGGTGACTTTCATTTTTGCGAGATCCAGGGGTGCCTTGAAAAATCCGTGGTAGTCACCACGCGGGTTAATGAGTACCACATTGGCACTATGATCGACCAGGTAATCTTCTCCCTGACCAGGGACCTTACGAAACGGCGTATTCAGGGCGGTAGCCAGCCGATGCAGGGCCAGAAACTCCCCGGTCACCCCGGTAAAATCAGCATTAAAAAAGGGGACATAACCCGCAAGCTGCTCAACCGTATCGCGGGCGGGATCTACGGATACCATGACCACTGAGGTGTCCGCCACTTCAGTTCCCTCCAGCTCAGACATCAGCTGGTTCAGGAAACCCATTGTCGCCGGGCAGATGTCGGGACAATAGGTGAAGCCAAAAAACACCAGCGTCCAGCCACCGCGGAGAGACTCCTGGGTGAACGGCTCGCCACGATGATTGACCAGCTCAAATTCACCCAGGGATCGCGGTGTTTCGAACAGAAACAGGCCATTGGCTTTCATTTCAGTGGCCGTCATGACTCGAGGCTGCTGAATGCGATACACAAATCCCGCGACGATCACGATCATAAACGCCACGACCAGTCCAACGGTCAGCGTTATGCCTCGAGACTGGTTCATGACAATGCCGCCACGGGGAACAGGTAGTGATCAACCAGCATGACCACAAACAGTGCCATCAGGTAGGTAATTGAGTATTTGAAGGTCTCCATAGGGGCGTTGGGATTGCGGTTGCGTAGCATCTCAATTGCCCAGTAAAGAAAACCGCCGCCCAGCACGAGGGCGCCCAGCAGGTAGAGGGGGCCGCTGAGTCGTGTTGCGTAGGGCAACAGGGTAATCAGCACCATAATGATGGTATAGAGAAGTATGTGCAGCTTGGTGAATGCCTCGCCGTGGGTAACCGGCAACATCGGGATATCCACCGCTGCGTACTCCTCTTTGCGATGGATAGCCAGCGCCCAGAAGTGAGGCGGAGTCCAGGCAAAAATAATCAGCACCAGAAGCAGGGCGTGGCCGTGAATTTCGCCGGTAACCGCAGTCCAGCCGAGTAGGGGAGGGGCCGCTCCGGCGAGTCCACCGATGACAATATTCTGGGGTGTGGCACGCTTCAGGAACATCGTGTAAATGAACGCGTAACCGACCAGCGAGGCCAGGGTCAGCCAGGCCGTCAGGGCATTGACCCAGATGAGCAAGATGGCCATTCCCAGACCACCCATCACAAGCGCGAACACCACCGCCTCGTAGGTGCCCACCCGACCCTGTGCGACCGGGCGGTTGCGCGTCCTGGCCATACGCTGGTCTACCCTCTGGTCTACCAGGTGGTTGACGGCAGCGGCGGCACCCGCGCACAGCGCAATGCCCAGGTTACCCAGGATCAACGCGTTCAAAGGCACCATCCCCGGTACTGCCATGAACATGCCGATGGCGGAGGTCAGGATCATCAGCGCGACAACGTTGGGCTTGGTAAGCTCCTTGTAATCGCGCCAGGTGGCGGCGTCGGCGTTGCCGGCGGGTGCAGAGGATTGGCTAGTCACTGGCATTCTTCAACAGGAATTTCAGGTCCGATATCACGTCTTTGTAACTCACCCCGGCATTGTAAGACATCATGATCCAGCCTGAGGGGTCCGCAAGATACCACATCTGTGGATCTGCCTGATGTTCCGGGAAGAGTGTACTAAAACCGGTAGGCTCAACTTGCAGTGCCACCATTCCGCGCTGCTCAGTCGCGAGGTAGGTCGCAAAGGAGTCAGGCACCGGGCCGCCGCCACTGAGTGCCGGCACAGCCAGTGTCGTCTCTACCGGCGCTTGGTCACCGACATACAGTCGGCGAATTCGGGGAAAATCCTTGCCCATGGCAACGTGGATCTGCCGTGTGAAATACAGTCTCGACTCGCAGTCGAGGCCGCAATTGGCACCTGCCTGGGGTACGATGAAGGACCAGCGGGGCTCCAGGTCGGAAAGCGTGATTTCATAGCCGCCGTCATCGCGGAGGGTGACATCGGAAAGTTGCCGGGGGGGCTGGACTAACGTGCCACGATTGGCCGTCCCAAGCATGCCCACCAAATCCAGGTCACCGCGCATAACAAAATACCAGAGCCAGCTGGCCGCCAGTATCATCGTCAGCGGTATACCTGCAATCAGCAGCAGTACCAAGCGATTCCCGTTTGTGGGGGAACTTTCCATTTAATCCTCGTTTCGTGTATTGCCGGTCAGCCACGGCCACAGGTTGCTGCTTCGCAGCAGGAACAGCACCAACAGGGCAAAGGCCATAACAAACCACTGCACCGCATAGCCTGTGTGTTTTTCCGGGCTCACATTCACCACCTGCCAATCGATCGTCAGCGCCCCCGCCTGGCCCGAGTCCAGCCGCACCACATGGGGAAACAGCGGCTTGCTGGCAGCGGCTTCTACTGCCGGCCGCAGCTTCTCTATTTCCAGCACCTGGACCACTTTCGGCCAGGCTTCTCCTATCACCTGTTCGGCCAGGAGGTAAGGACTTCCCGGGGCAATATACAGGTGACCCGTGACGTCAACAGGGCCCGCCACCGACGGTATCTCGGGCAGGGTCCTGCGAGAAGAATCTCCCGCTATCCAACCCCGGTTTACCAAAACTACCTCTTCCACCCGGTCGAGCAACAGGGGCGAGACGACCTCATAGCCAAACTGACCCCGGTGTATCCGGTTATCCAGCAGAATGTCACGGCCGACGAGAAACTGTCCCCTTGCGCGCACCGGCAGGTAAGCCAGGGTCTCCCGTGGACCAGCCGCGATATCAGTTGTCAGCGGGGCAGGGGGTTTGGACTGACGCTCATTGAACGCACTGGCAAGCAATGCTTTCTCCTGCGCGCGCTCGAGTTGCCAGAATCCCAAGAACACCAGTAACGGCAGCAAAACAGCCGTAAGCAGGGTCGTTCGCCATTCAAGGTCGAACCGGAAATCGCGCCACTCCCGGGCCATATTAAGTCGTTCGCCTTCCAGACAGACCAACCCGCTGGGTTCCTGCTGGTTTATACTGCAAGAACACTCTCGTGGAGCAAACCCTTGCTAAAAATACTCATTGTCGCCCTGTTACTGGCCCTGATCGCAAGTCTGGGCAGCGGTTTTTACTTCCTGATGACTGACCAGGGCGACAAACGCAAGCGACGGCTGTTTCACTCGTTGGGGGTACGCCTGAGCCTCGCAATCGGCCTGATGGCGGTCATCATTTACGGGGTCGCGAGCGGGCAATTAGGGCACAGCAACCCGTGGGATCCTGGACCCAGGGCCGCCGCTGAGCGTCAGCAGTAGCCCTTGCTTGGCCGGTTACCTACAGGATGTAGACGAACAGGAAGAGGAACACCCACACCACGTCTACAAAGTGCCAGTACCAACTGGCCGCTTCAAACCCGAAATGGTCATCGGCGGTGAAATGCCCACCGCGGATCGATCGCAACCACTGGATCAGCAACATCGTCATGCCCATGAGCACGTGGAAACCGTGAAATCCCGTCAGCATGAAGAATGTTGAGCCGTAGATCCCCGAATTAAGCGTAAGACCAAAGTGGGCGTACGCTTCGTAATACTCGAATGCCTGGACAAAGACGAAGATCACGCCCAGTAAAACAGACAGCCCCAGCCAGAGATTGAACTTTTTCTTGTTGCCATCCAATAGTCCCAGGTGAGCAATATGCACGGTCACGCTGGATGTCAAAAGAATGATGGTATTCCACAGGGGCAGCCACAGGTACCAGGCACTCGCCTCGGCAAAGGCCATGGTTTTTTCGGCGCTTTGGAATGTACCGTTGTTAGCAATGACCTGGTTACCGACTCCGCCCACAGATTCCTGGGGAGTGAGCGCCATAGGCCAGTTGTATTCAAAGCCTTCCCACAGCAAGCCGTTCATGCGGCCGCCTTCCCCTTCACCCGCAAGCCAGGGGCCAACCAGTGTCCGGATGTAAAACAGTGCCCCGAAGAAGGCAAAGAAAAACATCACTTCGGAGAAGATGAACCAGAACATGCCGAGCACATAGGACTTCTTCAGCTGCGCGCTGTTCATGCCGGCGATGTTTTCCTTGATCGTTATCCGGAACCAGCTAAACAGGGTGGCGATAAAGATGAAAAGGCCGACCAGCAATATGGACCAGGAACTGGTTGAGGCGTCTGGATCACCAAAAGTCATGTCGTTCATGACGCTGGCTGCACCAAAAATACTCGTTATGAGACCAATGGTAGCGAACGTTGCCAGTTTGCTGGTTTCAGGTACGTAATACTTTTCGTACTCTGCGGGTGCTTCGGTTGCCATGTTTTTTTCTCCATTTTCGCATGCGGGCCCCCCTGGCCCCGCATGTCAGCGGGTTGCTACGGCGTCGCCCACCATGTCTGTTATATCAAAAATCGTGTAGGACAGCGTTATTGTCCTGATATCCCGCGGTAGTTCGCGGTCAATAATAAACTGCAACGGCATCTCGGTCGCCGTGTCGCCAGCCAGCGGCTGGTGATTGAAACAGAAGCACTCCGTTTTGTGGAAGTACTCAGCGGCGCGCGACGGCGACACGCTTGGTATTGCCTGGGCCACCATATCCTGTGGCAGCGGGTTTCGCGCCAGGAAAACGGTGTCGTTCGATGCGCCGGGGTTTACCTTCATGACGGTAACACTGGGCTTGAACTCCCAGGGCATGCCCTCGTTATTGGTCGCGACAAACTGGATAGTGATCTCGCGAGTCTCATCAACCCCCGCTTGCACAGCCGTGTAGGCCTCACCGGAAGTCTTACCGTTAATTCCAAGCGCGTCGCACAGTACGTTGTACAGCGGCACCATGACTACGAACACGAACGCAAACATCGCCACCGACACAACCACCAGCTTGGCCGCTATGTCGATGGAAGGGTTTTTGCTCAGAGTAAGCATGCCGCGTGCGCCTACCTCACCGCCGGTGGTGTTTCAAAGGTGTGATAGGGCGCGGGTGTAGCGACAGTCCACTCCAGTCCCTCTGCGCCTTCCCAGGTCTTTTCATCGCTGGTCGGTTTGCCGGATACGATGGTGGCGATCACGTTGTACAGGAACAGTATCTGGGAAGCGCCATAGATGAAGGCACCGATACTGGACATCATGTTGAAGTCTGCGAACTGCAACGCATAGTCCGGTATCCGTCGTGGCATTCCCGCCAGGCCGACGAAGTGCTGTGGGAAGAACGTCAGGTTAAAGCCGATAAACGAGATCCAGAAATGGGTCTTACCCATGGTCTCGTTATACATACGGCCACACCACTTGGGCAGCCAATAGTAAACAGCAGCCGTCATACTGAACACGGCGCCTGCCACCATCACATAATGGAAGTGGGCGACTACGAAGTAACTGTCGTGATACTGGAAGTCAGCCGGGGCTATAGACAACATCAGGCCGGTAAATCCACCAATGGTGAACAGCACCAGGAACCCGATGCAGAAGAGCATCGGCGTTTCAAATGTCAGCGCTCCGCGCCACATGGTGCTTATCCAGTTGAAGACCTTCACCCCGGTGGGTACCGCGATCAACATGGTCGCATACATAAAGAACAGCTCACCGGCTATGGGCATGCCCACGGTATACATGTGGTGCGCCCAGACGATAAATGACAGGAAGGCGATCGACGCGGTGGCGTAAACCATCGAGTCATAACCGAACAGCGGCTTGCGGGAAAAGGTTGGGATGATCTGGGATACCACACCAAATGCCGGCAAGATAATGATGTAGACCTCCGGGTGACCAAAGAACCAGAAAATATGCTGGAACAGGACCGGGTCGCCGCCGCCGGCAGCGGAGAAGAAGCTCGTCCCAAAATGGATGTCCATCAACATCATGGTCACAGCCCCGGCCAATACCGGCATTACTGCGACCAGCAGGAAAGCGGTAATCAACCAGGTCCAGACGAACAACGGCATTTTCATGTAGGTCATGCCGGGGGCGCGCATATTCATTACCGTGGCAATGATATTAATCGAGCCCATGATCGAGGATATTCCCAGCACGTGTACCGAGAAAATGAAGAAGGTTACGGACGGCGGCGCGTAGGTCGTGGATAGCGGCGCGTAGAAAGTCCAGCCAAACGCCGGGGCGCCTCCTTCCATAAACAGGGTGGACGCCAACAACAGGAAGGTGGGTGGCAGGATCCAGAAACTCCAGTTATTCATCCTCGGCAGGGCCATGTCCGGCGCCCCGATCATCATCGGGATCATCCAGTTAGCAAGGCCAACGAAGGAAGGCATGATCGCGCCAAATACCATGACCAGACCATGCAGGGTGGTCATCTGGTTAAAAAATGCGGGGTCAACCAGCTGCATACCCGGCTGGAACAGCTCGGCGCGAATCACCATCGCGAAGCTGCCGCCCAGAATGAACATGGCAAACGAGAACCAGAGGTACATGGTTCCAATGTCTTTGTGGTTGGTGGTGAAAAGCCACCGTGTCAGGCCCTTGGCGGGGCCATGGTGATGATCTCCCATCGTCTACTCCTCCAAATCAGCCTTTCTTGTGGTTGAAAACGTCAATGGGCTGAACCATGTCACCCATATTGTTACCAAACGCATTGCGCTGGTAGGTAATAACAGCCGCCATATCAACATCATTCATCTGTCCACCAAAGGCCTGCATTGCCGTTCCCGGTACGCCATTGATGCCTATCTCCAGGTGGCCGCCCAACTCGCCAGTGGCCACTGCGCTGCCAGCAATCGCTGTGCCCACGCCGCCTTCGCCGCCGGCGCCGTGACACGCCAGACAGGCGCGCTCATAAACTGCCTTACCGCGCTCCATGAGCTGGTCCAGGGTAAATGTCTGGGCCATCAGTGCTTTTACTTCAGCCGCTTCAGCCTGCTTGGATGCCTGCCATTCGGCGAACTCTTCCTTGCTAACGACGTTCACGACGATGGGCATGAAACCATGGTCCTTACCGCACAGCTCTGCACACTGCCCCCGATAGACTCCCTCCTCGGTAGCGAGGGTCCAGGTTTCGTTGATAAATCCGGGAATGGCGTCCTTTTTGACTGCCAGCTCTGGAACCCACCAAGCGTGGATCACATCGTTAGCGGTGACCAGCAAGCGGACCTTGGTGTCCACTGGAATCACCACCGGCTCGTCCACTTCCAGCAGATAGTGCTCGCCTTTCTGTTCGCTGTTGTAAATCTCACTCTGAGGTGTGCGCAGGTTGCTGAAGAAGACCACGTTCTCGCCTTCCTCGCTGAGGTATTCGTATTTCCACTTCCACTGGTAGCCGGTGATAAGAATATCCATCTCGGCATCGTCGGTATTATAAATTTCCAGCAGGGTAGAGGTAGCAGGAACCGCCATACCGATCAGGATGAAGAATGGGACAACGGTCCAGGCGATCTCCACCTTGGTGCTTTCATGAAAAGTGGCTGGCGTTACACCGCGGGATTTCCGATGGTAATAGATGGAGTAAAACATCACTCCAAACACCAATACGCCAATAATTACGCAGATCCAGAAGATGATCATGTGCAGGTTGTATATATTTTGACCGACGGCGGTGACACCGGGTGACATATTAACTTCGTTAATTTTGTCCCCGGCCGCGTGGGCTCCGGCACTTACCATAGCAAGCAGTATCAGCACAGGACCGAGCGCCAGCTTTGCCAGCCGCTTCGCTTCACAACACATTTCCCGTGTCTCCATATGTAAATTCACAAATTTCCCCCCGATGACCGACGCCCGCTCCCGGACTACCTCGCACCCGGTTTATCGAGCCGCAGGGTTATCAGGGACGCCGAATGTGCGCCCCTTTCGAGGGCACTGTGGCTACCTATCTTAGACGGTATAGGTCAACGCTTCTCGCCCTGCGAAAGCTGTACCAACTTGTCCCAGCTGCAAAGCGCCGCGCATTATAGCGAAAGTTGTTAACAAAAAATACTAAGATACTGATTTGGTGGAGAATTGCCGTGACCATACGAACAAAAATCCACCAACCTTAACGGGGGTACCCAACACTGCCCAAGCTGACGTCGCTAGACCACAAGATATGGGGGATCGCCTGGCCGGCAATTCTGTCGAATATTTCCATCCCACTACTGGGTCTGGTGGATGCCGCCATCCTGGGCCATCTGGGAACCACCACCTACCTGGGCGCCGTCGCCATTGGCGGCGCCATCTTGTCCTTCCTGTATTGGGGATTCAATTTTCTGAGAATGGGCACCACTGGCCTGGTCGCCAGGGCTGAAGGGGCAGGGGATAGCAGCGGTGCACTGCTGATCCTGGCGCAGTCCTGTGTACTGGCGCTGGCCCTGGCAGTGCTTGCCTGGCTGGCGAAGCCCCTCTGGCTGGGGGTGGGAATGGCGCTAATGGCACCCCAGGCGGAGATTCAGCCGCTGGCGTCAAGCTATGCCAGCATTCGGATAGCGAGCGCCCCGGCCGTCATGCTGACCTACGCCATCGTGGGCTGGTTTATCGGGCGCCAGAACACCCGTTGGCCAATGCTGATAGTGGTTGCCACCAACGGTATCAATATCGTCCTGGACTTCATCTTCATCATCGGCCTGGGACTGCAGAGTGATGGCGCCGCCCTGGCAACGGTTTTCGCCGAATATCTGGGCCTGGGGCTCGCGGTATTCGGTGTAGTCTCGGCAAAAACCGCGGGGGTACCCGAAAACTTCGCCAGCCAATTGCGCTCCTGGTCGGCTTATCGCGTGCTACTGCGCAGTAATCGCCACTTGTTCGTACGCACGGTATGCCTATTGGGCAGTTTCGCTTTTTTTACCGCCATGGGCGACAAACTGGGCAGTGAAACCCTGGCGGCCAACGCCATCCTGCTGCAACTCGTGATGCTCACCGCCTACGGCATGGATGGGTTCGCCTTTGCCGCAGAGGGGATCGCCGGTACCGCACTGGGCGCGGGGGCTCTGGACGACTTCTACGCGGCAGTTAAACGCTGCGCGCTGTGGTGCACCGGGGCGGCGGCACTGATGAGCCTGGCACTACTGCTGCTGCACTATCCGCTATCACTATTGCTTACTGATTTACCGGCCGTTCGCGAGATCATGCAGCAACACAGCGCCTGGCTGATCGCATTACCTTTACTAGCGGCACCGAGCTATCTGCTGGATGGTGTATTCATCGGCAGCGCCGAGACCCGACCAATGATGACGACCATGCTGTTCAGCGCGCTCTGTATTTACCTGCCGTGCTGGTACCTTACCCGGTCCTGGGACAACCATGGGCTGTGGTTTTCTTTTGCTATGTTCAATGGGGCAAGGGGCCTGAGCTTGTTCGTGTACTACCTGCACTATTCCCGGCAACGGCGCTGGCTGGCGGCAGCGCCCCAGGGTGATTAGGCACGTCCGCTGGTGATTCGGGCAGGATGTACTAGCCTCTAAGGACGCCCCGCAAAAAGCCCGCTGGCAGGGAGAGCGCCATGGCGCAACCCGATATCCGGGAAATAATCGCCCGGGCCATCGACCAGGAGCAGCAAACGCACAGCTTGCGCAACCGCCTGGCCGCCAACATCGATGATCTTCGGCTCCGCCTGGAGTTACCCGAGGAGGCTCCGGCAGATGCCCTGATCGAATTTATCAGCCGTTATATTGAGAGCGTTCCCGGCTGCATCAGCCTGGTAACGGCGGTCAGCAAACGGCTGGGATTCCATGACTACGCCGCGCCTTTTCTACATATTGCAGAGGATTACTTCCTGCAACCCCCGGAAGACCTGCCTGAGACTGGAGGCCTGGCACTGTTACTTGATGAAGCGTTTCTGGCGCACCGGCTGCTGGAGGAGGTAAACGACCACCACATCCGCCACGTCCAGCGACCGTTACTGCCAGTGGATATGACCGAGGCCAATATCATTGTGCATCACCTGCTGGGAGACAGCCTGGCCAGTCGCCTCGAGCAACTGGTGCAATTCACCGCCTCTCGCCTGCTGGAAAAGGAGTATGTGTGGGACCGGGTGAGGAACCTGCCGGGCTGTGCTGAGCAGTTATCGCCCACCCTGAACAGCCAGAGCTTGTCCAGTGCCAACCAGACTGTGCGGCTGCGGCTGAGCCAGGCTACCTGACGGATAGAAGTCGCGTGGCGACACGCATCATCTGTCGTCGTCCCTGCCGGGATCAACGAGGGTTACCGCTTCCGCAGGGGTTTCAGTTCGCCGGGCCGCAGCTCGACTCACCCGCGTGGGCAACTCGTCCTTCGGCTCGCTTTCTGTGGGCCGCGCTTCGCTGAATCCGCAGGCCACGCATTCCCTGCTGTCGCTATCCATATTGACCACGATTTTATCCATCTCCCGGCAGCGCGGACAGACCGCCCCAGCGATAAATCGCCGGCGGGTCGCGGTGGTTTTGACCATCACACTTTCTCCCTGGGACGCCCGAGCGCTGGCCTGCTATTGTAGCAGGATTACTCGCCAACCAAGGGCAGCAATGACCAGCGACAATTCAAATTCAGTACGGACGTTTGAAGGCCAGGCACCACAGCTGGGTTCCCGCGTGTACATAGACAGCTCGGCGGTCGTGGTGGGCGCAGTACAGCTGGGCGACGATGTATCGGTCTGGCCACACGCTGCCATCCGCGGTGATATGCATACCATCCATATCGGCGCTCGAACCAGTATCCAGGACGGCTGTGTTCTGCATATCACCCATGCCGGCCCGTTCAATCCAGCCGGCTGGCCACTTGTTATCGGGTCAGAGGTTACCGTGGGCCATAACGCAATATTGCACGGCTGCACTATCGGGAACCAGGTGCTTGTAGGCATGGGCGCGATCGTCATGGACGGCGCTATTGTCGAGGACCAGGTAGTTATCGCGGCGGGCGCATTAGTGGCACCAGGTAAGAACCTGATCAGCGGCCACCTCTACGCGGGCAGCCCGGCGCGCCAGATAAGGCCCCTGAGTGAGCGCGAAATTGATTACTTCAGCTATAGCGCGTCTAACTACGTCGCGCTCAAGGACCGCTACCTCGCCCAGTGATAGTGGCTAGGCCGCCGCCAAGTCCTCCCGGAGGCTATTGATCACCGGGCGGGTTTCCGGCCTGACCTGTCGCCACAGGTAAAAAGACTCGGCGGCCTGCTCAACCAGCATCCCAAGGCCGTCGGCAACAGCCCAGGCGGCCTGTTGCGCCGCCCAACGCATAAACAACGTGGGCTCAGAGCCATACACCATGTCATAGCAGCAGCTGCGCTCGGTGAGTAAGGTGACTGGCAGGTCAGGCATTTCTGCAGAGAGTCCGGCACTGGTGGCATTGATGACCACGTCAAACTGGCGTGAGCCAATCGCGTCAAAGCCACCGCCGGCGAGACGGCCCAGGCCGGCAAATTCAGCCGCGAGGGTAGCCGCCTTGTCGGCGGTCCGATTGGCAATGAGTATCTCTTTGGGCCGCTCTCGCAATAGCGGCTCGAGAACACCACGCACCGCTCCCCCGGCCCCGATAAGCAGTACGCGCTGGGCCTGCACCGACCATCCCAGATTGGCAATCATATCCCTGATCAAGCCAACACCATCGGTATTGTCTCCAAAGACCGTGCCGTCATCGCGCCGACACAGCGTATTCACCGCACCCGCGCGTTGGGCGCGGTCACTGAGTTGGTCAGCGAAGGTAAACGCATCTGTTTTGAAGGGCACGGTGATATTGAGGCCACAACCTCCCTCGGCGAAAAAGTTTCGGGCGGCACGCTGAAAATCGCCCTCCTCAACCCTGACCGCGCGGTACTGTATCGACTGCCCACACTGCTCAGCGAACGCCGCATGGATACGCGGCGACTTACTGTGCTTTACAGGATTACCAAAAACGGCGTATTTGTCTCTCTGGGTCATCCGCGCTAAAGCCTGTCTTAAGCATCCTGACAGGCGTCTTCCGCCAGCCAGTCCCGGTGCTGCAAATAGTACTCGGTTAACTCCGCTTCCGGTGATCCGACGTCCGGCTGGTAATCATACTGCCAGCGCACCAACGGCGGCAGCGACATCAGTATGGCCTCGGTGCGGCCGTCCGACTGAAGACCAAACAATGTGCCCCGGTCAAAGACCAGATTAAACTCAACGTAGCGGCCACGTCTGTAAAGCTGGAACTGCCGTTCGCGTTCCCCGTAGGGAGTGTCCTTGCGGCGCTGGACGATAGGGCGATAGGCGCTGATAAACGAATTACCCACTGAGCGCATAAACGCAAAGCAGGTCTCGAAATCCCAGTCATTGAGATCGTCATAAAACAAGCCGCCGACCCCTCTCGGTTCGCCCCTGTGCCGCAGATAAAAATAGTCGTCACACCAGGCTTTGAATCTCGGGTAGACATCTTCACCAAAGTCGGCGCAGGCCCGCTCAGCCTCGCGGTGCCAACTGACACAGTCCTCCCGATTGCCGTAATAGGGCGTCAGGTCGTAGCCCCCTCCAAACCACCATACCGGCTCCTCTCCCGGTTTTTCAGCAACAAAGAGGCGCACATTGGCATGGGAAGTGGGAACGTACGGATTGCGAGGATGAATCACCAGCGAGACCCCCATCGCCTGATAGCTACGCCCTGCGAGCTCGGGTCGGGCGGCACTGGCAGATGCCGGCAGGGCCGCACCCATGACGTGGGAGAAGTTTACCCCGGCTTTCTCGAAAACGGCGCCGTCCTCCAGCACCCGACTGCGGCCACCGCCACCTTCGGGGCGCTGCCATTCGTCGACCAGGAACTCCGCGGCCCCGTCTTCTTCCGCCAGCGCAGAGCAGATATCCTGCTGCAGCTGCAATAAGTAGTCCTTGACCTGGTCAAGCTGCATAAGGCTCGCCTATCCGATTCGAACGCGCCGCATTATACGCCGCCATTTACGCCTAGGCGCGGACAATTTGATCAGACCGTAAATCGCGGATAGTCGAAGGGCGGTCGGCACCACCCACTGCACCTGGCAGATAAGCATCGAGCGCGTCGCCGAAATAGCGCACCACCTGAAAGCGCTCTCTCGGGGCCTGACTACCACCGGGGTTTGCCGAGGTGGATACCAGCGGGCCGCCCCAGGCGCGGCACAAAGCAGCCATGCCGCGGTGGGCAGTTACGCGCACCGCTACGGATTCGTGATCACCACAAATCCAGGGCGGCACCAGGCCATGGTGGGGAATCAACCAGGTACTGGGACCTGGCCAGGATAACTGCAGGCGGGCTCGTTCGCCCTCTGACAGGCCCACCAGAAGTCCATTAAACTGGCTGATATCAGAGGCCACCAGGATCAGTCCCTTGGCGACCGGGCGCTGTTTTAACTCTAGCAGACGCGCCACCGCAGCGGGGTTGTCGGGGTCACAACTCAACCCCCAGACCGCCTCAGTGGGACAGGCTACCACTCCGCCCGCAAGCAGCGCGTCGAGCCCCGCTCGCAGTTGCGGTGTCACGGGAACTAGCCTTGAAGCGAGGCCTGAAGGGCAGCATCTTTGGCGGCTATCTGCTCGGCGTTCGCAGCGCGCTCGTCACGCAGTTTGTCCGCGATAGCGGGGTCCGCCACAGACAGGATCTGGGCTGCCAGGTAAGCCGCATTTTTAGCACCGGCCTTGCCGATGGCGACGCTGGCCACCGGAATACCGGCAGGCATCTGCACAGTGGACAGCAGGGCATCCAGCCCATCCAGAGAAGCATTCATGGGGACACCGATAACCGGCTTGACCGTGGTCGCGGAAACGGCCCCTGCCAGATGGGCTGCCATACCGGCAGCGGCAATAAACACCGCGCAGCCACGAGCCTCAGCGTCCTGAACATACGCCTTGGTGACCTCAGGGGTACGGTGGGCAGAGGTGATTCTTGCCTCAAACGGAATATCGAAAGAGCGCAAAACCGCAAAGCTGCTCTCCATTACGGGCAGGTCGGAATCAGAACCCATGACGATGGCGACAAAAGGTTGGCTCATCAGCGCTCTCCTAGCGATGCTGTGACGCCCTTTGTAGGCGTCTAAAGAGCGCGGAATTTTACCAACTGCCGCGGACTTGGCAAGATATCGATGACAATTTACTCCGCACCGGCCTGCACATAGCCCCCAGAGACCCTCGCTATATGCCCCTGCAACTCGAGCGATGAAAGCCCGGCCAGTACGGCCGCCACCGGCAGACCAGTGCCTGCCACCAGCCTGTCCAGATCCACGGCATGGTCACTGATAAAGGCCAGTATCCTGGCATGACCCGGCGCCAGGCGGCCCTCACCGGCTGCCGGCCAGGGCTCTGCCTGCAGGGACAACTGCAACTGGTACAGGGAACCCAGCTCCACCAGAACATCCTCGATACTCTCCACCACGCCAGCGCCATCCCTGATAAGCCTGAGACAGCCACGGCCATTGCGGTGGAAAATACTCCAGGGGGCAGCAAATACGTCGCGACCCTGCTCCAGAGCGGTGCCCACTGTTAACAGTGAACCGCTGGGTAGCGCCGCTTCCACCACCACCGTTGCCAGGGACAGCCCGCTTATCAATCGATTACGGCGCGGAAAATTGCCGCGCAGCGGCGCTACGCCGGGTGGAAATTCAGTCAGCAGGCAGCCACATTCGGTAATTCGCGCAGCCAGCTTGCTGTGTCGGCGAGGGTAAACCTGGTCAATCCCGGTAGCCATCACCGCGACCGTCGGCCCACCGCCGGCCACTGCGCCGCGGTGTGCGGCACCATCGATACCCAGGGCCAGGCCACTGCAAACGGCAAGACCAGCAGCCGTGGCGGCCGACGCCAGTTCAGCGGCCAACCTTTCGCCGGCCGGGCTGGCCCTGCGACTGCCGACAATGGCCAGCCCCGGGGTACGCAGGGTAGCGAGATTACCGCGGCAGTAAAGCAGGGGAGGCGGGTCGTGGATGGTGCGCAACAAGGCGGGGTAGCGCGCGTCGGTTATCGGCAGCACATCGGCCGCCGCCGAACATATCGCGTCGTAACCCTGAGCCACACTCCAATGCGCCTCCGGGTGACCGCCGTTACTGCAGGCTAACTCCAGGGCTTGGCAGAGCTGACTGGGCAATCCGCAGGAAGCCCATCCCTCCCAGCCCGCAGCGGCCACCTTGGCGGGACTGCCAAAGCGCAGTAGCAAGGTATTCAATTGCGCGGCAGAAAGACCGGGAATGCCGTGCAAAAGCAGGCACAGCGGGATATCGGGTTCGCTCATCGCCATCATCCTTGATAGTGCGACCAGTGAAAGGGGCGGGCATTACACGCCCGTATTCAGGAGCGCCGCATGTGCGGCACCCCCGTATCAATCAGGGGTTTTTGACTTTATCCAGCACCTTCAGGGGCCGGTTTGCCTTGAGCACAATGGCATAGCTGGCTTTTTCGAAGGCCTCGAAGACCATCAGCAGGCCAGCGCGAACGTCGGGCAAGCGAACATTGTTGCCCGCGACCTTATCGTGAACCAGCTCACCGGTCTGGTAGATGGCCATGACATGACCCACTTCCAGTCCTTCGCGCTTACCACGGTTGAGCACCACTATGTCGGTTGTACCGATCTGGGTCAGACCCCCATCGACAGCGATCATAAATCCGTTCTCAATTTCTTCACCGGGGGCCCGGGGGTGGAACGTGGCGTCAATAATTCTCTCTTCCATCGGCAACAGACGATCCGAAATCCTGACCTCTTCAGTAACCCGGGTGATTTCCAGCTCGGTCACTTCATCCTTGTTGCTGCTCAACAGTCGGGCATTACCGATATCCTGGGCCTGGTATCCCAGCAGCTCATTGGTTACCGGATCGAGGTAAGTGTCACCCGCGCGGTAGATGCCGTAAGCGCGCTCGCCATCCGGAAACGGACCACGGCCAAAAATGCGATCACCCGGAGCACTGATCAAATGGCCCTGGGCGCCGGCCACGACATAGGCGGACCTATTGAGGTCATTGGCACCGAGTATACGGTGGCGTAGCAGGAACGCACCTATCTGGTCCAGGGGAATGATGGGAATGGCCAGATCGAGCTGAGAGACACGCATATTGGGCTCAAGCTTGACATCGCGGCCCCGGCGCAGTCGCAGGCGGGGCTGGCCATCTATCCACACGAGGTACAGTTCGTCCCCGGGGTATATCAGGTGCGGGTTGTCAATCTGTGGGTTTACATCCCAGAGCTCCGGCCAAAGCCAGGGCTCCCGAAGGTACATGCCGGATATTCCCCACAGCGTATCGCCTTTCTTGACGATGTAGGTCTCTGGAATATCCTCGTTAAGCTCAACTGCCGCCTGCAGCCAACCGCTGAAAAGCAATGACGCTAGCAACAAACCCGTCGAAAGTACCCGTATTCTCATTGTTCTGCCCCTGCGTGGACTTGTTATTATCCGCCCAATGCTTTCAATCATAGCAGCTTCCATGCATTTATCTTCCCAACCGCTGTGACTGCCCCGTCACTACTGGCTCAGCACCCGGCCAAGCCCTGCCCCCGGCGCTGGGCACTGCCCAGCATGCGGTTGTATAATAGACCTAGTTTGCGGTGGCGATTGGCCAGTGGCAAGCCAAATGTGACTAATTCACCAAGCCAGATTTGACCGTTTTCAGCAAAAAAGTCGAGCACCCGGACCCATGGCAGTACTGAACATACTGGAATTTCCAGACCCGCGGCTGCGCACCCGTGCAACCCCCGTCGAGCAAGTGACAGACAGCATACGTGACCTGATCGACGACATGTTCGAAACCATGTACGCCGCCCCGGGCATCGGGCTGGCGGCCACCCAGATTGATGTGCACCAGCGCCTGTTGGTCATAGATGTCAGCGAAGACCAGAGCGAACCGCTGGTATTCATCAACCCGGAGGTGACGGTGCTGGACGAGGAGCTGGGAGAATACGACGAGGGCTGCCTGTCCGTGCCCGGGTTCTATGAGACAGTCAACAGGCCGCGGCGGGTGCAAGTCAGCGCCCTGGACCGCGATGGCGAACCCTTTAGCCGGGAGTTGGAAGGGCTGCTGGCGATTTGTCTGCAGCACGAAATTGACCACCTAGACGGCAAGCTGTTTGTCGACTACATATCGCCCCTCAAGCGCCAACGCATTCGTAAAAAGCTCGAAAAGTCTCATCGGCTGCGGGCCTGACCTGCAATGACCGAGCAACCGCTGCGAGTCCTATTCGCAGGTACACCTGAGTTCGCCGCTCGCCATCTGGATGCCCTGCTGGCCAGCCAGCATCAGATAGTAGCTGTCTATACCCAGCCAGACCGTCCCTCGGGCCGGGGTAAAAAGCTGCAAGCCAGCCCGGTAAAACGCATAGCGGAAACTGCTGGCGTCACGGTGATGCAGCCAGCCTCTCTGCGAGATCCCGAGACCCAACGGGCGCTCGCTGACCTGCGGCCTGATGTGCTGGTGGTGGTGGCTTACGGCCTGATCCTGCCACAGGCGGTACTTGATATCCCGAAGTGGGGCTGCCTCAATGTGCACGCCTCGCTGTTACCACGCTGGCGGGGCGCGGCACCGATACAGCGCGCCATCGAAGCGGGTGACACGCACACGGGTGTCACGATCATGCAAATGGATGCCGGACTGGACACCGGCGCTATGCTGGCAAACGCCGAATGCCCGATCGAAGCTGGCACCACCGCAGCAAATCTACTGGGAACACTGGCTGACTCAGGGCCTCCACTACTACTGCAGGTTCTGGCGGATCTACCGGCCTATCAGGCGCAAGCAACGATCCAGGACGATTCACTGGCAACCTACGCAGCCAAAATCGAGAAATCAGAAGCCCAGATTAACTGGCAAGAGACAGCCCAGGTGCTGGATCGGCGAATCCGTGCATTTAACCCTTTCCCCATTTGCTTCAGCACGCTCAATGGAGAGCGGGTAAAAATATGGCAAGCCTCTGCAGTGGGGGCCGCAGAAAACCCCAGCGGGGCCGGCACTATTATCGCCGCCGGGCGCAACGGCATCGCCGTGAGTTGTGGGGCCGGTGAGCTGTTGATTCAACGACTGCAACTCCCGGGGGGCAAGCCCCTGGACGCAGCAGACATTCTCAATTCGCGCCGTGAGCAGTTCGCCATGGGTCTGCGTTTTGACCAGCCAGACTGACTAGCGTGGAACTCGATTGCCGGGCCGCCTGTGCAACCGTGCTGTCGCAGGTGCTGTCCGGAAAATCCCTGGGCCAGGTGTTGCCGCCCATGCTGGAGCGGGTTAAGAGTCGCGACAGGGGTCTGCTACAGCAACTGTGTTACGGCACGCTGCGCGACTTCCAACACCTCGAGGGGCTGTTGCAGGCGTTGCTCACTAAACCACTTAAAGCAAAGGATCGGGACATACAGGCGCTATTACTAGCCGGACTGTACCAACTCAATAACACGCGGATACCAGACCATGCGGCGGTCGCCGCCACCGTGGACGCGACCCGCGTACTGAAAAAGGCCTGGGCGCGTGGCCTTAGTAATGCCGTGCTGCGTCGCTACCTCCGCGAGCGCGATAAGCTGGAAGCACAATTGAGCCCGGCGCAACAGGCTGCCCATCCGTCGTGGCTGTACAGCGCTATTCACCAGGCATGGCCCGACGACGCCGGCCAGGTCATAGCGGCCAACAACGAGCAACCTCCGCTTACGCTGCGCGTCAACCGCCAGCGCAGTAGCAGGGATGACTACCTGGAAATACTGCGCCGACAGGACATTGCGGCCACCCCGGGCACACTCTCTCCCGATGCGATCTACCTGCAGCAAGGACGGGATGTCAGCTCCCTTCCGGGGTTTGACGAGGGCCTGGTCAGCGTGCAAGACGAGGCAGCGCAGCTAGCTGCCATTGTGTTGGAGGCGAGGCCCGGCGAGCGAATTCTGGATGCCTGCGCCGCACCGGGTGGCAAGAGCTGCCACATACTGGAGCAGCAACCGGATATTGCTGCACTGTACGCCGCCGACATCGACGAGCAACGTCTCCTGCGCGTCAATGAGAACCTGGAGCGACTCCAGCTATCAGCCGAGCTGCTGATCATGGATGGTAGCCAACCCGGTGAGACGCTGCTGCCCGGCAGTCTGGACCGCATTCTGGTCGATGCGCCCTGCTCAGCTTCCGGCGTGATCCGCCGTCACCCCGACATAAAGCTGTTGCGACGCGCCGCTGATATCCCGGCACTGGCCCGGCAGCAACTGGCGATCCTGGGGGGCTTATGGCCACTCCTCAAGCCCACCGGCACCCTGCTGTACGTCACCTGCTCCGTCTTACCGGAGGAAAATGACAAGGTTATCCATCATTTCCTGGAAGCGACCCCGGATGCGCAATTGCTTGCCCTCGACACAGACTGGGGCTTGGCCACCGAGACTGGGCGACAGCTCCTGCCCAAAACCCTGGGGCCGGACGGGTTGTTTTTTGCTCGGCTGAAAAAATCCCCCGGCTAGCGTCGCCGCGCTTTGTGCATTATTACGGGCCGCGAGTACTTACAATCGAGCTACTATTTATTTACTGTGCATACGAATTTCTCAAGGTTCGCTGAACCATGAAAATTATTATCCTCGGGGCCGGGCAGGTCGGCGGCACGCTGGCAGAGCACCTGGCCAACGAGCAAAACGACATAACGGTTGTCGACACCAACAATGACAAACTGAAAGCCCTGCAGGACAGGCTCGATATCGGCACAGTAGCGGGCGGTGCATCCCACCCCAACACACTGTACAAGGCCGGAGCCGAGGATGCAGACATGCTGATCGCGGTTACCAACAGCGACGAAATCAACATGATGGCCTGTCAGGTTGCGCACACCCTCTTCCACACCCCCACAAAAATATCCCGGGTTCGTTCCCCAAATTACCTCGCCCACCAAGAGCAACTGTTCAACCCGGAAAATGTGCCGGTGGATGTCATTATCGGGCCGGAGCAGCTGGTTACCCAGGCTATACGTCGTTTAATCGCCAACCCCGGGGCCTTGCAGGTGTTGGATTTCGCAGAAGGTAAGGTGCAGTTGGTTGCCGTCAGAGCCTACTACGGTGGCCCCATGATCGGACAGGAGCTCAGGGAGATCAGGGCCCACATGCCAAAGGTCGATACGCGGGTCGCAGCCATCTTCCGCCAGGACCGGCCGATCATTCCAGAAGGCGATACGGTCGTAGAGGTTGATGACGAGGTGTTCCTGATTGCAGCCCGCGAGAACAGCCGCGCAGTCATGGCGGAAATGCGCAAAGCCGACAAGCCCTATAAAAGAGTCATGATAGCCGGTGGCGGCAACATAGGGGCAACCCTCGCTCTAAGTATCGAGAATGAGTACCAGGTTAAGGTCATAGAGCAATCCTACGCTCGTTGCCGAACCCTGTCGGAGCGATTGAAGCACGCTATTGTTCTGAACGGCAGCGCGTCCGAGCCCCAGTTGTTATCCCAGGAGAATATAGAGTCCACGGATGTCTTTTGTGCGCTTACCAATAACGACGAATCAAACATCATGATGTCGATGCTGGCCAAACGCCTCGGAGCAAAAAAGGTCATTACCCTGATTACTAATGCCGCTTATGCCGACCTGGTCGGGGACGAGATCGACATCGCCATCTCACCGCAACAAATCACCATTGGCAGCCTGCTTACCCACGTGCGCCGCGGAGATATCAGTAATGTTCACTCACTGCGGCGTGGTGCCGCAGAGGCCATCGAGGTGATCGCCCACGGTGATGCTTATTCCTCGAAAGTCGTGGGCAGACGCCTGGATGAGATCACACTGCCCGACGGCGTTACCATTGGCGCGATCGTAAGGGGAGAGGAGGTGCTAATAGCCCACAGCCACATCGTGGTTGAAACCGACGACCACGTCATCTTGTTCCTGGTGGATCGCAACAAAATTTCCGCGGTGGAAAAGCTGTTCACTGTCGGCTTCGGGTTTTTCTCCTAGGGGGGAGCGATGCACCTCACCGTATCGCTGCGCATACTGGGATTACTGCTGATGCTATTCAGCAGTGCAATGCTAGTGCCACTGGTCGTTGCGCTGCTGCAGGACGACAACACGGTGACGGGATTTCTCACCGCACTCAGTATTACCTTTCTGTCGGGGTTGCTGTTGTGGTTGCCCGTCCGTAATGCCAGGCATGAGCTGCGAATTCGCGATGGCTTCCTGGTCACGTCCCTGTTCTGGACGGTCTTGGGCGTTTTCGGTGCTTTGCCCTTTGCACTCACCGAGGCCCTGGAACTGACAGCGGTAGAGGCGATTTTCGAGTCGATATCCGGACTGACGACTACCGGTGCTACGGTGATTGTTGGTCTCGACGACCTGCCCATGTCAATCCTGCTCTACCGGCAGATGCTGCAATGGCTTGGTGGCATCGGCATCATCGTGGTGGCGGTGGCTGTTTTGCCCATGCTCGGAATTGGGGGCATGCAACTGTACCGCGCTGAAACACCGGGGCCTTCCAAGGACAGCAAACTGACTCCCCGTATTACCGAAACTGCCAAAGCGCTGTTCATAGTCTACGTCACCCTGACCGTTGTGTGCGGGATCGCTTACTACAGTGCCGGCATGTCAGGTTTTGACGCGATATGCCACGCATTTTCAACTATCGCCATCGGCGGGTTCTCTACCCACGATGCCAGCATGGGCTATTTTGAAAGCAACACCATACTGCTGATTTGCAGCCTGTTCATGTGCATATCGGCCATCAATTTCGGCTTGCACTTCGTTGCCTGGCGCCGCCGGAGCGCCAGGGTGTATCGCAAGGATTCCGAGACCCGGTTTTTTGGCAGTGTCTTACTGGTCTGTGTATCGATCACCTGTGCTTATCTCCTGGTAACCGAAACGCTGAGCGCTAGTGACAGCGTTGTACACGGACTGTTTCAGGCTATTTCAATCACCACCACCACCGGGTTCACCACCCAGAACTTCGCCTCCTGGCCTACGTTCCTTCCAGTCATGCTGCTGATGTTTTCGTTTATGGGCGGGTGCGTGGGCTCAACCGGCGGCGGTATCAAGGCCATGCGTATGATGCTGATCTACAAACAGGGCATCCGTGAGTTAAAACAGCTGGTGCATCCATCGGCGGTCATTCCGCTGAAGGTGGGCAAGCGGCGTGTAGAAGCCACGGTGGTCAGCGCGGTCTGGAGTTTCTTTGCGGTCTACGTCTGGGTGTTTGTTGCGATCTTGCTGTCCTTGATGGCCACTGGCCTCGACTTCACCAGCGCATTTTCCGCAGTGGCCGCTGCCTTGAACAACCTGGGACCTGGCCTGGGAAGGGTGGCCAGCAATTACGCCGAAATTGGCGGCGCTGCCCAGAGTCTGCTTTGTGTCGCTATGCTGCTGGGGCGTCTGGAAGTCTTCACGCTACTGGTTCTATTCACCCCGATGTTCTGGCGCCCCTGAGTGTCAGCCACTGGCACGAGATTTACGAATCATCTCGTAGGCCGCTTGTATTTCCTGAGACTTTTCTGTGGCGATCTTGATCATATCGTCCGGAACACCCTTGGCAATCAACTTGTCCGGGTGATGCTCGCTCATCAACTTACGGTAGGCTCTCTTCAACTCCTTGTCCGGTATCGATGAGCTGACACCCAGGGCAGCATAGGCATCCTCCAGGCTAGTGCCCGGCTGAGCCCCGTAGCTGGATTGCCCATGAAAATGCTCCTGGGCCTGGGCCATTCGCAGCAATTGCTCAAGCTGGGCCTTACCGAAGCCCATCAAGCCCGAGATTCGCTGCAGTGCCGCGTGTTCCTCCGGCGCCATTTCATGATCGGCGAGCGCCATCGACACCAGGAACAACAGCATCGTCTGCTGCAACTGCTTCTGCGGCCCGCAGACTGCCAGAAATTCGGCCACCGCAGCCTCGACACTGAAGTCAGCGGCTGCGCCCTGTCGGAACATGCCGATAGCCTGTTCTCGCTGCTCCGCGCTAAGCTGCATCTGCGCGAATATCTGCTCGGTATGGTCTATCTCCTGCTGCGAAATCCGCCCATCCGCCTTCGCCAGGTGGCCCAGCAGCTGGAAGGTTGTATCGAAAAAACTTCTCTTGATCCGGGCGATATTCTCAGGGGAGGCGAATTGCAGTGTCTTCAGCAACCCCCGATCAAACGCGTGACCCACAAACAGGCCAAGTAAGAGTCCAACAAAACCACCGAGCAGCAGACCAATAAAGCCCGCAACCAACTTACCGTAAAACATCATTATTCCTGTATTCACCGCTGCCAGGCGGATTGCTATTACAAGCCATCATAGTTGCCCGGACCTTGCTTGGGCCTCACTCGAAAGCGTTTGTATTCCCATTGGTACTGGGCCACACAGTGACGCACGCACTTTTCCACGCCACGATTTAATGCCGCCAGCGAGAGGCTATCATCCGCATCATAAATGGCCTCCTCGGCAGGAAGATAACGGAGGATAAAGCCCCCTGGAACACGCTCGGCAAAGCCGAATACCGCCAGCGCGCCGGTTCGCCGAATCATGTTACTGGCCAGGGTACCGGTAAAACACTCAATACCCATGAATGGGCTGTTTTTACCCGCATTCAGGTCCGGTGGCGCCTGATCAGGCAGTATTCCTGATATATGGCCCTGCTTGACACTCTTTAACAGCCTGGCCAGGCCCCGACCATCGGTGGGTACCAATGTCGCACCACTGCGCTGCCGTGAGCGCTCAATGAGCGGGCCCAGGCCAGCTATTTTGGGCGGCTCGTAAAGCGACACCGTGCTGCCCAACAAGGGCAGGTGCAGGCCCACAATTTCCCAGTTCCCCAGGTGCGGTGCCAGAACAATCACGCCGCGACCCGACTTTTGCGCCTCAATGATCTGGTCAGCCCCGTGCACCTCTGTAATCAAGGACTGGACATACGCCCAGCTGCGCAACCAGACATGGCCCATCTCGGTGACCAGCTCACCGGTTGCCGCCAGGCTCTGCCGGGCAAGAATGTTCTGCGCTTCGGGGTCAAGCTCCGGAAACGCCAGGGCAATATTGCGCTGGGTCACCTGCCGACTTCGGCCGCCGAAAGGCCAGTAAAGTACCGTGGCAAATCGCCCCAGGGCCCGGGCCCAGGACAGTGGCAGTTGGGCACAAAGCCACAGTAAAGCCTTGATCAAGGCGGCCTGAAGGGTATTCATGGAAGAATTTCGCTTTCCCGGGGGCTACGGCTGAAAGCGCGTATTATGCCGCCAAAAGAGGCTGTATAATAGCGGCCTTTTTGCGCTTCCAACGGGAAAAACGGTGTCCAGCCATCAACTAAAAGTGCTTACTTTTCAGGAGCTTATACTTCGTCTTCAGAAATTTTGGGCGGAGCAGGGCTGCGTCGTTTTGCAGCCGCTGGACATGGAAGTGGGTGCCGGCACATTCCATCCCGCAACCTTTCTGCGAGCCATCGGCCCGGAAAACTGGAATGCCGCCTACGTGCAACCGAGCCGGCGACCAACCGATGGGCGCTACGGCGAAAACCCGAACCGGCTACAGCACTATTACCAGTTCCAGGTAGTGATGAAGCCCTCGCCAGATGACTTTCAGGAGCTCTACCTGCAGTCTCTGACCGCGCTGGGTATCGACACGCTGGTTCACGACGTGCGCTTCGTAGAAGACAACTGGGAGTCACCAACCCTTGGGGCCTGGGGCCTGGGCTGGGAAGTCTGGCTGAACGGCATGGAGGTCACCCAGTTTACCTATTTCCAGCAGGCCGGGGGCCTGGAATGCTATCCCGTGACCGGCGAAATCACCTACGGACTGGAACGTATCGCCATGTACTTGCAGGGCGTAGACAGCATCTATGACCTGGTCTGGGCACAAGGGCCTGCCGGCGACGTCACCTATGGCGACGTGTTTCACCAGAACGAGGTGGAAATGTCGCGCTACAACTTCCAGGAAGCGGACGTTGCACAGTTGTTTTCATTTTTTGATCATTGCGAGAGCGAGGCACTGAGGCTGGTGGAGAAAGGCCTGCCATTGCCCGCCTATGAGCTCGTTATGAAGGCTTCTCACACCTTTAACCTGCTCGATGCGCGACACGCGATTTCGGTGACCGAACGACAGCGCTTCATCCTGCGGGTCCGGACGCTCGCACGGGGCGTAGCCCAGGCCTATTTCGACGCCCGCGCCGCACTTGGCTTTCCACTTGCGGAGCCAGCGCTACGGGATGAAGTCCTCGCCAGGATCCAGGCGGAGGCCAGCTGAAAGATGTCGACTGATACTCTACTGATCGAGATAGGAACCGAAGAGCTGCCACCCAAGTCGCTGAAAGGTCTGGGGCTCGCCTTCCGGGATGGCATTGTGGCTGGTTTGGAAAGCCGCGAGCTGAGGCACGGTGCCGCCCAGTGGTTTGCCACACCAAGACGGCTGGCTGTTTTGGTGGAGGAAACCGCGCTCCAGTCTCCGGACAAGTCGATAGAAGTGCTCGGACCACCGGTTGATCGCGCTACGGATGAGCAAGGCCAGTGGACGCCAGCTGCTGCAGGGTTTGCACGAAAGCAGGGCGTCTCACCGGAGGAGCTGACTGAAATCGACACACCCAAGGGACCACGGCTGGGGCTGCGCAGGACCGAGCCGGGTCGGGCGCTACGAGAGAGCATAATAGACATTATCGAGCAGAGCCTGAACGATCTTCCCATCGCCAAACGTATGCGCTGGGGGGCCCGCCGGGACGAGTTTGTCCGCCCGGCCCACTGGGTCGTGGCAATGATTGGCAGCGACTCAGAGCTCGGACAGGTCATGGGTATGAACACCGGTAACGTGACCCGGGGACATCGGTTTCACAGCCCGGGAGAAATAGCGCTGAAGCGCCCGGAGGACTACCCCACGGCCCTGGCTGACGCACGGGTGGTGGCATCTTTCGAAGAGCGGCGGGACATGATTCAGCGGCAGGTAGAGGCCGAAGCTTCGACACTCAAGGCCCGCGCGGTGATCGATCCCGGCCTGCTGGATGAGGTCACCGGGCTTGTTGAATGGCCCGTGGCACTCACCGGTAGCTTCGATAAGGGCTTCCTGGAAGTCCCGGCGGAGGCGCTGGTATCTTCGATGAAAGAGCATCAGAAATATTTTCACCTGACCGACGACAACGGCGGGCTGCTACCCAATTTCATCACCCTGGCCAATATCGAGAGCACCAACCCTGAGCTGGTCATCGAGGGCAATGAACGTGTCATTCGGCCGCGTTTGAGCGATGCCGCATTTTTCTTCAACACCGACAAACAAACGCCGCTGGCCGACCGCGTAAGCTCGCTGGACAGTGTGGTCTTTCAGCAAAAGCTGGGCACCCTGCTGGATAAAACCACACGAATCCAGGCCCTGTCGGGTGAACTGGCGGCACTGATAGGGGCGGACAAAGCCGGTTCGGAACGCGCCGGCCTCCTCAGCAAGGCGGACCTTGTTTGTGACATGGTCCTGGAATTCTCCGACATGCAGGGCGTTGCGGGTTCCTACTATGCGCTCAATGACGGCGAAGACGAAGAGGTTGCGGCAGCGCTGGCCGAGCAATACTGGCCAAAATTTGCGGGTGACCGGCTACCGCAATCACCCATAGCCACATGCCTGGCCCTGGCGGACAGGCTGGACACGCTGGTTGGTATTTTCGGTATTGGCCAACCGCCAACGGGCTCCAAGGATCCGTTTGCGTTGCGCAGGGCATCCCTGGCGGTACTGCGCATCCTGGTGGAAAAGGAGCTGGACCTGGACCTGCGGGACTGCCTGCAGCTGGCTATCGACCAGTACCAGCCGGACACCATCGCCGATAACACCGGGCCGCAGGTGCTCGATTACATGGTGGAAAGATTCCGCGCCCGCTATGAAGATGACGGCATCCCGGTGGAGACCTTCAGGGCGGTTAGTGCGCTAGGTCCAAGTCGCCCGCTCGACATCGAACGACGGGTGCTGGCAGTGAACAGTTTCACCCGCTTGCCAGAAGCCACTGCACTGGCGGCTGCCAACAAGCGTGTGGGCAACATCCTGGGCAAACTGGACGGTGACCACAGCTTTTCAGAAGTGAGTACAAACTTACTTCAGGAGGCTCAGGAACAATCTCTTTATGACGCATTAGCTGCCGTGGAGGAACAGTCAGAGCGCTTCCTGGCCGACGGTGAGTATACCAGCGCCCTGGCCAGTCTGGCGGCCCTGCGCGAACCGGTAGACGCTTTCTTCGACGGGGTTATGGTCAACGCCGAGGACGAGGCACTCAGACTCAATCGATTGAACCTCTTACACCGGCTCAGGCGGCTGTTCACCGGTGTTGCCGATATCTCTCAGCTGGCCACTACCGGCTAATTCGTGGCACTGATCATCCTGGACCGCGATGGGGTCATCAACGAGGATTCGGACAACTACATCCGCAGCCTCGCCGATTGGCACCCCATTGCGCACAGCATCGAGTCAATAGCGGCCCTATCGAAGGCCGGCCACCAGGTCGCCGTCGCTACCAACCAAAGCGGTCTCGGTCGCGGCTATTTCGACCTGGACGATCTTGAACAGATACACCAACAGCTATGCCAGGAAGTTGAAGCTTTCGGCGGGGCGTTAGCCGGCATATTCTACTGTCCTCACCGGCCCGAAGAGGGCTGTGAGTGTCGCAAGCCGAAAATTGGCTTGCTCCGGGCCATCGAGCTTGAATTGGGAGTGCCGGTCAAAGGCGCTTTTTTCGTCGGCGACAGCATGAAGGACCTGCAAGCGGCGGTGGCTGCCGGTGCACGGCCCGTGCTGGTTACCACTGGCAAGGGCCAGCTGACCCAGTCCCAGCTCATGCAGGGCGAGGGCAACCTGCCGGCACCGGAAAGCATTCCGGTTAAGGCGAACCTGGCGGAGGCAACTGCTTATATTCTCGGTCAGATCGAACCCGCCTGCTGAGACGACAGGTCCCGCAGACAAAACTCTCCGGGCAGCAGCCAATTGCTTTACACTGTCGAACAGGGGAGGGGCATGACCGAAATAGACCTACAACTTGCCAGCCAATGGGGTATCGCCGCCCTGGTCGGGCTTGCCCTCGGCCTGCTGCTTGGGGCGGTGTTGCGACTGCGCCGACTCGGCCAGCTGCAACAGGCTGTCGCCACAAGCTCCGAAAAGCTCGAGCTCCTTGAAGCCGATGTCGCCCGACTGACGGCTGAACGCAATGCGCTGCAGCAGGAGCTTCATGAGACGGTGGTAAACACCGGGAAGCTCGAAACACAGCTGGCCGAACGCGCACGGCAGCACGCCGAGCAAATCACCCTGCTAAATGAGAATCGAGAGGCCCTCAAGCGCGAGTTTGAAAACCTGGCCAATAAGATCTTTGAGGACAAGGGCAAGAGCTTCACCAGTACCAGCAAGGAGTCCCTGGAATCCCTGCTCCAGCCATTTAGAGAGCAAATCACCGGGTTCCAGAAGCGCATCAACGAGGTGCACTCGGAGTCAATCAAGGGCAATACCAACCTCGAAGCCGAGATCCGGAAGGTGCTGGAGATTGGCCTGCAAATGAACGACCAGGCCTCCAACCTGACCCTGGCGCTAAAGGGTGACAAAAAGGCCGCCGGCAACTGGGGTGAAGCCCAGCTAGAGAGAACCCTGGAACTGGCCGGACTGCAGAGCGGAGAACATTACGACTCACAGGCGGCTTTTCGGGACGAGGCGGGTAAGAGAAAGTTGCCGGACTTTGTGATCAAGCTACCCGATGGCAAGCACCTGGTCATCGACAGCAAGGTTTCCCTGGTCGATTACGACCGGGCCATCACGGCGGAAACCGAGGCCGAGAAAACTGAAGCCCTGAACGCCCACGCCCAGGCGGTGCGCAATCATATCGACGACCTGGCGGGAAAGGATTACGCGAATCTACCGAATATCGGTAGCCCGGACTTCGTACTGATGTTTATGCCCATAGAACCCGCCTATATTGAGGCGATGAAGCACAATCGCGAGCTGTTCAACTATGGCTACCATAAAGGCGTCGTGATGGTATCGCACACCACGCTGATGCCCATTCTCAGGACGGTCGCCAATCTCTGGATGGTCGAACGGAGCAATACCGAAGCCCGGGAAATCAGCAGCCGCGCCGGGGAAATTTACAACCAGGTCTGCACAGTGGCGGAGCGCCTGCAAAAACTGGGTAATACTCTCAAGGCTGCCAGCAATCACTACAATGAGACCGTAACCGGACTGGTAGGTAAGCAAGGGCTGCACGGCAAGGTTGAGAGATTCCAGCAACTGTCGGCAAAAGCCAGCAAAGAAATGGCCACATTAGACCCAATCCATATCGATATCGAGAACGATCGTCTGGCATTGGTGGTTGATAATGCCGAAGACGAGCCACCCTCACTGGAAGAAAAGCCGCCCGCTGGCTGATTTTTCGCCAAACATTGCCGTTTTATCGGTTTTTACGTCGTACAGACCCCCGTAGCTACCCCCAAGACCCGGATTTCTGGGGTTTTCGCGGGTTTTTTGTTGTCTCCGAAAGCACCACTCTGCAAAGCTGGAGATCTGACAACAACCATCAAAAAGTGTATTGGTATGAAGCGTTTTGCTACACGGCAACTACTGCTGGCCCTGGTCGGCGGCCTTTCCCTGTTCGCCGCCTCCGTACGGGCTGTCGGGCCGGAGTTCCACATGGTGGGGCTTGCGGTTCACCAGGAAACCGGGCGCGAGATCTACCTGGGAGCCATACACGTCGACAAAATGGTGCCCAGGCCCGATAACCTGGTCAGCGCATCGGGACCCAAGCTCATGGAATACCGCGTGGTTGCCAGAAGAACAAGCGTTCGCAGCCTGCTGGGCACTATATTGTTGCAGAGTGAGCTGGCAGCAGCTCAGCCGCCCGCGCCAGGTGTAACCGATTTTGTCGCCAATATCATGGCCAGCGTTGAGGGTAGCCTTTATGCCGGCGACTCACTGGCCTTTCTCTTAACCGAAGATGATCAAACCGTGGCGCTATTGAATGACCTTGAGTTGGCCCGGGTCGATGATGGCTTTGTGTTCGACTACCTATTGACTGGCTGGGTCGGCGAACGCGGCGCCAGCACCAGTTTTCGCGGCAGCATACTCGCCAACGATATCGACGAATCGCTGCTGTCGGCCTACAGGGCTCACCAGGTAAGCCCCGAACGGCGCAACGAAGTGGCCAGCTGGCTGGCGCCGACCGAGGATTCCGTTCCAGAGCCGCAAACTCGCCAGGAGACCGAAGAGACTCTAGCGGAGCAGGCCGCCACAGCCACCACCGTCGCGCTGGTCGATGACGCTGCCGCGGCAGCGGATATTGCCCAGCCTGAAGCTGCAGTCGTCGTCCCTGAGCTTGAAATCACACCGGACCCGGCTCGGGAGGCCGTATCAGAATCCGCTGAGTTAAGCCCAATTGAGCCGATCCAGCTGGCTATGGCCACGCCGGTCACTGCAGCCGTCATCGAGCCCGAGTTACCTGAGATCGCGCGCCTGGATATCATGGAATATTCTCGCAGGTTAGCGACATTCAATACCCTGGTTCTGCGTATGGTGACTGAGAAGATTCGCTATCCGAAAGCGGCTGTGCGTCGCAACCTGCAGGGCAGCCTCGAACTGGACCTGACGCTGCTGGAGGACGGTTCCCTGGCGGAGGTCGCAGTAGGTCGGGGCTCGGGGCATGACACCCTCGATAACGCAGCGGTTCGCGCTGCAAAAAAGGCCTTCAAGGATACCGCTCTGACTGAGATCGATCCGGTCGCCAGGGCTGAGTACCTGGCTGAAGAGGGTCAGCTAATAGTACCCGTCCCCGTCAACTTCATTCTTATGGAATGAATAAACCGGTCGATATTGTGCGAGCTGAATACGATGCGTGAAATACCTTTAAAAGTGGCACTGGAAATAACCTATGTCTGAATTCCATTTGACTCACATTGCCCTGGTGGGCGCACGCATGCCGTGCTTTCATACTCACGGCTACCACACACGCAATGAGCTGTCTTTCCAGCGAGTTTCGCCGGGGCTGACCAGCCAGCAGGTCAATATGCTATCGCGCCAGGAGCTGGTATCGCGCCTGAAAAAACAACTCCCTGTGTGGCTTCACAATATTATCGTCGACCGCGACTTTCCCGCGCGCAACAAGCTAACCATGCCCATCCGTCGGTTCGAAGGAGAGCTGAATGACAGCAAACAGGATGAGGTGGTATCAGCCGTGTTGAGCCACGGATTCAAGAATCAGAACTTCGATCCACTGAACTTGCCGCAAACAATGCCCATGCGTCAGCGTTGCGCCATGGTTGTACACATCAAGGTGTGGCAGGAGGCCTACAAAAGGCTGGAGAGCGACGTCGTTAACATTCTGGCAGATAATGCGGAAGCGGTTGCTACCTGGTGTGACTACGCGCAGCACCCCAGCCACGCGTTAATCGATTAGGAAAGCTGAAGGCCGCCCTTGGATTCAAGGCGGCCAGAACACTACTGGCGAACGATCTCGTCCTCACCCACCGCGCGATTGCTCTCTCGGGTAACCACTCTGACGGTCCGCTGGCAGGTATCCAGCCATGGAATGCTGGTATCTGTCTTCAGTGCACGAACATAGCCTCGGTCTGTCAGGCAGGCAATGCTGGTCTTGTTCGGCGTCCAGTCGCCTTCGGTTGGACGTGGTTTGCGCGCGGCAAAAAACCAGAGTCCACGACGGTCCTGCATAACGTATTTTGCTTCAGCAGGAAGAAATACCTTGCGCCCGTCGATAACGGCAAAGACCTCAAGACCTTTTTCCTGGCTGCCACCCAAATCCGCTGTTGGCGTTATTGTCAGCATAATATTCCCCTTCCAATCCCTCAGTTTTTAGTCTTCTTGGCGCCTGTTTCCTGCGCCCTGTAACCGTTATAGGCACGGTCAAAAGGGCTGACAATGCATCTGGAGAAGGATTTTTGACGACTTTGGAAGAAGGGGTCTTTCGCTGCCATTTTTTAAAAAACCAGGCAAAAGCGGGCCGAAAACGGGGGGTTTTTCTGCCAAAATTTTAGCGGGAAGAATGCCCCGGTCAGCTGGGAATGAGCTCCAGCTGGGGGGGAGAGCCGGGTTTGAGGCGCAATTTTTTCAGGCCGGCGCCCGCATTCAGCGGGATATCGTTGGCCTCTTCAATCGAGTGCATGACCATGTGTAAGGCCAGTGCCGCCCGGCCCTTAACCGTGCCAGCCTGTTGGGTCAGCACCGCAAAACGATCATCCTGAAGAAGCTCCAGCATCACGGCGTTGGTCAGGTAGTCACGAATAATCTGCCGGTTCACGAGGTCTTGTGTATAACGCTGGAATCCCTGGTCGCCAAATACCGCCGACAATACCCCGGTTTCGGTGTCAGTTAATGGACGCTCCGTGAATGCCAGTTCGTTGCCAAAAGCATCCTCGATTTCGCGCACTACGGATTCAATCTGCAACTGTTCCACCTTGCGTACCTCTTTCCTCACTGACAATGACCCACCGGCGCTAACGAGTCGCATGTGATGCCGTCATATGCTTTTGCAGAGCGAGCAGATCGGGCACCTGGTACTCCTGCTCACCCAAGCGGAATGCAGCGCTGCTGTGCTCGCCGGTAACGGTATCCAGGTCCTCTACGGTAGATTCGGCGAGATTAACGGCCGTTAGCCCGTCACCACGCAATGCCACCCCCCAGTATTCGAGGCCTTCACCCTCAAGGCCGAGGACAACGGCAATGAGCCGGTTGCGCCAGACCTGGTCGTTGGCATCCTGTAAATCGAGTATAGGAATCACTTTTCCGCGCCAATCTATCTCTCTGGGCGGCCTGTCTTCGTCACCGCTATAAGTCACAATCTCGGCCAGGCAGTTATGAGGTATCGCCCAGCGCTCTGTTTCGGAGCAGGGTAGCAGCACGCAGTGTTGTGTCGCATTTTCTTCCATAGTATCCGCTACCTCCTAGGCAAGCTCCAGCTGCCTGCCGGTCAACCTGTTGATATCCTGCACCAGCAAAGGAAAGTTGAAAGGTTTGCCCATGAAGCCACTGCATCCGGCCTGCTCGGCAAGATTACGGTGCTTTGAACCTGTCCTTGATGTCACCATAATGACCGGTAGGTGTCCGAATTTAGCCGATTTGCGAATCTCTCGCAGTGTCTGAATTCCGTCTTTTATCGGCATCTCGATGTCCAGCAGGATCACCTCGGGCAACTTGTGCGCCGCGTTCAGCTGCTCAATGGCCACCAGGCCGTTTTCAGCCGTTACCGTTTCAACACCCAGGGCGTCGAACTGGCTAGTTGCCACCATGCGTTGAGTCCGGGAGTCATCGACAACCATCACCAACATATTTTCCTGGGCCCTGTCAGCGTCCGCCTGGAACATGCCAGCGCCATCAACATCAACCGACGCTACCAGCGCATTCAAATCGAGCGCTACCACCGCCTGACCATCCGCGGTTGTAGCACCACCGGCAATTCCAGGCACCGAAGAAAACTGGTTGCCAAGTGACCTGATCACAAGCTCCAGCGCTTGCTCCAGCCCGTCAATCGCAATTGCCATGAAGCGGTCCTCATCCCCCGCTATGATGACAGGTACCGTGTCGCCCCAATTTTTTCGGGCTGGGATATTCTCTCCACCACACAGGGTGCCGAGGTAAGCTGCCTCACATTCCATGCCATACAGCGCCAATGGTTCAGCGCTTTCCAGGCTCCCGAAAAAAAGATCAGTGGGGACATGCTCAACCGCTACGAGTCCATCGAGTGGTACCGCGTAGGAACTGGTTCCAGCATTCACCAGGAGTGCACCATTAACGGTGACATTCGAGGGCACACGAATCCTGAAGGTAGTGCCCTGGCCCACAGCGGAACTGATATCGATATCGCCGCCAATCTGTTGTAACTCCGAGAAGACAATGTCCATACCGACACCCCTTCCCGAAATTTCACTCAGCTCGGCAGCGGTAGAAAAACCCTTGTGGAATATCAGCTTTTGAGCTTCTTCGTCAGAGAGGTTGGCGATATCAAGATCAAGGCCCTTATCAAACGCCACCTCCCGCATGACATCGGGGTCTATGCCGCGACCGTCATCGGCCAACGTGATCACATAGTCGCTGCCCTCCTTGCTCACGTCGACGGTAATCCGGCCGGTCATTTGTTTTCCGGCAACCACACGTTCGTCCGGTGACTCGATACCGTGGTCCAGTGCATTGCGGACCATGTGCTCCAGAATAATCTGGCAGCGGTTAAAATTGTCCCGATCGAGACTACCCACTTCGTTGAGTACCCGGAAATTGACTGCCTTACCCAACTCTGCACCTACCGTCCTGACGATTCGACGCAGACCCGGCATAAGGCGGGATACCGGAATCACCCTGGCTCCCTGAATGGACGAGCGAAGGGAGGAGATTACTGAGGCCTGCTGCTTGAGTAAGGCTTCGACCATAACGCTCTGGCGGCTGCACAGCTGTATTAAATCGCCGAGGTCTTCGACACCCTCCCTGAGAATATTGGCTGCTTCCTGCAGCTCGGAGTACTGGTCCATTTCCAGCGCGTCCATTTCACCGACGACCTGGCCTGCCTGTGCTTTAACATTAAGCAGAGACCGATCCGCGATTTTAGCGATATGGGATCGAATAGATGACAGTCGGCCCTGTAATTCTGCAGTGGCCAACTTACCGCGAACTGTGCCCTGTGATGAACGGACACCCAATTGCTGCGCCTGGTTGGTCAAATTCATCAGGTGGTCCACTGCATCCGGTGTCATTCGGATAGTTTGTTGGGCGGCGAGGGCTTTCACACCCTCATCAGCAAGTCTCTTGTCATTAGATCTTGATGTAGATATCGGCGCTGTCGGTTGCTCGACATCTTCAGGCTCAGTACTTTCCTCCGTCGAAAGCAACTGCGCATTTTCCTGGGTTTCGGCGACGGGAAGAACCGCAGATTCCGCAGGGCCAGCTTCCGGGACTTCAGAGGTGATGTCGTGGCGAGTTTCCTCGATCTTCTCGAAACCGGTAAGGGCGGCATCAAGCCAAAAATTTACCACTCTGAAGTAGCTGCTCGATTCGGCCGAGTTTGGTGCAGACATTTTCTCCAGCAGCGTTTCGAAATTGTGGATCAGAGTGCCATATCGATGAAGCCCCACGCCCTTGGCGATACCCTTAAGTGTATGCAGTATTCGCGATACTGGCGCAAATGCCTCATCACTGGCGACGTCTTTCTCCCACTCGCTGATTGCGTCCTCGAGTTTTTCCAATTCCAGGGCTCCCTCTTCGATAAACGCATCGAGAAAATCCTGGAATACCTCGGAGGTACTTTGACTGGCGTAGGTAAATTCAACGCCCGGCGGCATGAACCAGGGCCCACTGGGCTCTTCGGGAAGCGGGGATGAGACAACGGGCTGTAATGCCTCCTCTTCCTGAACCTGTTCTATGGGCTCAGCCGGCTCATTGGGGGCCACGTTGTCTACTTCAAAATCATCGAAGGCAATGCCGCAGACTTCGTCAATATCTGTTGGGTTTTCGCCCAGTCCCTTGAACAGCGTATCGAGGTCCGCGGGTTGCTCTCCGCTAATCTCATCAAGGGCTTCCATCGCATCGGGACTGAAAAGGTCCTCATCGAACACTTCAATCGGAGTATCGGTCTCCTCACGTTGGCTTTCATCTGCCTGCATGTCTTGCCAGACTGTATCGAGCTCGGCCTCCAGCGCCTCAACCTGCCCGTTTTCTTCCGAAGATAGAAAATCAAAATTGTCGCTTTCGTGAAACTGGTCGACTGGAGGTGTTTCAAAGCCCAGCTTCAAATCCTGGTCCTCACTCTCCAGGGCGAGTGGATCGAAGCTCTGGCCCGACTCCTCAGATAATGGCGCCGATTCTTGTAACGGGCCGCCATTATCCTGTTGCGGAATCTGCTCCAGTAGCAGTCTGGCCTCGGTATCGGGGTTAGCTGGAAAATCATCATCAAAAAGATCATTCCAGCTATCGCGCCCGGCACCATTAACAATGCGCACATAGATGGCGTCGATTTCCTGCTGTCCGAGGTTATCGATAGCGGTAGGAAGCGTTGAAATAATTTGTGTTATCGGCGCGAAACCACTTTCCACGCATTCATTCACAGAAGACGTGTCGGTTCCCAACATGACATCAAGCTGTAAATCCGTTGAGGTATAGGACAATGACTCCAGGCGTGCCTCCGCCATTTCCGTCAACTGCTCCATTATCGCAGCGATCACTTCAGTGATCGCACTTATTGCCTCGGCGTTGAACACGTCCGATGCCGCAAAATCGTCGTGGTAGTCGATGTCTCGGGATACCTCGGGATCTACCGGCGCAACGCCTTCGGTGGGCTGCACCGTGAGCTCACCCATATCCGAACCGATATCGGCCAGATGCTCACCGCGTAAAAGAAACTGGTCGAACTCTGCCTCATCGCTGGGTAAGGGCTGCGACGCCACGTACGCCAGAACATCGTCTTCCTGCTCGCTCCCCAGGGGGTTCGTGTTCTCGATGAGGGTGGGATCTGCAGCCTCGGCGGCCGGTGGCAAGGCAGTTTCTTCGGCGATCTTGCCTTCCGATACATCAGTTGCACCAGACTCGTCACCAACATTCGCCTGTTCAGGCTCGAGAGCTTCCGATGTTAGCTCCGCTGCTTGCGCGGCAAGATCCAGGGATGCTATCTCAGTAGTTTCGGTCATGTAGGCGTCATCAGAGGGGCCAGTCACTACAGCATCGAGGTGCAAGGCCTCAGCCATGGTTAACTCGCCAGACACTTCACGGTCATCGGCTTCAATGGCAATATCTTCGTTCTGTTGTTCGACAGCTTCGGTGGTCGCATTTGCGCTGGCGTTAGGCGGCACTGGAATATCAGCCTGATCTTCATTCACCGCCGATTTTTCTTCGGCCTCGCCCGTCTGCACAGGGACATTCGACCTGGGCGTTGTTGGGTTGACCGACCTGGCACTGCGTTTAATGACCAGGGGCTTGTCGCCAATGTCATCATTGTCATCCAGTCCCAGAATATCGAGCCCCTCGTCAAGTTCCAGGCTGGGTGAGCTGGTCTTCGCTTGCGCATTGGGGTTGATAACAACGGCCACGGTATCGAGCTGGCCCCGGTGTGCTTTTGGCTCTTCCGGCGCCTGGTAGATATCGCTGGTTTCACCAACTGAGGATAAAACGATCTCCTCTTCGACAAAGCCCTCCAGGCTGTCCGCTTGCTGATTGCCGCCGAACATTGGCCTGGCGGCCATCGCGGCCTCAGTTTCAGAGAGCTCCTGATCAATAAACTGTTCAGTGTCCACCGCGAACAGTGTTTCGTCAGGTTCGGCTAGGTCCTGATCCAGCAACCAGTCCAGTGTGACATCCAGTGACTCTTCACTGGCCGTATTGGCTATCCCGGAGTTAACCGGCTTGGGGTTATTCTCTGATTGCACGATCGTTCTCCCTTTCCCTGTTCGAGGTTTCCCGTACCCTGCGCCATTAGGCCAGCGGCTGGGGCTGGGCGACATCACTTGCCCCACTAGTGCGAGCATCGGCAGCCGGCATTCCCTCGGCGAGATCGTCTCCCCCCGCTTTAGCTACCTGGAAACAACGATTGGTTAATGCTCTTACGGCGCCCACATCCATGGCTCCCGGTGTTTTGTAGGAGGCCACGAGGTCTGGCAAGCTATCGATAATTTCCTGCAGTAACTGTTGCACCGTATCATTGGGTAGCAGTTCGCCATCAAGAACACGATCAAGCATGTCCTGTGTGGCCCAGCCCAATTCACCGAGTACATTGGCCCCAACTGCCCGGCCATTGCCCTTGAAGGTATGGAAGTGACGACGTATATCGCGAAGTGTTTCATTAGCTTCAGGATCCAATGTCCAAAGTCCAATGAGTCGCGTTAAGTCCTCCACTATTTCCTCAGCTTCCTCGATAAATACATCCCGGAACTCAGCGGGAATATCAGCATCCTCTATCAGGCACTGTACGGTGCTGCTAGCGGCCCCACTTGACACAACATCCGCACCAGGCGAAAGCTGCTCAAGCCAGTTTTCCAGCTCATCCGCACGCTGTTCGGCAAAGGCCATCATGTGCGAGGTGTCATCCAGCGGATCGATGATAGAGCGCTGTAAGTGCAGCTCAATCTGGGCAAAAGCATCGGCAAAGCAGCGGAAGGCTTCGTCTTCCCGGACACTGCCAGCCTTGCTTGCTGCTTGCAGCCACTGACAGCATTTTTCGATTACCCGACCCTCGCGCTCCATTCCGGCGAAGGACAGCGCACCGGAAATTTCATCCAGAAGCTGAATCGACATGCGAATACCTTTCCGCTCAGGCATGTCATCAAGCTGGTCAAAGAAGGACCTGGCAAGGTCGCACAGTAGATCCAGATCGGGCTCTCCACGATCCGCATCCCGAACCGCCTGGCGCAGTTCTTCATGGCCCTGGTCGGATTTGTTCAGGTAGCGGTGCAAGGCGAGCGTAAGCTGCATGGTGCTCTCTACACTAAGCGGCTTCTGCTTAAGCGCACTATCCAGCGCTTTCTTGCGGAGTATTTCATGTAGATAGCTTTCCACCAGGGACATCTGGGAAAACGTGGCGGAAACCACACTCTCTCGCAGCTCGAAATCACGGCTCGAAAATGAACTGCATACGCCATGCTCAAGCTTGTACTCCAGGTCCAGCTTGACGTCGACAATCGCGCGTACGATATCGGTAATTGACTGTTCTATACGTTCGGAGTCACCTTTGAACTGGCCACCATACAACTTTTGCAGCTTTTCATAGACCGCCTCCAAGGAGTCGGCGTGAGCCACCTGACCCGCAGCATTAAGGCGATGCTGGGCTCGCTCAATACCCTCCAGAGCGGCTCCTTCACCGGGCTCGTCTTCCTCTCCCGCTGCAATAGCAAGGTCGTTAGACGTTATGTAGTCGACTACCTGGTTGAGATTATCCAGGGCGCCGTTCAGCGCCGTGATCAGCGCATCGAGGTGAACAAGGCCACTGTTGGCTTCTTCCAGGGTGTTTTCATCGATCGAGAAAGCTTCCCGGATACTGGCAATATGTACCGGGCGGGCCTTGCAAGACGCTATGTAGTACAACATCTGCTGGATATTGGAGCGATAGTCCACCGACGTATCGATCTCACTCCCGTTTTCGCGAGCGTACTTAATCATGAATGCGCCCGTCTTGAACAACTGCGCAATACACTCATCCGGAACAATCAGGCCGCCGGCGATACCTTCACAAATACCGATCAGGGTGAACCAAAAGCGTTCCGGCTCGGTACCGGCAAACAGTGTCTGCATCTTTTTCGCGATGCGCGCCACAGTCTTCATGCTTTCAGCCACATTGCGCTTACGCAGCGCGAGCTTGGCCATTTCGAGATACAGCGCCAACATTACATTGGCACGGCTCTTAATTTCATCATCTGAGGCTGGATAGGCACCTGCGGTAATGCCAGCGTCTTCAGGAATCTCTATATGGAAGAAAAATGCCTGTGGCCTGGGTCGTTCGCCAACCCAACGGCGCAAGTCATTGACATGTTGTTCGAGACCTCTACCGGTATCTTCCCTGGCACTTTGTACGTGTGAAAGATAAGCGGGCAAGACTTTAAGCGCCTGCATCAGTCCACCCATGGCAAGCTTGCGTCGCTCACCCAGAACCTTGTCCTTGTAAAGGAAGTTCAGCGTTCGCTCCATTTCAATGGATAGCATCTCGCCTTTTCGAATACCCAGGGCACGGAGAGTGGAGGTAATCTGGTGTACGGCCCACATACACTGCAGCAAAGGCTGTTTTTGGCGCGTGTCTTTGCTGTACTCAACCAGGGCCGCTTCCGCATTTTCGGCCTGCTTGTTCATCAGGCCTATCACCCATTTGAGAGAGACGATATCTGTTTTGCTCGCCATTACTGGATCTCCTGTTTTTTATAGGCACACACACCGGGGCAGGGAGCCCTTTGCATCATCGGGTGGTTCCACCGAGAATCTTCACCGGCTCCCAGTATCAACAAGCCACCGTTGCGCAAGCGCTCTACGAGTTGGTTGATAACCCAGAGCCGGGTCTCGTGATCAAAGTAAATAAGTACGTTTTGACAAAAGATAACGTTGAAGTCGGCAAAGGGCGCGCTGTTTACGTGCAACAGGTTGCTATGGAACAAATGAGTACGAACGAGTAACTCATCGTCGATCTGGAATTCGCCATTGCCCAATGCTTTAACGTAATCGCGGCGATAGTTAGCGGGAATTGAAGAAATGGCGGGTTCATCGAAAAGACCGCTTTGTCCACAGGCGATCGCCTGGAAAGACAAATCTGTGCCGATGCCATGCCACTCAACCAATGGCTGGTTCTCGCGAACGAAGCGATCGACCACCATGGCAATGGAATAAAGCTCTTGTCCGGTTGAACAGCCCGCACTCCAGAAAGCGATCTCTTCCGGAGCATCCACAGACGCCATGAACTGGTTACGTAGATAAGTAGCTACCAGCTCTACCGCTTCCAACTGACGGAAAAACCGTGTCTGGTTAATCGTAAGTAAGTCAGTCAACGCAAGCCACTCCGCCCTTGCCGAGATGCTGTCATCAAGAATCGAAAGGTATTCCTGCGGCGTTTCAATACCCAGCAACGTCATGCGTTCGCCTATCTTCCGCGCTATTACGGCCTGGGTACTATCCAGCTTAATGCCGGATTGCACCCGCAGACGACGCATGAGCATCGCGAGCAGCTCACTGCTGATGACAGGCGGGCGATGTGCTATTGCGAGACTCATACGGAGGCGCGCTCCTCAACGTGCTCTACATCTTCGGTAGCTTCTTCGAGCGCGGACATCTCCTCTTCCTTGTAGACACGGCCCGCCTCCTGCAAATGCTCCAGATCACGCGGTCCCTTGAGCGCAGGTGTGGACGTTGCCATGCTCAGGTCCTCAATCTTGAATTCACTGAGGTTCTGCGCCACGTCACGCATCGACTTTTGCAGGCTGCTCACACCAATCTGGGTAAACTCACTGTACTCACTGATATCGACATTGCGCTCACGAATCTCAGACATGGAGTTATTCATGTGTTGCGCGCTCACCGCTGACTGGCCAGCAGCATCATCCACAGATCGGACGATAGAGCTGATCTCATCCGAACCGGCGTTGATATCCTCCAATGCGCCATCGAGTCGCTCGATGTACTCAAGAATAGTCACCACGGTTCCAACGGTGTTTTCCATGCTATTCATATTCTCGGCTGACATGTTCTGCAACATTCGAACTTCAGAGATAATCTTCCTGCCCTCTTCTTCGGCTTCACGCAGCAGGTCACCGATTGCCTCGGCAATACCCAGGAACGGACGTCCATGCTCTCCGGCCTTCTCTGCCTCTATACGTGTATTGATTGCCACTACCGAGATCTTGGTATTAAGCGCCTGAATGTACTCAGCCGCGGTTGTTACCGACTGAATAAGTTCTCCTTGCTGCTTCGCGGATTTGGATGTTTCCTGAACCGATTCACGAACGTCCGCTGAAGCCTTGGACATATCCTTGGTTAGCTCGTAGCCGCGTGCCACCTGTTGGCGGTTGCGGTCCGACGTCTTCGCCGCCTCGCCTGTGGATTGCTTGATCTCTTCACTGGTGCGTACCATTTCGGTAGCCGCCGTGGTGGACTCTACAACCGAGCGAGTCAACTGTTTGCCCTTCTCCACCTGTCCGCGTGCGGTCTTACCGATCTTGCTGATCTCTTCGATAGATACTTCAAAAGGCGTTCGAATATTGCGTATCAGTTCGCGCTGCCGCTCTACCGACGCGTTGATTTCGCGCGCGATATCACGGGTGACGGTGTTGTCCTCCGGCACCTGCACCGTAAGATCACCCTCGGCAATCTTAAGCAAGGCTCCGTTGATCTCTGATACGCCCTGTTCGGTGTATACAACACGCTGTCGTTGGCCCCTATACATAACAACCAGCAAGCCGACAGCCAAAAGCGCTGGCGCACCAAAAAGTACCATCAGTGTGCCGCGATCATATAAACGCGCGTTGGTTAGCCGATCTATTGCCGGCCCCAGCGACGAGATTGCATCAACAAGCTGCGGGCTGGTTTGCACAATCGTTTCGCGAGCCATTGCCGCTTCGCGCATTTCGGGTGATGCCTCGGCAATCTGCTCAATAGAGCGCGACACTACGGCAAACAATGACGATGCCGCAGTCAATGAATCGATTGCATCGAGATCGGTAAGCTTCTGCACGCCCATCACACGATTACCATTTAGCAGGGCATCAACAATGCGCATGAAGCTAGCTGCATCAGTACGAAATTCGTCTGCGGCTGTCTGACTTTCCGAGGTGCCGGCGAGAATCTTATCGATGTTCCGCGCAATTCTTTCCGTTAACCACAGTGTCTTCTGTGCCGCCGCAACCGTATCGGATGACACGTTTTCATCTCGGATTATGTCGACTACCGCGGCGAACTCGCTCTGAATAGGACGAATATTTTGCTCCAGTTGCTGCGAAACTCCATGGATAAAAACGATGCCGGGGCCAGCATTGACCAGGGTCCTGGCAGAGCTTTCTACCTCTTTCCAGGACTGGTCGATTCCAGCAAGTTCGTTCTCCAGACCCGCGCTGGGCAGTTCTAACAATAATCCATCAAAGCGCTTGAGCTGTTGGTTAAGCTCATCGAAAGTACCCTCACTGCCCTGGGCGGTTTCTCTCGACTTCACCACAATATCCTGACTCAGCAAGCGCAGGTCATTGGCGACAAGGCGTAAATCGCCCTCCTGGCCCGCATCTTTCTGAATCATGAAAAACGTGTAGAGCACACCTGCCAGGCAAGCGAGTATCCCTGCACTGATAACACTTACCCAGAACGTGGACGACCCACTCTTGGTGATCTTAGTCATCGTAGTTAACCTCAGTTGAATCGTTCATTGAAATTGAAGCGTTGGCCAGGTTGTCGTCTGCTACCAACTTGTCTATGTCGAGTACCGCAAGAAACCTGTCGTTGTGGTGAAAGCCGCCAAGGCTGAATTCACGGAAATCCGCGTCTACAGCCTGCGTCATATCGCGCTCCTCGATGGGGAATTTCAGGTCTCTCTCGACGTCGCTCAGCGTCATCGCGAAATAGACTCCCGGCCGCCTGATCACCATGCTGTAATCCCGAATACGGCCTGAGTAGGGCGTGTGCCTGAAAAAGTGGTCACCACTGATAACCGGTAGCAGGCCACCCCTATGCGCAGCGAGACCCATTACCCAGGACTTGGTTCCTGGAATAGGTGTTGTTACGGGGGTTTCGATAATTTCCTCCAGCTCACCTTCGCCCACCAGCAAGGGAACGCCGGCAATACCCAGAGAAGTACCGACCCACTGCATCACGTGGTCATCCTGCGCAGGCACAGGCACCGCATCGTGGTGGAAGCTCCGCTGCAGGAGCTCCAGATGAGACAGGGCTACCGAGACCATGTTCAGGCAGCCTGTTGCGCGCGGGTATAGTTATGAATCAACTGCCGCAGTACGGTCTCGGGCGGTATCTTGGTGACATGGGCCGTAGCGCCGCGGGCCTGGCCCTTGGCAATATCAAAAATACCATCGGATGAAGACAACATAACTACCGGTGTGGTCTTGGTGTCCTCTGCATTCCTGATCAATGTGCAGGTCTGGTAACCATCCAGCTCCGGCATGGTGATATCCAGGAAGATCAGGTCCGGCTTAAAGCGGCGTAACATGCCGAGGGCCTTGTAGCCGTCCTCGGCACACTCAACCTCACAGCCCATACCTTTGAGAGTATGTGACATCATCATCCGGATAGTCTTTGCGTCATCTATGATCGCAACCTTGACTCCGCTTACATCCAATTGGTCATTTTGCTCAGTCATTTTCAACCTCACTCTTATCGGGGCCCACAGCCACCGCCATTGCATTGACGGTGACAGTATTTGAGCGAAGGCTTCGTTGCTTCAACAAAAAACTGGGGATTTCTCCAGAAACTGGACTTTCCTGCGGGGCAAGGATGGGAATAGTTGGCTTTTTAGGCCGGGAAAGAGGTGGATCTCAGGGTTGTGGGGGTGACAACGAAAGGTCGAAATGTGGGCGTGGGCAGGTCTCTAAACAGGTGTAATTTAGCTGTCAGGCGAGGGAAACATAAAGTTCTTGAAGGGTTCCATGTGTCCGGGCTGAAAATCCCGGGCTTCATAAATGTTGAATTTGTGCATTACCGTCAGGCAGCGCTGAAAGACCTCCTCGGCTTCGTAAGCAGATGGGGGAATTTCATATTTGTCCGTTATCTGCGCAAAAATCATGGACGCTATATTACGACGTGACTCATCTTCACGGTACATCAGGTGGTCTACCGGCGATGCCACCGTGGGTGCACCATAAATCAAGAAGGCCTCCCAGCGGTTGGCATTATGGTCTTGTGATAGCTGGGCCACCAGAAACCTCACCATATTGTGCAGTTCAAGGGGTGGCGGCAGCACATCTTTTTGCAGCCAGGCGCGCAGATCAGATTCTTTCCACAGCGGGTTAATCGCCATAACCCCGGTGAGACGGCCATCGAACTGGGAAGGAGCTGCGGCGGCCAGATCCCAGAGCATGTTAAGCCTGGCGGAAAAACCCGGCCTTATGGGTAACGCATCCTCGCTGAGCAGCTTATATTCATCAGCGTACTCCTGGACAGTTTTTACATTGTCAGTAGCCACTTTCGAGGATTTTTTACCCGCCACTGTTACTGTCCTCCAATGGGTCTTCGCCTGACGAATGCATGGCTTTCAAGCGCTTCTGATAAGTGGGGACCGAGACCGCCATAATCCGGGCTCGCTGTTTGATATTGGTATCGATACCTTGATGTTCAATATGGTTCAGCAGTAACCCCTGCAAAAACTCCTGGGGAGGAGACTCGGGCACCGACGCCTCCCGGACCCACTCGCCCACGAGCCGCGCCGGCTCCCGCCAACTTTCGCTTTGCCTGCGCTCCGCGGTTCTCTCCTCGATCCGGGGCTGCCAACGATTAATATTGCGCGTGCTGGTTTGCAGGAAATCTGCAGCTTTCCGTACGTCTTCGCGATAGCGGGCCAGTACCGCAAGTACCAATTCATCATCTAACCAGGCACCCAGCGGTAGTGGCGACTTGATGAGGGAATCGTGTACAGCCACTCCCAGGGCCTGCTCCAACTCATCGAGAGCGGATGGGTTGTAGAGTTCGGGGGCAGTCACATTTTTGTCCATCAACTCAAGGAAACACTGCTCAGTGGCGGCAGTATTTCGCGGGCCGTCTTCCTCCAGGAAAAGGCCTAGATCCAACGCGGTTAACCAATCGCGGTCACTACGGTCGAGGGCACTCAGCACTCGCTGTCGGATTTCAGTGATGTTTCCACGCCACTCATGTGTCAGCATGGCTTGCTCAGCATCTGGACTGAAACCTTGCAGCGCTCGTCCGCGTTGGCTTGCCTCCTGGGCCAGTATTTTCTGCGCCCAGCGCAATACGGCCCGTTTACGCTCTTTCATGGGTGGCACATAGATTGGATAGCCCGCAAACACGCTCGCGAGCTTTTCGTGCAGTCCATACTCTGCAACTAATCGTTCAAGCGAGTCTGGAAACAAGGCCACAAAACGCGCGCGCGGGAGATAGCGCAGAGGCTTCACATCGACAAAGGTGCGCGTGCTGATCTGCCGTGCCAGTTTAAGCTGGGCATCCTGGTGCATGAGGTGAGGCGACTTGAAAACCAGCGTTTTTCCTTCGCTAATCTCAAGTTCACGGGCAATGCTCGTGATGGCATCCAGTCGGTTGCGAAACTCCCGACAATCCACAACCACCAGCTGTTCGGGATTACCACCAGCACCGGTATGCACCACCTTGGCCAAATACATTTTGCCGGTGCCACGGGCGCCAATCACTGCTACGGGTAAATCCACCTGGGAGAGAAAAGCTGCCTGGTCGACGGCCCCTTCCATATTATCGACGACATAGCCATCCAGCGCGGAGTCATCCCCCTGCACCTTCACCCTATCGGTGGTCAATTGCTCTGCAGGTTCCATAGCTGAGCTTCTTTCTTATCCTTCGCCGTGATTCAGGCACCAGGGGATAGCCATACAACTGATGCCAATGCAGTTAGTGCCCGGCAAAGACCAGGGCCTGGACCGGTAACACCAAGGCCTGAATCCGGAGAATTACCGCGTGAACAATACCCACTGCATCAACCATATGCAGGAACAGATACTCTCCCAAACCAAGGTCTCCAGACGCCAGTATATCGTGGTTAAAGGTGTAGGCATTGGCGAGACATTTTGTACCAGGCAAGACTCCCTCAAGACCGTTTTCATACAAAGGCTCCATGCCCACAGTGAGGGTGCCTGGTTTGGCCCTTGTCTGGATATCGAGCAAACTGTCTGTGGGTCGAACCTGGCCGGCAGCAATGACGTCAACTACCCGGGTAATCACCATGGGAATGACAGTAAATGGCTTTGACATGCAGGTGATTTCAGCCAGCGTTCCCGGCCTGACTATAGGTGCCGCCAGCTGGTTAAAGCCGGCCTGAACCTCAAATCGGCCCGATTCCACGGTGCTAGTGGGTATAAGAAGACCTGCCGGGCGCAATATGGGGTTGACGTAATCACCAGGCTGTAAAAAAAACTGGGCAACCCGGCCGTCGATACCCGCAAAAATTGTTGTCTTGCGAGCTTCTACTTGCTCCTGTTCAAGACTCTCTTCAGCACTGGCCCGCCTGGCTGGTAGCACCAGATCCAGCTCTGTTTGCACCGCTTGCAAATTGGCAATCGCCGCCGACACTGCACCAGCGCGAGATTCGATATTATTTTGAAGTCGTTGAATTTCCCTGGGACTGACGAGGCCGGGGTCGCGCTGTTGCAGCTCCTGTTTAATCCGGAGTTCGTTTTCAGCCTGATCCAGCGAGCCCTGGGCCTGGGCCACCAGGCCTTGCATTGCCGCTTTTTCCGCAACCGCCATGTTGAGCTCGGCGTCAAGTTCCAACACTTTGCTTCTGGCCACCTGTACCGCAGCAAGCTGGCTGCTGTCCTGAAGACTGAACAGGGGGTCGCCTGCACGAACCAACTGACCATTCTTGATAAAGACTTCATCAACACGGCCACCGCCCTCGGGGAGCATGGTCACGGTCCTGAAGAAAGGAGAGGCGTTAGTCGTAGAGGGGTGGTAGTAAAATATCAGGGTAATCAAGGCTACTGTCAGTAAAACGCAGGCAGTAATACCCCAGCGTAGCTCGTACCACAGGGTAAAAAAGTTTATTTCGTGACCCCAGCGTTTGCCCTGAATGTAACGCCGCGCCAGGAAGTCCGGCAGGATAGTGACCAGGGAACAGAGTAGAAACTCCAGCATCAGCTAGCACCCCGCTCATTAGACACGTCCTGCTTGTCATCAGCTTCAACCGATTCGGACGTATCCTCACCGGCCGACAACTTGGACAAGGAATCCGCTATCGAATTAATCGGGGTGGTGAAATCGGGAAATCTGACGACGGACAGTAGCAGCGCAGCGACCCAGAAGATGTTGTTATGGGTAAACAGGGCCAACAGCGCCAACACGGCGACGATTTGCAGCTGGGTATTGTTTTGCTTATGCGCCATCCGTTCGGGTAGGGCGTGGAGCTTGAGGTAAAAGTTTCCAACGGCCAACAGTAGTATCACCAATAGCCAGGTCACAATTGTAAACAAGGGGTCTGCGCCATCCGGCCCACCGATATAACGCGGCAGGTGCTCTGGCGCCAAAGGGTGCGTATTCGCAATCATCTTTGTCCTTTTACTTTGCTGATGTTGGTACCGATACTGCCATGCCTATTATAGTGTGCAAGAGCGAGGTAGCAGGCGAGAAGCTCAACCTTGTGACAACCATCAACCAATGTCAGTCGTCATCGTCATCCTGTCCAACACGCTCGCCTTGTTTGCCTCGGACTCCGTCCCGCACTTCTTCTTGCTTGCAATCGCGCTTATCTTTACCAACACGGCCTTCATCCTGCCGGCAATCTCTCCTATCCTGACGTTCATCAGCGCGACCGCGTTCCTGTCTACGGTCTTGTCGGTCGTCCGGGTCGGCCAGGGATGTCAACGGCATCAGCAACATCAAGAAAGCGGCGAATACTGCCATTATCGACTTCATACTCTTATCCTCTCGTTAAGAATTACTATTTGGGTGAGTACCAGATGGGCGAAGTGTAAGCACGTTCCTGGCCGACAAGTTCCGCTTCATCAGGTATTACCGCACCCAGACGGACCTTGTCATACAGCACCCAGCGCGGGGTGGGAATCTCTATCACCCGCACATAGTAGAAGGCGGACTCTGCTGGATCGAAATCGGGATCTGTCCAGACTGCGCCCAGCTGACCTTCGCCAATAGCGTTACTCCAGGTCGCAGTCTCCAGGTCGACAGTGTTGCCCACAGGCTCCTTGCAGCGGCCATTTTTGTCGATGGTTCTCTCTCCGGAGACAGCAACGTCATAAACGCGTTCATGCGTCTTGCCGTCTGCAGCCATCCAGCCTTTGATTACCTGAACACGATCGAGATTACCACTCAGTGGGTCTTTGCTGGCCTGAATCATGAAATTGGGCGACTTGTTGCCGCTGGGCGCCGGCAAATCGCCCCCCATGGGCACGCCTTTGGCGTAGCCGATACTGACAGAATTGCTGGCATGGATATCCTTGTCGTCATAATCCCAGCCACCAAAAAAGCGCACCGTCATGCGTGGCCCGGTGGTTGCGTACGTTTCCTTGCGCTCCATGGCATCGAACAGTGCCGTTCGGGTGTTTTCGTGCGCCCAGATGCCGGTATAGCCGGAAGCCACCAGAGCATAACCCGGTACTTCCCCGAGATCGGATGAGACGAAGGGGTGGTTAATCCGCTCGGCACTGGGTTCTACGCTGGTAGACTTACCGAAAAAGTTGTCCTCATCTGCGGTGGCCAATGCAGTGTGGCTGTCAGTTGCACCACCGACCCCAAACTTATAGGGGTTGACGCCAAACTTTTTCTCCAGCTGAAGGCCCAGTTTCAAGGCTTCGCGCCCGTACTCCCCTTTCAACATGGCATCGGTTTTCAGCTCGCTCAGATCCAGGTTGCCAAACGACCAGTTTTCATAGTCGGCAAACTCGTCTTCCGGTGACAGTGCCGGGTGGGCCTCGCCGTCGCCTTTAATCTGGGTAATTTCGTAATGAGGCTCCCACCGCGCGCGCTGCTCAACATACTTTTTGTCAACGACGCCGTCGTGATAGGTCTTTTCCGTGGGAAACATCCAGCCATTAGACAGGTTGCCATTGTGGGCGAAGGCAAACACCCTGCCACCCGTCTTACTCTCGTAATTTTCCAGCCATTCGTAGAGGTAAACCGGGTCGGTACTGCCGGTCGGAGGCTGGGTCGTGGCTGGGTCGACCTGCAGGGCTTTTTCGCCATCGTCACGGAAGATGACGTTGCGGTGCAGGTTGAAGCCCTTGGGTACCGAGGTCCACTCATAGCCAATAAACGCAGTGAACAGACCGGGCTCATTGTGGCGATCCGCGTTGTCTACGATTTCCTTCCAGACACGCCTGTAAGCGTCCGAGCCGGGGCTATAATCGGTGACCAGTTGCTCCGGCACGGTCATTTGAGAGAAGTTCTGGATCAGGTCGAAGGCGGCTTCGCCAGCGGCACGCCCGCCTTTCTTGAATCCTTCATGCCACTCCTTACCCTTTTTGTCCGCAACGATGTTCGGTGCGCCGGCCTTGATGTCCGTCGCGATACCCATCATATCGGAGTGATCAGTCAGCACCATCCAATCCAGTGGGCGAGCCAGCTGAACCGGGATACCGGTGGCAGAGGTAATTTTGTCGCCGCGCGCAAGGCGCCAGGCCTCATCCGGCCCCAGGGTGTTGCCGAACAGGCCAGCATCAAGGGACAGCCCGGTGTGCAGATGAGAGTCACCCCAGTAAACCTT
>CAZPVJ010000001.1:0-25621 GCA_964590005.1 uncultured Alteromonadaceae bacterium | reverse complement strand
CCTGGCGCGCTATGATTGAGGATGAGAACGACAACGATGCCTGTGCCGCGTTGGAAGCAATGGCCACGATTGAAGAGGCCAGCGCAGATTACCTGGACGCGCTGCTCGTGGGCCTGGTCCGAGCTGAAGCCGCGCAGGCCTGAAGAACTAGACTATTTACGTCCACTCATCTAGATCTGCTGGCTTTCTGAGCAAGCCTCAGAATCTTGCCTGACCTCTCGGAGGGAAGGATTACGAATATGCATCGCCCCATCCAGCTCGTGAAAGAAGCTAACCTCCAGTGTCTGCGTGTTTTTTGGAATCAGAGCAATCAATTGTAGGCTCTGCCAATCTCCGTATTCACTGTCTTTCGGGACGCCCTGCTCTACCCGCTTGGATGGTTTGCCATTTGAGGATATGGCAGACAAGCGCAGCCCACCAACGCTCGCGCGCGCATCCACCGAATTAGAACTGGGTATGAGCTTCACCTCGGCTGAGAAGACGAGTTTACGCTCGCTGAAATCCCCTGATCTCAAGCGCTGACGATACAAAAACCAGGGCTGGGTGCCTGTCTTTTCGATGATAGCCACGGGGCCGTCAAAATTGACCGTAAATGATTTCTCACCTGCATGTTGGATTCCCGTCCAATGCTTGGACCTGCTGGAGATCGCTTCCTGAGCAAAGTCGATATCCTTGAGATGGTTCACCTCTTTCAATTCGCATTTGGGGAGTTCAGGGGCAGGTTGGCATGCGGGCAATACAAGTGTAAACGCCATAAGAGCAAGCAATCGACTAACAACGATCATATTCAATGTGAATCTTCCACCGATAATTCTTCGCGAGATTATAGACTACCCAAGTTTCCACAATGCCAAAGGTTGGTACCGGACCCCGCTACCGGAGCGTGTAGACTGCATCAAAACGAACTGCCCGTATTTGAGATAGAATCCGGGACGCTCGATCGATTGCGGTGGCGGTACATCACAGCCTCTGAATAGGGTCAGGTGAGGCATAAAGGGCTTCCCGCCGCGCCTGCCACCAAAACACGCCCCGACAGATTTGAGTTTTCTCACCAGGTGATGCAAAGATGCGGGACATTCGCGGGGTCCCAGCCAGAGTATGCCCGGACGCTGCCAGTAACCCAACTCGCTCAAGAGGAGCTGACCGGTTTCGAGTCCGCCCTCATCGGCCAAGTCATCAACCCCGGAACAGAGTGAATCAACGTCGCGCTGTTCAACGTCGCCAATGAACGCTAGCGTCACATGAAAGTTGTCCGCTGGCACCAGGCGGGCGCGGCCGCTGATGGTGAGTTCTCGAAAATTGCTGAATCGCCAGTCATCGATATGCCGCTTTAGCTCAGCTTCGGGGTCGAGTGCAAAGAACAATCGCATGAGCTGTCAAACCTGGTGGCCCACAGCTTCAAAAAGCCAAAACGCCCCGCTGAGTGGCATCAAGAAGGCGGATTGCGCTCAAAGGCGACACAACTATCATCCACCGGCGACCATTTTTCAGCGGAATCACTCCAGAAAGTAGAGTCCACCGTTACCCAACTGCTGTCATCCAGGGAACCGGCCTTAACGAAGCGCATCGTCGGCATCTCCTCCAGATAGCTGATCAGCTGAGACCCGCAATTCGGACAAAAACAGCGGGTCACGTGGGCGCCATCGGTGCCCTCGACGGTGAAAGATTTCAGTTCGCCGGTAGATGTCAATGCCTCCGTGGGCGACATGATAATAGTGGCCTTACCGCTCCCGGTAATTTTCTGACAATCCTTGCAATGGCAATGGTGGGCAGAAAGCACCTGGTCACGGTCAAGTTCGTAGGAAAAGTTGCCGCAAAGGCAGCCGCCCGTTACTGTATTGCTCATCTTCAAAGTCTCCCGTCTCTATTGCTGTTTGCACTGCGAGCAGTTGGCAGGGTCATGGCGAAGGTACCACACTCGCACAGCAAGAACGTGCGCAGATCAGAAATATCAACGAGAGGGTTCACTTTTGCGCTTCATCCCCGTCTTTTTGGTCGCGGCGCTGCTTACATTGACAGCGTGCAGCGATAGCTCGCGAAGAAACGCCTCCAACCCGGAAAATCCGGAACCACCTGAACCGGAGCCGGTGGTCATGCTGCAACAAACCGAACGCATACCAAGCGAAGCCCAGCCCGCTATGACCCCGGGTTCACCTGGCGTGGTGGTCACGAATCCCAAGCTGTTGGCTCACTTTGGTGACCAGGGACCCGACCTCAATCATGCCATCTACACGCGCTATTACCTTTCGGACGCCGGCGAGATGCAGCCGGATGCAATCCTGATCCTGATACCGGGCTTCGAGGGCGGCGCATCCGAGTTTGCCGTCCTGGCAGATCAGCTCATGCGCCGAATGCGGGATGAATCTGCGATGGTGGTTGAAGTGTGGGCCATGGACAGGCGCTCCGAGCTGCTGGAAGACCGTGTCGGCCTGGAGCTCGCGGAACAGGAGGGCGACCCCTACCTTGGCCTGGATTTCTTTTTCGGTGACGACCTGGGCCTGGAGCTGGACCCGAGACTGGTAGATGGCCCCAACCGCCGGCTCATCGCGTACAACGCATCTGACGACCTGGCGTTTATCGCCAACTGGACACCACTGGTCCATACACTGGATATTGACGCGATCGTAAGCCAGGCGCTGGCCCATGTACGCAACGACAACGTATTCCTGGGTGGTCATTCCGCGGGCACGGGGTATACCGTGCGATACGCCGCCACTGATCTGGATTTTGATGGCGAGGCAGTCACTCCAGGCTACGGGCGCCTGCGTGGGCTGGTGCTACTGGAAGGAGGTGGAGGCGTCACCACTGACCCGGTTTCCGAGGACACACTCGATCGAATAGAGGCACGGTTCGATGGCGGTCTTTTTGGCGCTGTTCGCGATCAGGCCGCCCGCTGCATCGATGGCACCACCGCCTGCTCGGTAGAAACCGAGGCTACCGATTGCGCGGCCTTTAGCAATCCCGTATGTACACCGCCTACCGACGCTTATGCCAGCGGCCTTATCAATATCCAAACATTTGCGGCCGGAGAGCTGGTGGCACTTGATGGCGACCTGAACGGTGATACCGGCCTGTCCATCATCCAGCAAGATCAAAACGGGATCGATGGAAACAGCGCCTTCAACCAGGTGCCCGAGTTATTACCGATCAGGGTTTTGCTGGGCACGGCAAAGGGCACTTCAGTCTCACTGTTTGCCCAGTATATTGATGACGATGGCCTGGGAGCAGCGGCGGCGCCTTTCCTGGCCGCGTCAATCGGTGCACCGGGCCCTGTAGTAGACGGACTTACGACCTGGCTGAACTTTGATGATGAGTTACCCGACAATGTTTTCGTTGATAATGGACCAGCCCCCGTTGAACCTGTGCTGGGCAGAATGTGGGGTGTTGAAGTCGAGCCCACCAATTTCGAGGAACGAATCCTGACTCTCTCCTACAAGGGTGATACCAATCTCTTCGACTGGTATTACCCCTCCTCCGGGCTGGGGGTAACCGCGCGGCTTGGCCTGGACACAAGCCAGCTGTCGGCGCCTCCACCTGCCGGTCGGGGACGGGTTGATATCGACAATAGAACCCAGGCAGCAAACATCGACATCCCTGTGATCGCCTTTGGCGGCAGTAATGGCTTAACACCGGTGCCGGGATCGTTCCTGGGTTTTGCCAAGTCGATTGGACCCTGCAGCGCCCCGTCCTGCGACGGGGTAACCACACGCGTCATTGATGAAAACCAACCGAGTATCGCCTTCCCAACGTTTGGGGAGGTATCGGGTGGCTACGAGGTTTACATCTCTGAGGGCTACTCACACCTGGACATCGTGACAGCCGAGGATCGGGAGGATAACCGGGTAATCGGCCCTCTGGTCCAATTTATACAGCGCAATAGTGAGTGACTAACGGCCAGTTGGTGGGTGCAGGTCATAAAGCCGCCAGCCGCCAGCGGATAACGCTCCCCCCGCACCCCTCGCGAGTTGCATATCAACACGTGGGTCTAACCCCCGGCTGATAACGTAGCGATAACCGTCGTTATACTCGGGCCAGCGATACAACTCTCGCTGTGGGGGCCGCGGCGGCCGCTGGCCGCGCCTGAATGCGACGGGCATCAGGCGATTGTTGAATAGATCAGGATTTCGACCGCCCCCTGACAACAGGTGGTAGTAATACACGCCGTGATAATGAAACTGGGCATAGAATACAGGGTCAAGAAATGCGGACGGCGACCTACTGATCAAAGGCAATACATCCTGCCCGGGCTTCATTTTTGTCAGTAACGGCTGGATCTCGGCTACTTCGCCAGCCACCCGGTGATGAACCAGGGCGGAGCAAACCGTCAACGCAAGTGCCAGTGCCGCAAGTACTTTTCCAGCAGCCGGATGCAGAGGTACTGCCGACAATGCGGCCAATAAAAGAAACAGGAATATCGGCGCCATCCTCACACTGAAGAATGTGAACCGGGCATCCGTCTGCACACTAAAGGGCAGTAAAAAATAGCCTGCTAACGCCAGCGCTGCCAGGGCGGGCAGCCACCACCCTGCGCGGTAACGGCTACCAGCGAACAAAAAGCCGAACAGCACTACAGGAACAACAGCCAGCCATATCGACATAACCAGCCAGTCACCACCACCATGAAAACGCATCCCGGTGAACATCATTGCCAGGAAGCCGAGGTTGTACTGTGCAGGCCACCAGACCATTCTTGCATCAACCAGCGCGCTGAGCCCGCTGGATGCACCGTCACCCGGAGCGAAACCCATCCAGCCGATAAACAGTACTAGACTGAGCGACAACAGCGAAAGCGCCACGCCAAGCGCTTGACTCGCCCTAACCAGGAAGGCCGCCGTGGCCAATAGCAAAACCAAATAAACCAGCAGTGAGTAAGGATGGATCAGGAAAAGCAGGACTACCCACAGGCTTTGTTTCACCAGTGCCGGAACGGTGCAAGCGCCAAAAGTGCTCCTGAGTTGCAACAGTGCCAGCAAAAGGATTGGAATCGACAGCGTAAAATTCAAAAAACCATAAAAATACATGGGGTGTAACGCCGCGGGCACTAAAAACAAGGCTACCCAGGCGCAAGATCCATCTGAGCTCTCCCGAATCTTCAGTACCAAAACACCCACGAGCACCACATAGCCGGAAACGATAATCCGCGCCGCTGTCAGGGGCTCTATCAAAAGACTGAATAATCGCTGTAGCAGGTAGGTGGCTCTGTAGGGGCCAAACTGCTGATGTAAAAGATAGACCTCGGACAAGTCCAGAGCGGGGTCATTATAGTTATTGGCAACCCAGGCCATGAACAGGTGCTGTGGCAAGTCCTGCATCGGCAGGAAAGTATTTCCCCATACGGCCAACAATAATACCGCTATGGAGCAATACAGAAAGGCGCAGAAAATCATCGACTCCCTGCGATCTGTCTTCAATGCGCTAGCGGCGTTCGTTGTATCCAATGACCCATTGATCCTCAATAGCCAGGCAGGGGAATTGCCACTCATGGCACCTGCTGTACTGTGCAGCCAACAGGCCCGGGCAGCAACAGCGATGGGAATTAATTATCAGAAATTTACGATTGTTAAGTTACCGAATATGCAGTAGTTTCTAGCTATCCCTGCGAGTGGGAGAACATGCAAACTATCCTGAAACTGGATCTTGCTGGACAACCTCGTGGTTGGCTCAGCGCGCAAGAGGCAGTCACTGCCTACGCCCGAGGCGATGTCGTGTATGGCATCGGGGATCCCCTTCCCCCTATTTTGGGCGGCATACAAAGACTCAGTGGCATTCGTTCCCGTATCGACATACAACCCATCATTGCCCTTCAGGGAAGAATCATCAACGGCTTCTCGCCGCCGCTGTGTAATCGCACGCTGTTTCGTCGCGATGACAATCGCTGCCTTTACTGCGGCCAGAAATTATCGCGATCGGATTTGACGCGCGATCACGTTATGCCAGTGTCTCGTGGCGGCACGGATCGCTGGGAGAATGTGGTCGCGGCTTGCAAACGCTGTAACTGGCAGAAGGATGATCGCACGCCGGAGGAAGCCCATATGCCCCTGCTGGCAGTGCCCTTTAGGCCCAACCCGTTTGAGTGGCATTTTCTCGCCAAGGACAGGATTCTGGCTGACCAGATGGACTACCTGTCGAAGCAATTCAAGGCCCAGCGCGACTGGGCCGCCTAGAACGCCAGCCTAACCGGCGTCCGGCATACTGTTCAAACCCGCCAGCTCCCAGGACTGGGGCGTAATGGTAGTGTTCTCCAGCGCCAGCTTATAGGCAACCCAGTATTTGAGAATACTGCCCACGTAGTGCACCGGTTCTCGCCCTACTCGCTGCGCGGCCACTTTCTCTACATTATCAAACCAGACATTTTCATCGAGTCCACGGCGTTTTGCCTCGGCCCGCAGTTTCACCACACGGTTGGGCCCCGCGTTATAGGACGCGAAGGTAAACAGAGCCTTGTTGAGCTCGTCCATATTGGCATCGCCAAAATAGTAATCGCGTATGAATCGCAAATATTTGACGCCCGCGTGGATATTGTTTTCGACAGTGCTTATATCCCGAATCGCAACGTTCTTATCCCGGGCAGTGGAAGGTTTGATCTGCATGATGCCAACCGCACCGGAGGAGCTTCGCGCCCGCGGCTCGAGACGCGATTCCTGGTAAGCCAGGGCCAGCAACATCAGCCAGTCAAAATCGTAGCGGTCGGCGTACTCCTTGAAATAACCCTCCACGGCTTGCAGCTTGTCGAGTTCCTCGCTCTCCAGGGCATTCTTTACGTACTCGGTGTCTTCGAGATAGCGCTCAAAGATGATATTGCCAAACATGGTGCCTTTGCGATGTCCCTTCAGATACCGGTTGACGATCTTTTTCAGCTCCGGTGTGTTTTTGCGCATCGCCCAGCCAATCGATGCGCCTTCGCGCACCGACACCTGATCCTGCACCCGGATATCCTTGAAGATTTTCTGCCAGAAGTACCCCTTGTGAGAGTCAACAATAACAGCGGGGATCAGGCCGGCATTAACCATTTCGAGCAAGTCCTCATCTTCGAGGAACTCGTCAACGATCACGTAGTCGGCGGGTTTTACGCCCGACATCAATAATGCGTTGTTAGCACGCATCAGGCTGGGGAAATAGCTACTGCTGGCTCGAATATGAATGCGTTGCCCGCTCAGCGTGTCCAGCTCACCGACGCTTTTGTGGGTTACCAGCAGCTCCTTCACATTCGTCAGCACCGGGTCGGAGAAATCGACATGATGCTGGCGATCGCGTGTGATAGTCATATTGGTCACGGCCAGATCACCTATGCCATTTTCGAGGGCGGGAATGACCTGGTCGCGATTTACCGGGATGAACACCACGTCCAGCTTGAGCGTGCCGGTGTTAAAATAGCGATTAAGAAACTGTTCGAATTGTACGAGTGAATCGTGCGACAGCCCACGGGGCTCCAGCCCGTCGAAAAAGTAACCGGTACGACTGGGTACCACCAGGGCTCTCAGCACACCGCGCTCCCTGATACCCGCGAGATCTCCGTGCCACGATTCCATCAATTCATCCGCAGGCTCAAATGCGGTTGAGGGCCATGCCAGGAACAGGCAGCACAAGAAAAGCATCCGGACAGGCTCCGGCGCCCTTATCCGAGAAAATACGTTCACGTCCCAAACTCTTACTTTGTCGTTATGGTATGGAATATAACGCGGTAACCGGCCGGTGAAAACTGTGTCAGTCCAACGGCAGACGACTATACTTACCACGGCTAATCTACCAGCGGCAGCCCAGACCACAGATAATTCGGGAGACCAATCTTGTCGGACCAACATCACAGCGCTATCCAATCCATGATGCAACAGATGGCGCGTTCAGTTATCGGCCAGGAAGACGTGGTGCGCACACTGACCCTGGCCCTCCTGTGCAATGGCAATGTATTGCTGGAAGGTTTACCGGGCACCGCCAAAACGCGTTCCATAAAGACCCTGTCACGGGTTCTGACAGCGAAACTGGGACGGATACAGTTCACTCCCGACTTGCTCCCTTCTGACGTAACGGGCAACGAGATTTACCAGGACAATCACGGCAAATCCGAGCTGACTTTCCAGCCGGGTCCAATTTTCAGTGAGCTCGTCCTGGCGGACGAAATAAACCGGGCTCCAGCAAAAGTCCAGTCGGCCCTGCTGGAAGCCATGGAGGAAAGGCAGGTTACCGTTGCCGGAAAGACCTACCCACTGCCCCCACTATTCATGGTGCTCGCTACCCAAAACCCCATCGAACAGGAAGGCACCTACCCTCTGCCAGAAGCACAGATGGACCGATTCCTGATGAAAATTACCGTCGACTACCCGCAGACAGACGCCGAACTGAGCATTGTGAGGCTGCTGCAGGCTGAGGAAGGGAACGACAATGACGAGCTAAGCTCCATTTCTCAGGACCATATTTTTGCCGCCAGGGAAATCATCCAGGCGATGAAAGTCTCTGCGCCGGTAGAACAGTATATCGTCGACCTGGTGATGGCCACGCGACAGCCAGAGAGCTATTCTGCGTCGCTGGCTGGTTGGATCGACACCGGTTCAAGTCCCAGAGCCAGTATCGCCCTGCACCGGAGCAGCCGAGCCAGTGCCTGGCTGGCGGGTCGCGATCATGTCCTTCCCGAAGATGTCACCTCCGTGATTCACTCGGTGCTCCGCCATCGCATGATTCTCAGCTACGACGCGATCGCCGACAACATCACCCCCGACAGGGTCATCGACGAGTTACTGACACTGGTTGCTGTCGCCTGAGCCGACAATGAAGGACGCGCAAGCCGACGACATTTATACCAACCTGAAAGCCCTTGTGCGACTCAGGCACAGTGCGCGTGGTTTCAGTTACCTACCCAAGCAACCGCTGCGCTCACTGCTAGCCGGACGCAAGCGGTCGAGGCTGCGTGGACGCGGTCTGGATTTTGACGAATTGCGCCACTACCGACCCGGTGATGATATTCGCACCATGGACTGGCGTGTGACCAATCGCACGGGCAAGCCTCATGTCAGGGTATACACAGAAGAGCGCGATCGCCCTGTGTTCGTGGTAACCGACCAGCGACTGCCCATGTTCTTCGGTAGCCAGAAGAAAATGAAGTCGGTGATAGCCAGTGAAGTCGCCGCACTGACCGCGTGGCGGATTCTGGATGTCGGGGATCGTGTCGGTTGCATCCTGTTCAACGATGATGACATCGTCGAAATCAAGCCGAGCCGCAACCCACGGCAATTGATGGCGTGGCTGGGCCAACTGGTAGCAATGAATAACGACCTGACAGCCGCCTCTGACCATACGAGTAACCCCGCGGCATTGGCCACTGCTCTCGCCCAACTGGAGCGGAGTGTCGGGCATGACTACCTGATTGTGCTGGTCTCCGATTTTTTTGGCTGGGATGAGCAGGCACTCTCTACCATCCGGCGTATCAGCGAGCACAATGATATCGTTTGCGCCATGATCTATGACCCGCTGGAACGTAATATCAGCAATGCGGAAAAGCTGGTGGTCAGTGATGGCCGGTACCAGTTGGAAGTTGATCCGGAACGACACGGCCTGGGCGAGAAGTTCGAGGCACGATTTGACAGCTCCTTTGCCCGGGTGCGAGCCGACCTGACCCGCCATGGCATACCGATTTTACCCGTCGAGACGGTAACACCGGTGGTGGAACAGTTGCGCCGGAAACTGGGCGGGCAAGGCAGGTGATCAGCGCACCTCCCTTGCCCGACGCTTTCGGCAATTACGCCCTGGGAGACTTTGTAGAGGTCGTCGCGCCATCAGGGATCAGCTGGTTACCCCAGACACCCGGTTGGTTGATTGTCGCGGCCATCGTGGCCTGGTACGCGGGTCGCTGGACCTGGCGACGGTTAGAGCACTGGTACCAAAACCGTTACCGCAAGGAGGCCCTGCAGCGCCTGTCGCAGCTGCCTTCAACCGAACACTGGCTGGCGGATGTCAACGAGCTACTCAAAATTACAGCGGTCACTGCCTACGGTCGACCGGCGACGGCCAGGCTGAACGGTGAGCCCTGGCCCCGGTTTCTCAATGAGCACTGCGAACCCGCGCCTTTCAGCCCAGAACTCAGTAAGCTGCTGGCGGAAGGTAGCTATCGGCCAATCCCAATAGAGACAGGCCTGCGCAATGAACTACTGAAAGCCTCCGCGCAGTGGATACGGTGTCACCACGAGGCAACCCAAGGTGCTTGAGCTGACACATCCCTGGCTGCTGGTTCTGCTGGTCTTACCGCTGGTCATGCGCCTGATACCCGCCTACAAGCAGAGCCGAGATTCCGTGAAAGTACCCTTTTTCTCGACCCTGGTGGAACTCAGCGAGGAACGACCAGAAACCGGCGCGATGATCGTCCAACGCGACCGCAGCCAGCGTTTCCTGGTGGGCTTTATGTGGCTTTGCCTGGTCGTCGCCGCCGCCAAGCCAACCTGGGTCGGCGCTCCCGTGGAGCAGCAGAAGTCAGGCCGTGACCTGATGGTCGCGGTGGACCTGTCTGGATCCATGGAAGCACGGGATTTTACACTGCCCGATGGCACCGAGGTGGACCGGCTGGAAGCGGTCAAATATGTACTGGCAAATGCCGGAGAGCAGCATGCGTCAGACCGGCTGGGCCTTATAGTGTTTGGCAGCGCCGCCTATCTGCAGACACCTTTCACCGACGATCATGCGGTATGGGGGCAACTACTGCGGGAGACCGAGATCGGCATGGCCGGGCAGTCCACGGTATTTGGCGATGCCATAGGGCTGGCGATCAAGCTGTTTCTGGAAGGGGATTCCGACAACCGGGTTCTGATCATTCTGACCGACGGCAACGATACCGGCAGCACGGTTCCGCCCATCGACGCCGCCAAAGTGGCTGCAACCCATGACATCCGTATTTATACCATCGCCATCGGCGACCCGGAGGCCGTGGGCGAAGAGGCGCTTGACCTGAAGACGATCCAGCGCGTCTCCGAGGTAACAGGCGGCAAGGACTTCCAGGCCCTGGACCGGGTGCAGCTTGCCGAGGCGGCGGATACCATCGCTGAACTGGAGCCCGAACTCTACGAGACTGTCAGCTTCCGCCCGCGACAAAGCTTTCACTGGCTACCTATCGCCCTGATCTTCCTCTTGTACTGGCTATACCACAGCTGGGGCGCCTGGCGAACCTGGTGGAAGCTGCGAGATGCTCATGCTGACTGAACTGGAATTCCTGCAGCACTTTCACTTCCTGCGCCCAGCATGGGCCCTGGTTCTCATCCCCTGGGTGGGAATCTACTGGATGATGAACAAGCGCTCCGCGAGTCGTGACATGTTTGGTGGCATTATCGCCCCACACCTTCTCGAACACCTCAGGGTCAGGCAGTTTGACTCTCGCTGGCTGAACCCCCGCCGGTTCTCACAAGCCGTTTTGCTATTGCTATTGGTTGTGCTTATGGGACCTTCCTGGCGCCAGCAACCCTCGCCCCTGAGCCAGGACGAGGCGGCAATGGTGATTGTGCTGGATGCGTCACGCTCGATGGAGCAAAGCGATATTCAACCCAGCCGACTACGTCGCGCCAAGCAAAAGATTGGCGAGCTGCTGGCGCTGCGTCCGGATAAGCCGGCGGCCCTGATCGTATTCTCCGGCAGCGCCCATACCGTGCTGAGCCTGACTGCTGATCGGGAGATCATCAACCAGTACCTGGCGGCGATAAAACCCGGAATCATGCCCAGGGAAGGCAAGTTTCCCGAGTACGCGCTGCCCGAAGTTGATACGGTATTGCGAGAGTCTACAGCCCCGGCCAGTATCGTGTTGTTCACCGACGGCACAGGCAGTGACAGCCGCGACGCCTTCGAGGACTACTTCGACCAACATCCGCACCAACTCCTGATCGTCGGTGTCGGTAGCGAGGTTGTGGCGGACGGCCAGGTACCCCTTGAGCGGCGTTCGCTGGAGGCGTTGGCGTCAGCCAGCGGGGGGGATTACATCTCCCTGACCATTGATGACAATGATATGCGCAAGGTGGATCGCAGGGTTGATAGCCACTATATCGTAATTGAGGACAGCGCCCTGCCCTGGTTGGATAGCGGCTACCCACTGCTGTTCCCCGCCATGGCACTATGGCTGATGTGGTTCAGACGCGGCTGGACCCTGACATGGTGCTGGCTGGCTTTGCCACTGCTGCTGTGGCAAGTCCCTGCGCCCGCGATGGCGCAGGATAACAACAAACAGATAAGCATCAGCCAGGATACGGGCCATTGGTTTGCAGACCTCTGGCTTACTTCCGACCAGCAGGGCCGCATCCTGATGGCCAGGGGGAAGTACCGCGAGGCGGCCCGGCGCTTCCAGAACCCACAATGGCAGGCCCTGGCCTGGTACTACGCCGAGGAATTCATGCTGGCGGCGGAGTATTTTGCGCGCAGTGACAGCGATGATGCCCTGTTCAATGAGGCCAACGCACGGGCGCATGCCCGCGACTATGTGCGCGCGGTCAATCGCTATGACAGATTGCTGGCCCGCAATCCGGGCTATCCCGGCGCCGCCGCCAATCGCGATCGGGTGCAGGCACTGATCGATGAAATAAACCGGATCAGTGAGAGCCAGGTGCCTGAGGACGGCGTCAGTGGGGAAGAAAAGAGCCTGGATAGTGATGATGCCATACCGGCACAGGGCGCTGACGAGCTGACCTGGCAGACCGCTGAACTCCTGCAGTTCAGCGCCGAGGAAATACTTCAGGATCCCGCGACCGCGGAAATGTGGCTACGGGGCGTTCAGCAGGACCCTTCCAACTTTCTGGCGATAAAGTTCGGTATGCAGCTATCCCGAGACGGCCAGGGCGTTACGCCGTGATGAGACACTGGTTGACAGCGCTGGGCCTTTGCCTGTTGGCGACACACGCACTGGCGAGCGATCAGGCCCGGACCCCGGCCGACCTGCTCGCCGAGGGCGCCCTGCTTGTCGAAAGCCGTCTATTGCCCGCGGATAACATCGTTCCGGGCCAGAAGCTCGCCTTGGAACTGAAGATATCCACCAATCGATGGTTTACAGGGGGCACTCGCATCGTACCGCCAGAGGTACCGGGTCTGGTTATCCTGCAAACGGAAGCCTTCGCCAGCAACGCCAGCGAGCAGCGCAATGGTGAGAGCTGGGTTGTGCAGCGCTGGACGCTGGACGTGTACCCGCAGCGGGAAGGCCCGTTCGAGCTGCCGCCGATCGATCTGATCGTCAAAGTCAACGATCCTCAGGGGGGTAATCTCAGCGGCCGTATTCAGGCTCCTGGCCTGCGTTTCAGTGCCACGGTTCCCGCTGCGTTGGCACAGGCGGATTTCTGGGTGGCGAGCCCGGCATTTGCCGTAGACCAAAAATTTGACCGTAGCTTACAAGGCCTGATCGTCGGGGATGCTATCGAGCGGGAAATTCGCTTTCGAGCCAGTGATGTCATGGCGATGATGTTGCCGGGCTTCGAGGCCGAGTCACTCGAGGGCCTGCAAGCCTACCCCCTTCCACCGAAGCTCGATGAGAGCAACGACCGAGGGGAAATGAACGCGACCCGCGTGGAAACGATCAGCTACATCGTGCAAAAGGCGGGTAACTACACGCTGCCGGCACGCGAATTTCTGTGGTGGAACACGCAAAGCAGGCAACTGGTTCTACTGGAGCTGCCCGCAGTAAACATCGAAGCGGCGCCAGGCAGCAGCGCCAATCCGGTCGATTATTCCAGCGCGTGGATTAGCCTGCTGTTCTTTGTGATCTCGGTAATACTATTGGCGACAATGCTCTGGCTACTGCGCCGCCCGCTGGCCGGGCTTCCCTGGCAGCGCCTACTGACACCCTTGCGCAAGACGGCGTTCATACTGCAGAGCCTGCGCCAGCCGGCACTGCCCAGCCGACTTAACCCCGATGGTAGCGCTGCGGATTAAACGGCATCTTGGTAACCGTCACCGGCACAGCTTTGCCACGGACATCGACAGTGAGTGGTGTACCGGGTTGGCCCTGGGCACGCTCGACATAGGCCATGGCAATAGGCCCGCCAACACTGGCACCGTAACAGGCAGAACAAACACTGCCCACCGTATTGCCATCGCTGTCTAACACCTGCTGCCCTTCACGCACCGGACGTTTGCCTTCAACGGTAAGTCCTACGCGACGTAATGACGGCCCCTCCGCTATTCGGGCCAGGATGATATCTGCACCAGGAAAACCGCCCTCTCGCTCGCCGCCTGCCCGCCGTACCTTACTCACCGACCAGACAAGCCCCGCCTGCACCGGATCGATGTCTTCCGCTAACTCGTGGCCATAAAGACACAACCCCGCTTCCAGCCGTAAAGAGTCACGGGCACCCAGTCCAATCGGCTCAACCTCAGCAAACGCTAAAATTCGGCGGGCCAGCGCCTCGGCAGCAGCGGCAGGTGCAGAAATTTCGAACCCATCCTCGCCGGTATAACCGGAGCAGGTGACATAGAGTTCTACTTCATCAAGGACAGCTTTGCTGCCTGTCATGAACACCAGGTCAGCGGCCTCCGGGCAAAGCTGCGCCATGACCTTACGGGCACCGGGCCCCTGCAGGGCAAGCAGAGCCTGCTGCTCCAGCACGGTAATGGTCATGCCGCCAAGGTGTTTGCGCAGATGCGCAATATCACGTTCCTTACACGCTGCATTCACCACCAGGAAATAGCGGTCCTCAGACCACCGCGTGATAATCAAGTCGTCCAACACACCGCCGCGTTCATTGGTAAACAACGCATAGGTCTGCTGATTGTCGCCCAGGCCGAGCACGTCAACGGGTACCAGTGATTCCAGTGCCAATCCGGCCCCCTCCCCCTCAATCAGGACCTGGCCCATATGTGACACGTCGAAGAGCCCCGCATCAGAGCGAGTATGCAGGTGTTCCTTAATGATGCCTGACGGGTATTGCACCGGCATGTCATAGCCGGCGAACGGTACCATTTTGGCTCCGAGCTCGCGGTGCAGGGCATCCAGGGGAGTAGTCAGTAAGCTCATGTGTTGGGCGCCCCGCGGGTAGTCATCAAAGCCCGCCACTCTAACCAGTGACTTCTGGTCACGCAAGTGAAATGCCTATGCACAAGCTCTCCTCACGGCGATAATAGAGAGGGTCTTTTCAAGGGAAACAAGAGGCTTTGGAAAACGTAATCACAGCACCGGGGACGATCAGCCTTATCGGTATGCCCGGGGTCGGCAAAAGCACGGTTGGCGTCATATTAGCGAAACAGCTGGGCAGACAGTTTCTTGATTCCGACCTCGATATACAGCTGCGCGAAGCTGCAACCCTGCAGGATATTCTGGACCGGGAGGGCTACCTGAAACTTCGTGAGATCGAAGAGGAGGTGCTGATGACGCTCAAGCTCGAGAACGCAGTTGTGTCGACAGGCGGTAGCGCAGTCTACAGTGAGCCGGTGATGGCGCGACTGCGTGCGGCTGGCCCGGTAGTCTACCTTCAGGCGGATCTGGCGACCCTGGAGCCGCGGGTAGCGGCTACGCCCGACCGTGGTGTAGCTAACGACAGCAGCCAAAGTTTTCCCGAAATCTACCTGGAGCGCACACCACTGTATGAGCGCCACGCTACCGATACCGTGGACGCCACGGCGGGCAATGCCGACCAGGTTGCCGAGATGATCGTCAGACTGGTGTCCGCCTCGTCCTGAATCGCGGACATGTCCGGGCGCGTCCAGATTGTCTATTTCAACACCCTGGTATCACGAATTACGCAGCGTAACGTGTGCGGCAAGCTGGCGCACAATTTGCATTGCTGATGTGGGCGGCTCGCTACAGCCGTAAAGCTCAGGGAAGAGCGCATAAGGAAGTGCAAACCCACGCAAGGATCCCAGGGAAGGGAGCGAGCCGCCCTCTCAAAAAGCTGACAAAAAGTACCACTATTTGCTGTCAAAAAAGGTTCGATTCCACGTTCAAAATTTGATTTACTCCGCCAAGGACACGGGGAATCGTGTCCATGGGACCCCTGAATTAAATCATCTGGAGGTGATTTATGGGCGAACGTAATCAGGAACCCGCCAACGTCGAGCCTTTGGACGAAGTCTTTGAACCCGCATTAGACGACATGGTCGATGACGAGTTTGAGGAACCAACCCCAATGGCAAGCAGTAAGAAGCTACTGGCAGAGAAGCGCCGTAAAGCCGAGCTGAGACTGGAAGAAAAACGCTTGCGGGATGAACTCGGTTTTTACGACCTGGAGTTCGATGACATCTGACTGCGCGGCCTGCGGCTAAGGCCGCCGACCGTCACAGGTTACCTGCCCACGCTCCACCGTGAAGCGTGAAGTGTCATTTCCTCGCTAAATTCTGCATGATCGGCTACATTGCCTGCTTTGGAATGTTCAGGAAGCCGCTCCGTTGAAACGCCCCGTCTGGTTACTCAGCATGGACTCGGAGCAGTTCAATGCGCCCCCCACAACAACCGCCGCACTTGCTTCGTACTACCGTAAGCACGGCGTGCGGGCGGGCGATACCCATATTGAGCTGATCCACTTCCAGGCTGCCGAAGATATCGATCCCTGGCTGGCGGAATGGCAGGCCAGAGGATTGGCAATCGCCAAAAAAGCACTTTCAGCGGGGTTATCGCCCGTGATTGGCTTCAGTTTTTACACCTGGAATGCGGCGGAATTCCTGGAACTGTTAAGCCGCCTCAAGGCGATGATGCCGGAGCTACTGTGTGTTGCCGGAGGTCCTCATGTGCAACAGGCTGAGGACTACCTGGGGGTAGATCCACTGGATCTCATTTTTCTCGGTGAGGCGGAGATCAGCTTCCAGGAGTTTCTGGATTGCCAGGATAGTGCTCAATGGCACACTATTGACGGTCTGGCCTACCTGGAAAACGGTACAGTCCATCGCACACACCCCCGGGAGCGCTGCCGCGACCTGGACCAATTTCCATCACCGTTAGATGTACTGCAGCTGACAGACGAGCAGGGTCAACCGCGCTACCAATCCATCGCCTACGAGACCAGCCGCGGCTGCCCTTTCAAGTGCGCATTCTGTGAATGGGGCACCGGGGCGATTGGCAGCAAGATGTACCAGTGGTCCCTGTCCCGCATACGCGACGACTGGGAGCGCATCATAACTGCCGGCATCCAGGACATCTGGCTCGCAGATTCCAACTTCGGCGCACTGAAGCAGGATCTGGACAAAGCACAACTGCTGGTAGAACTGAAAACGCGCACGGGATTACCCACATCATTCGCGACTTCCTGGTCAAAAAAGCACAGTCGACAAGTGCAGGAAATAGCCTTGTTATTGCATGAAAACGCTCTGCTGCCTCACTACCAACTGGCATTACAAACACTCACACCGGAGGCATTGCGCCTCAGCAACCGCCGGAACATGAGCTCCAATGAGTACCAGCCAATCGCCAAGCGCATGTCAGAACAGGGCGTACCGATCGCGGCGGAGCTGATCTGGGGACTACCGGGAGATGAGCTACCAGAGTTTGAGCGGAACCTCGATCGCTTGCTGGCTACGTTTCCCAACATCAATATCTTTGGCTACACGCTACTGCCCGGCACCGAGTTTTACCAACGGCGCGACGAATACAAAATCGAGGCTATCCCGGTGGCGGGCTACGGGAAAGCCAAAGGTGAGTATGTCGTGGCCTGTCACAGCTTCGATCGTGAGCAGGGTGAAGAGGGTTATTTCCTGATCAGCGCTCATATCCTGCTGGTGCACGGGCACATACTACCGCTGACAACCAGGCTGCTGGCCTTGCGGGGGGAGGTACCCGTTTCACCCCTCTTACGAACAATTCTGCGCAGCATCCTCAGAACATTTTCCACCGAGATAGGCGAGCTGAGCGAGCAGGATCGAATGGCGATCTACGAGGGGCGCAATCGAATTTACCTGGCAGTACTGGCCGATCGCACCAGGTTGTATTCCATGATTGAGCAGGTTATTCGCGATCATCACTACCAGCTCGGGGTAGACCCAACAGACGCCCTGCAAGTTTTGAGGCTGGATGCGGCACTGTGCCCCCGCACCGGCAATGAGCGAGTCGAACAGATGAGCCTGGACTTCGATGCGCAGACCCTGTTTGAGTCTCTCGCCGCCATGGAACTACCCCATGAGCTCAAATCATCCTCGGTCGAGTTGACCGTGAGACATCCCGCTGGTGTCGGTGAAATTTTGCATGACGCGGATGGTGGCAGCTGGTTGCGGGGCGTAATTGAGCAACAGCGACAGCTCGATACACGAGCCCCTTCTGCCCCGCCCTTTGTCGAGGTAGCATAGACTCAGGCATCACAAGGAGATCGAGCATGGCTGAAATCAAGCGCGAGGTGAAAACCATCGAGGTCACCTACCAGTGCGATGCCTGCGGGCAGGGGATGATGGCGCGTACCGGTGAAATGGACCCAAAGACTGGTGAGATAGAGCACCGCTGCATGATTTGCGACCATCAACAGACCTTCAAATGGCGCGAGTATCCACGCATCGACCACATTGGCCTGGACGAGAAAATCTAGGCAAGTCGATTACGTAATTCCACCAGATCCTCTGCACTGCTTGTAAATACACCCGCCTCAGTGATCAGGCCTGTAACCAGCGCGGCCGGGGTCACGTCGAACGCAGGGTTGTAGGCCCTGGTTTCGGCAGCGGCGAGACGAACCTCTAGCAGCTCTCCCGTTGCGTCCCGACCCAGTATTGACAGTATCTCTGCTTCACCGCGCTCCTCGATCGGAATGTCCGCACCGCTGGCACATTGCCAGTCAATGGTAGAGCCGGGCAGAGCTACGTAAAACGGCACCTTGTTGGCCCTCGCGGCCAGTGCTTTCAGGTAGGTGCCCACCTTGTTGCAGACATCACCATTGGCGGCGGTGCGATCACTACCCACGATGACACAGTCGACCCGGCCCTGCTCCATTAACAGGCCGCAGCTATTATCTGCAACAACCGTGCAGGGAACGCCTGCTCGCTGCAATTCCCAGGCACTCAGGTTCATGCCCTGGTTGCGAGGCCGCGTTTCCGACACCCAGACATGAACTGAACGGCCCTGTGCCACGGCCTGGTAGACCGGTGCCAGTGCGGTACCCCACTGAATAGTCGCCAGCCAGCCGGCATTGCAGTGGGTCATCACATTCAGCACGTCGCCATTGTCCGGTGGCAAAACGCCGGCGCCATTACTCCCGATACGGGCACAAACCTCGATATCGGCAGCGCGCAGTTCATGAGCGGCATTCAGCGCGGCTAAAGCGCGATCATCTTCTGGCAACGCCGAAACCGCGCGGTTTACCTGATTAAGCGCCCACTGCAAGTTTACCGCCGTGGGACGGGTTGCGGTCAGGGTCTGGCTGGCGAGCGCAAGGTTGTCGTCAGAGGGGTCATCAGCCAGGGCATTAGCCAGGCCATAGGCCGCAGTAATGCCAATCAACGGCGCACCGCGCACCTGCATGGTTGAAATCGCGTGACAAAATTCTGCGAGGGTCGAAAGGTGACACCAGCGCAGGGTGTGGGGCAGCAGTGTTTGGTCAATAATTTCCACCGCACCACTGGTGTCATCCCAGCGCAGGCTGGATAAATCGTCTGCCGTAAACATGGTATTCCTCAGGCCTGGGCCTTGTTCGCCTGCCGGGTTTCCTGTTGCCACTCAAACACATTGAGCTCTATAAAAATAAACGCGAACAACCACAGGCTGGCGTCCCAGAAATCGATGAAGGAGCCCTCAACCCCCCAGTAAGCCGCAGCGCCAAACAGGATTGTATACAGTGTGTATTTGACGTACCGCGTACTGTAAATAATCTGTGCCGAAAGATTGCCCCGCAACTGCAAGCGCACTTCATTTTCCAAGACAATCACCACCAGGATCCAGGCGCCGGAATTGATTACATCCACCCACGCCAGGTACTGGGCCCCTCGCAAAACCTCTGGCTCTGCAACAATGTTGAAACTATCGATCCTGAACGCTTCAGCGGCAATGGCTGTGCAATTTTCCGCATCAATAGGCGCATAGTCATCCAGATCCAGCAGCAGGGACCAGTCCTTCCCCGCCAGCTGGCAATAATCGATCCCACTCAGGGGTGAGACGCTGGTCATCATGTTGAGCTCAGCGAGGTAGCCGGTAAACGCGTAGACGATGGCAAGATAACAGACCCCTCGAATCCCATGCAGGCACCACTTCACCCAACCGTGAATACGACTGTCATCCAACACCGAGGTTTCCAGCTCGAACAACAACAACAGAATCACCCAGGCTGCCGTGTCGATGGAAGCCGAAAAAGCCTGAATCAGTTGACCGGGCGCAACGCCATCACTGAAGGTATGTTGAACCGCCTGTAACTCTTCGCTCAAAAAGAGATAGACATTGAAGCTCAGCAGCAGATAAGTCAGGTATTTAACGGCGGTGAACAGCCGATAACGGCGGTCAGAGCCCAGAAATGTGCTGGCGTCGCTCATCTCGTGCTGATTACATCAGACCTGCAACAGCAGGTGCTCACGTTCCCACGAGCTGATCACACGGTTGAACTCTTCGAATTCATCGAGCTTGACCGCAGAGTAGGCACGCAGGAACAGGTCGCCAAAAACCTGCTGCACCTCCTCGGAATTTCGCAACAAGCGCAAACCCTCCTCCAGGGTCCGCGCCACCTCCACGTCTTCATCGTTAGCCGTGCCCTGGTGCGGCTCGCTGGGCTGCATGCCGTGCTTCATTCCCAGGTAACCGCTGGCCAAAGTCGCGGCAAAGGCCAGATAGGGGTTGGCGTCCGCACCGGGAAAGCGGTTCTCGACCCGAGTGGCGGCCGGAGAACTGTGCGGCACCCGGAACGCTGTGGTGCGATTGTCGATACCCCAGTTCAAATTGATCGGTGCTGAAATGTCCGGGGCCAAACGCCGGTAAGAATTGACGTTGGGAGCGTAGAGAGCAATCAATTCCGGTGTATAGCGCTGCAGCCCACCGATATATGACATGAATGCCTCCGTGGTGTTGCCCTCGTCGTCCACAAAAATGTTATCGCCGCTATCGCTGCGCACCAGGCTCTGGTGAATGTGCATGGCGCTGCCGGGTTCGCTCTGCATCGGCTTGGCCATAAAGGTCGCATAGATGCCGTGCTTGTGTGCTGTTTCGCGGACTGTTCGCTTGAATACGAACACCTGATCGGCCAGAGACATGGCGTCCCCATGGAGGAAATTAATCTCCATCTGGGCGGCGCCATTTTCGTGGATAAGCGTGTCGACCTGAAGCTGCTGCGCATCCGCATGGTCGTACATGTCCTCGACAAAGTCCTCGAACTCAGAGACCGCATCGATGCTGTAAGACAGGCGCGCTGACTCCGTTCGACCGGATCTGCCGTGGGGCGGCGTCAGCACGTTATCCGGATCGGTGTTTTTGGCAACAAGATAGAATTCCATCTCGGGCGCCACGACCGGTGTTAATCCGTCGTCTTCGTATAGCTTCAGCACCTTGCGCAGCACATTACGGGTGGACAGCGGATGCAGCTCGCCATCCATCGTGTAGCAGTCGTGGATAATCTGTGCTGTCGGCTCCCTGGCCCAGGGAACAACCCGCAGGCTACTGGTATCGGGCTTTAGTATCATGTCGGTGTCCGTGGGCTCAACGAAATCCCAGTGGTCATCGGAGTACTCGCCAGTTACCGTCTGAATCATGATACTTTCGGGCAATTTGGGGTCGCCCAGATCCAGGTACTGCTGGGCCGGGATGAACTTGCCGCGGGCGTTGCCCGTCATATCGGGGACCAGAACCTCTACCTCAGAGATCTGGTGCTTCTTTAGCCAGTCCTTGATGGCCTGCGTGTCGGAATCCATACACTATCCGGTTGCGGAAAACGGCCAGTATCGCAGCAGGCCATTTACGGGTTCAATAGGGCTAACCCTAACGTGTTATCCGGCTATTTTGCCGGTGCGACTATCATACGCCTATGCAATATGAAGAACACGTCAACTCATGGTACGCGGCTTCTGCCAATGAGACCCACACTTATTCGCCGCTGAAAGGCGAATCTGCAGCAGATGTCTGCATTATCGGTGGCGGTTACACCGGGCTATCTTCAGCCATACACCTGTGCAAAGCCGGCTACAAAGTAATATTGCTGGAAGCAAATCGCGTGGGCTGGGGCGCCTCAGGGCGTAACGGTGGGCACGTGGGCACCGGTCAGCGAGCTGACCAACTGCAATTGGAAAAAATGGTCGGCCTGGACCAGGCCAAAGCCCTGTGGCAACTGGGGTTGGAAGCGGTTGACACGGTTTCCGGCCTGATCAGCGAGTATGCTATCGATTGCGAACTTAAAACCGGCAACCTGCACGTGGCTTCCAAGTCGGGAGATGCGGGGGAGTTACAGGAAGAGGTCGAGCACCTCTGTGCAGTCTACAACTACGACAAGATCCGCTATGTGGATGCACCCGAACTGGGAGATATGACCTCGGGTCAGGGTTTTCATGGCGGCTCCCTCGACACAGGCTGCAAGCACCTTCATCCTTTAAATTATGCTCTGGGATTAGCCAGGGCCGCTGATACGCTGGGCGCGACCTTGCACGAGGGCAGTCGTGTACTCTCTTACCGGGAAGGCGATAAGGTCGAGGTTAAAACCGACCAGGGAACCGTGACCGCCGACTTCCTCGTACTGGCTTGCAATGGCTACCTGGAAAAACTGGAGCCCAGGACCGCTGGCCGCATTATGCCGATCAATAACTACATGCTGGCGACCGAACCCTTGTCAGAGCCGCTGGCGAGACAGCTTATTCGGGACGATACCTCCATGTCCGACAGCCTCTTCGTTATCAACTACTGGAAACTCTCGGCAGACAATCGACTACTTTTTGGTGGTGGCGAGACCTATAGCCGACGGTTTCCCACCGACATACCCGCATTTGTTCGCAAATATATGCTGAAGATTTACCCCGAGCTGGCCGAAACCCGAATTGATTACGGCTGGGGCGGCACGCTGGCTATTACCATGAACCGCATGCCGGATTTCGGGCGTCTTTCGGCCCAGGTGTTCTACGCTCACGGCTATTCAGGCCACGGGGTACCAATCGCTACCTTGGCGGGTAAGTTAATTGCCGAGGCAATCAGTGGCACCGCCGAGCGCTTTGACGTCATGGCCTCAGTACCCTCTCAGCGCTTTCCGGGTGGCACCCTGCTACGCTGGCCAGGGCTGGTTGCAGGCATGCTGTTTTATGCGATAAGGGATCGCATCGGTTAAAGGCTACCGGCTCAAACCGTATACGACTACGCAAGCCAGCACCGAACGCGGCTGTTAAGATATACCCCCCTTAAACCACCGGCTCTATCATTGACCAAACTGGCTTACAGCAAAACCGAGCACGATAGCTGGCAGCAGCAATTGCGGGACGTGGTGACCGATGCGGGGGAATTGCTAAGCCTGCTGGCGCTATCGGCCGAAAATGTTGGCCTATCCGAGGCCGCCAGCAAGGACTTTCCCACACGAGTCCCACGATCGTTCATTCGCAGAATGCAGCGCGGTGATGCAAATGACCCGCTGTTGCGACAGGTATTGGCCTCCAGGGCGGAGCTGGAATTCACCCCCGGGTACAGCAGTGATCCGCTGGCTGAAACCGGCCAGGCCAATCCCCAACCAGGCATCATCCACAAGTATCAGGGGCGCGTTCTCCTGCTGGTTACCGGCACTTGCGCCGTTAACTGTCGATACTGCTTTCGTCGCCACTTTCCGTACGAGGACAACCGCAACAGTCGGGCACAATGGCGCGAGGCATTGGCTTATATCGCCCAGGACAAAAGCATTAGTGAGGTCATCCTGAGCGGTGGCGACCCGCTGGTGGCTACCGACGGTGTATTGAGAGAACTGGCGGAGGCCGTAGCCGCAATTGCGCATGTAAAAACCCTGAGGATACACACGCGCTTACCCATTGTTTTACCCACGAGGGTAAATGAAGGGCTTCGGTCTGCTATCGGTTCAACGCGGCTTAAACTGGTGGTGGTCGTGCACTGCAATCACCCCAATGAAATTGATACCGAGGTTACCGAAGCCTTGAGGGCGTTAAGGAAGTGGAACGCTACCCTGCTCAACCAGGCAGTTTTGCTGGAGGGGGTCAACGATAAAGCTGATACGCAGGTAGCACTCAGTAACGCGTTGCATGGGGCAGGTGTGTTGCCGTACTACCTGCATCTGTTGGACCCGGTTCAGGGGGCACATCATTTCAATGTCACCGAACCCAAAGGCATCGCCATAGTGCGGGAAATGACTGCCAGATTACCCGGCTACCTCGTGCCGAAACTGGTTCGGGAAGTACCAGAGGAACCGTCCAAAAGAACCATTCCCCTGACTATCAACCCGGAGCGCGGTTAGCGCCAGCGCATTTCCAGCGGTTGCAAAGTCAGCTCGCGACCGAGATTCATGAATCCGGACCGGGCAATGCGGATATATTCCTCCAGCCGGATCTCGGCCTCCGCGCGCTTCTCGAAGGGCCCCTCGAAAGTACCCTCACGAGTGTGGAAGAACCACTTCCCGCCATCTTTAAAGAATCGCCCCGGGCGGAATTTGGTATACGGTTGGTCGTCTGTAGTTCGCGCGTCTCTCATAACAGCATCCTCTCTGATGTACACGTCTTGTTTTCTTGTCCCTGACTACAGGGTCACATTTCAGGGACTAAGCCAGCAACGAGTCACCTGACCCATCGGGGTTACGGGTTTTGGGGGCATATATCACCGAGGACGGCGCTTAAAATAGCGCTGGGGAAATCTGTATCTTGTTGTTTTATATGGCTATTTTTTCGTCGCCCAGTTGCGACTGCTCCCGAGGCAGGTAATTCCGGGAAATTGTGAGGATTCCGCATTTCGGTAAAAAAAGGGCCTGGAGGCGCTGTTTTAACCGGCAAATTTGGTCGGTGTGAGACGGACCGAATTAGCCACATAGCTCACTGTTTTTTTATATGTACTCGATATCGCGAGCTGCTTACCCCGAACAACCAGCCTCTAGCAGGGGCTTACAAAATATCCCTCAAACCGTCCGATTTCAGCTCATAGCGGTTACTCAGTCTTGGTGTGTCTCACTTGCCACATAAAATACAAGGAGGCGAGTACACCCATAAGCATAAGGATGCCTATCCAATAAGCAGTAAAAGGCTGAGCCCCGTAACGTCGACCAGGGTGCATGAGCTCTAAAGCATCAGCCATTGGGATAGCTCGCGCCAGATAGCTGTAAGCAGAAAAAGTTGCCAGCAGTGCAGCGAACACAAAGAGAATTGAAACAATCAGGATTTGTTGATGCGTCAGATTTCTCCCAGCAATGTAAGCGACGATTAGGTAACTGGCGACCAACGTAATGTATATGGTAAATGCCTCTAAAGACGCGTTAGTTGTCGAGGTTAAAACATCCTCTAGCTCATATTCAGTCATCTACTAACTTCCCGTTTTTTTGTACTTGGAGAAGCATAGACTGTTGTCTACTTCTAGGCGAAAGCGGACCTCTAGGTGTAGAACTAATCAGGATGCCGGCTTCGTGCTTGTCTGCGCCTATCGACGAGCCAACCGCAAACTGTTGACCAGATCCCAACGGGCCACGCCGGCCACCATCTCAGTCAGTCGTCGTCTTTTTCGTCTTAGTCGTCGTCCTACCGCGATCGCAGATACCTGGGTGAAGGTGAGCCTAGTTGCAGCCACAAGGGCGCAAACCAGTCTTGTTCAGCTGTTGTCTCTGGCAGGTTC